>NZ_JAPEPI010000001.1:2486792-2797641 GCF_026340305.1 Streptomyces sp. NBC_01381 | reverse complement strand
GGGCCACCACTCGTCCTCGTCCTCGGGGGTGCCGCGGGTGAGCGTGAAGAAGAGCATCCGCCCCTCGTCCATGACACCGTCGGACTCGGCGACGGGCCCCACGTCGATGCCCTCGGCGAGCAGCCGCTCCAGGGCCGCGCGTCCGGCGGCCAGCGGGACGTCGAGGACGTCGTGCACCATCCCCGTGGCGGTGATGAAGTTGGCCTGCGGCTGGTGCCTGGCCCATCGCTCGATCTGCGCACGATCGGTGGTGGCCTGCGTCTGCCAGGCGAAGGAGAGCGGGTGCCGCGCGGGGGTGGGACATCCGATGCGGTCGCAGGAACATCGGTACGCGGAAGGGTGCGCGGCGGGCGAGAGCGGAAACCCTGCCCCCGCGGCGGCGACGAGCAGCGCTTCGCGCTCCGCCGCGTCGCCCGTCGCGTCCGCGTCCTGCGGACGGGGGCGGCGGCGAAGCCACTGGGAAATCCTGCTCTGCCCGCCGGAACGGCGGCCGAACTCCGCGCCCATCTATCCCCTCACCTCACACTTGTGCCGAGAAGCCTCTCCCATGGTCCCACCATCCTGCGCCTCGGGGGGCCAGAGCCCACATCCGGGGTAGCAGGGGTGATGCAAGGCGCAGGGTGACATCGCGCGTCATTGCGCATGAAGACGGGATATACGCCCCTACCGTGTTCGCCATGGTCACCAGGACTGTGCTCACGGGACTCACGGGGCTCACGAGCCTCACCACGCTGGCCCTCACGGCACCCACCGGCCCGCTGGCCCCGCTGGAATGGGGCGGTGGCCCGCTGACGGTGAAGGCGCTCCCCCGCGTCGTCTACACCGCACACCGGGGCGGCGCCCTGGAGGTTCCGGAGAACAGCATGTCGGGCCTGGTGGCGGCGTACGAGCGCGGCACGGCCGAGGTCATCGACGTCGATACGCGGATGCTGCGCGACGGCACGCTGGTCGCCATGCACGACGCGACCCTGGACCGTACGACGACGTCCACCGGACCGGTGCGTGCGCTCACCCGGCGGGAGTGGCGGGACGTCCGGCTGCGGCCGGGCAGGGCGCTGCCCGGCAGCTGGCGCGCCGAGCGGCCGCCGACGGTCGCGGAGGTCCTGGACCGGTTCGGCGGGCAGGTCGTGCTGATGCTGGAGGCGAAGGACCCGCGCAGCCTGCGCAAGCTCGGCGCGCTGATCCGGGCGCGTGGCCTGACCCGCTCGGTGTTCGTGAACTCCAACGAGCCGGCCGTGGCGCTGCGCGCGCACCGCATGGGTCTGCTTGCGCAGCTGTGGCGCACCAAGAAGCAGATGCTCGGCGACCGGCCCGAGCGCTGGGCGGGCTTCGTGGACGTACTGGACGTGGACTACAAGGCGCGCGACCGCGACCTGGTCCGCGCGGTCAACTCCGGCGTCCCGCGGGTGTGGGCGCACACGGTGACCACCCCGAAGCAGCGCGACCGGGCGCTGCGACTCGGCTGCAACGGCGTGATCACGGATGCGCCGGGCCTGCTCGCGCGGACACCGGTGAAGGGCGGGAAGGCCGCGAGGGCCGCCGACCTGCAGAGGTGGTGGCCGGCCGACTGACCGCGGCGGACGATCAGCGCGGAGCGATGCCGTAGAGGGCGTACTCGACGAGCTTGTCGCCGTACTCGTGGGTGAGCGGTCCGGTGCGCTGCAGCCAGCGCTGGGCGAGCGGGCCGCTCCACAGCTCCAGGGCGATGCGCGGGTCCACATGGGGGGCGACCTGGCCGGCTTCCTTGGCGATCTCCAGGCGCTTCACGAAGAGCTGGAGCGAGGGCTCAAGGAGCTTCTCCACGTACTCGGCGCTGAGCTCCGGGTTGATCATGCCTTCGGCGGCGAGCGCGCGCCAAGGGGCGTCGTACTTGGGGTTCTTGAACTCGTCGATGGTGGACCGCACGACGTTCTTGAGGTCGGTCTCCAGGTCTCCGGTGTCCGGGATCTCGTACTGGGTCGTCTCGTGGCCCGCCGCGTCGCTCGCCTGCCGGGTGGCCTGTTCGCCGAGGTCGAGGAAGGCGTCGAGCAGGACGGCGCCCTTGGACGGCCACCAGCGGTAGATCGTCTGCTTGCCGACGCCCGCGCGGGCGGCGATCGCCTCGATGGTGAGCTTGCCGTAGCCGACCTCGGTGACGAGGTCCATGGCGGCGTCATAGATGGCGCGGCGCGAGCGCTCGCTGCGGCGCGTGGAGTCAGGGGCGGATTTCGTGGCCATGTCTCCGAATGTAGCAGCGAACGAGGCGAGACGTACCGTCTCGAAAACCCTTGACAAGACGCATCGTCTCGTTCAAAGTATCCAAGGAAGCGAGACGAGACGTCTCGCCAAGGGAACTCTCGATCCGGAGGTACGCACATGTCACGAGGTGGAGCAGGAAACATGCTGGGCGTCGGCGGTACGCGCTCGAAGCTGTCCCGCAAGGCACTGCGGGGCTCGGGCCGCGACGGCCAGATCGGCGGCGGGCTCAGTCCGCAGGCACAGAAGCGTGAACTCCTTCGCAAGCTCCAGGAAGGCCGCTCGGCGCACGACGGGTCATGAGACCGGGACGTGGATGGCGTGTTAACCATCCCCCGCCCCGGGTGACCACTTGTCGAACCACCCGTTCAGATCACAGCGCGAGGGCTCCGCACACCGCACCATGGTCAGCACCTGCCCCACAGAAGGCAGCGACAACTGACCACCGCGGTACGTGAGGAGCCCTCGTTGAGTCGTTTTCCTCGTCGCGCCACACCCCGGCGCTATCTGATGTGCTCACCGGCACACTTCAAGGTCACGTACTCCATCAATCCGTGGATGGACCCCTCCAAACCCGTCGACGTGCCACTGGCCGTCGCGCAGTGGGAAGACCTGCGCGACCGCTACCGCTCGCTCGGTCACACCGTCGAAGAGCTCACCCCGCGCCCCGGCCTGCCGGACATGGTCTTCGCCGCGAACGGCGCGACCGTCGTCGAGGGACGCGTGCTCGGCGCCCGGTTCGCCCACCCGGAGCGCGGACCCGAGGCCGAGGCCCACCTGGAGTGGTTCCGGGAGCACGGCTTCACGGACCTCCACGAACCGGTGCACATCAACGAGGGCGAGGGCGACTTCGCCGTCACGTCCTCCTGCGTCCTGGCGGGCCGCGGCTTCCGGGCCAGCCCGCTGTCGCACGGGGAGGCCCAGGAGTTCTTCGGCCGCCCGGTGCTCGGACTCGACCTCGTCGACCCCCGCTACTACCACCTCGACACCGCGCTCGCCGTCCTGGACGACGCGGCGAACGACGTCATGTACTACCCGCCGGCGTTCTCACCGGGCAGCCAGGCGGTGCTGCGGCGGCTCTTCCCGCACGCGCTGATCGCGGAGGAACCGGACGCGGTGGCCCTGGGGCTCAACGCGGTGTCGGACGGCCTGCACGTCCTGCTCCCGCAGGCCGCGGTCGGCCTCTTCGAGCCGCTGCGGGCCCGCGGCTACGAACCGATCGGCATGGATCTGACCGAGCTGCTCAAGGGCGGCGGCAGCGTGAAGTGCTGCACGCAGGAGCTGCGCGGGTGACTCCCGGCTACCCCTCCTGGTGGGGCGGCCACGGGTCGCCCCACTCCGCGTCGCGGGCCGCCTTGTACAGCGGGCCGTGCCGCTTGGTCACCGTCTCGCGGCCAAGGGTCTCGTCCGCCGCGCACAGGTCGAGCAGGACCTGGCCCTTGCGGATCTGCGGCTTGCGCACGACGCGGTTGGCCGCGGGCTCCGCGTCGAAGCGGACGGCCGCCACATAGCTGAACTTCTCGTCCTCGTACGCCAATGAGCCACCCTTGACCTGCCGGTGCAGGGAGGAGCGGCTGACGCGCGCCGAGAAGTGGCACCAGTCCTCGCCGGGCACGATCGGGCAGGCGGCGCTGTGCGGGCAGGGCGCGGCGACCCGGAAGCCCGCGGCGATCAGCCGGTCGCGGGCCTCGATGACGCGTGCGTAGCCGTCGGGGGTGCCGGGCTCGATGATGACGACGGCCTGCGCCGCGGCTGCTGCGGCCGCGTCCACGAGGGAGCGCCGGTCGGCCTCGGTCAGCTCATTCAGTACGTACGACACCGTGACGAGATCAGTGCTCTCGATGCTGAGCGCCGCTCCGATACGAGAGCGCTGCCACTGCACCGCCTTCAACTCCGGGACCCCGGCCGCCAGTTCACGCCCCAGGGCAAGAGCGGGCTCGGCCCAGTCAAGGACAGTCACCGGCCGCTCACCGCCCCACGTCGCGCTCGCCGCCCAGACCGCCGCGCCGGTGCCACCGCCGACATCCACATGACTGCCGGGCACCCACCCCTCGGGCGCCGCGTCCGCGAGAGCACCGAGCGCGGAACGCACCGCCTCGAACGTCGCGGGCATCCGGTACGCGGCATACGCGGCGACATCCGCGCGGTCACGCAGAATCGGGGCGTCGGTAGGGGTACGCCCCCGATAACTGGCGATCAGCCGCTCAACGGCCTGCGCGGCCTGCTTCGGCGGCAGCCCGGCAAGCAGCCCGCCGAGGGCGGCACGCAGGGCTTCGGCGGGGGAGGCCTGGGAGATCGGGGGGTTCACCCGGTGATTCTACGGGCCGCGAGGGAGCGCCCCGAAGGGGCGCGGGGCCGTGACATGTGCGGCTCCGCCGCGCGGGCGCGACCAGCCACGTCCGGGCCCCGAAGGGGCGCGGGGAACTGCGCGACCAGCCCCCACGCACCCGCAGGCGAATCACCGCACCCCGCAGCGGAGCGTCACCGCGCCGCCCGCGCGAGGCGGGTGGCCGCCCGAGCCCGCGGCGCACTGTCGGCCGCCCGCCGCCGGGGGTGCACCGTGTTCGCCAGCAGGATCAGGAACGTGTCCGTGGCAGGGTCGAGGACGAGTGACGTACCGGTGAAGCCGGTGTGCCCCGCGGCGCCCCTCCCCGCCAGCTCCCCCATGAACCACTCCTGGTCGAGGCCGAAGCCGAGCCCCGGCGGCATCAGCATCAACTCCACGAAGTCCGGGCCGAGAATGCGCGCCGTGCCGTAGGAGCCGCCGCACAGCAGCGCGCGGCAGAACACCGCGAGGTCGCGCACGGTGGAGAAGAGCCCGGCGTGGCCCGCGACGCCGCCCAGCGCCCAGGCGTTCTCGTCGTGCACATCGCCCCGCAGCATCCCCCGGTCGGCCTTGGCCCAGGGGGTGCGCTGGTCCTCGGTGGCGGCCGCGTCCGGGCGCGGCCCGAAGCCGGTGGCCGCCATGCCGAGCGGCCGGGTGATGCCCTCGCGTACGAGGACGTCGAGCGGGCGGCGGGTGATGCGCTCAAGGACGTGCTGGAGGAGCAGCGTGTTCAGGTCGGAGTAGCGGTACGTGCCCGGCTCGGCGGAGGGGGCCTCGGAGCGCAGGGCGTCGAGCCGCGCCCGGTCGTCCGGGCAGGCGTACAGCGGGAGTTCGGGTCGCAGGCCCGAGGTGTGGGTGAGCAGCTGGCGCACGCTGATCCGGTGCTCGGCGGCCGCCGTGAACTCGGGGAGGTACGCCGACACCAGTGCGTCGATGCCGAGCCTGCCGCGCTCCAGCTGCTGCATGGCGGCGACGGTGGTGAACAGCTTGGTCAGCGAGGCCAGGTCGAAGGGCGTGTCGGTGCGGGCGGGCACCCGCTCCTCGGGCGGCAGTTCGACACCCGCGTCGGCCACCGGGTCGTACGCGCTGTAGCGCACCGCGTATCCCGCGGCCTCCTCGACGGCGATCACCGGGCCGCGTCCCGCGAGCACCACGGCGCCCGCGCACCAGGGCCGCTCGCCGCGCGTCAGGGCGCGCACCTCTCGTACGAGATGGGTCATCTCATCCGTGTCGAGTCCCGCGCGGTCCGGTGTTCCGGGGCGCAGAAGACGGGGCGCGGTCAGTGGTCCGCCTCCCCCCGCGTAGTCCGCTGCCAGGGTCGGCACAGTCCCACGAAGCAGCCGATCGCCGCCAGGGCGCAGACGAGCTGTACGAGGGCCATCGGGACGGCCGTGGCCTCGCCGGCGATGCCCACCAGCGGTGAGGCGATCGCGCCGATGAGGAAGGAGGACGTGCCGAGCAGCGCGGAGGCCGAGCCCGCGGCGTGCGGGGTGCGCATCAGGGCGAGCGCGTTGGTGTTGGGCATCGCGAGGCCCATCGCCGACATCAGGACGAAGAGCCCGGCGGCGACGGGGAACAGGCCGACGTCGCCGAAGACGCCGGAGGTCATCAGGAGCAGCGCGGCCGCGGCGAGGGTGATGACGGTGAGGCCGAAGGTGAGCGCCTTGTCGAGGCTGACCCGGCCGACGAGGATCTTGCCGTTGATCTGGCCGACGACGATCAGGCCGACGGAGTTGACGCCGAAGAGCAGGCTGAAGGTCTGCGGGGACGCGCCGTAGATCTCCTGGATGACGAACGGCGACGCGGAGATGTAGGCGAACAGCGCGGCGAAGGCGAAGCCGCCGGCGATCATGTAGCCGGTGAAGACGCGGTCGGCGAGCAGTCCGCGCATGGTGCGCAGGGCTTCGGCGGTGCCGCCGCTGTGCCGCTTCTCCGGGGCGAGGGTCTCGGGGAGCCGCCGCCAGACGAGGACCGTCAGGGCGATGCCGACGGCGGTGAGCACGGCGAAGACGCCGCGCCAGTCGGTGAGGCGCAGGACCTGGCCGCCGATGAGGGGCGCCACGACCGGGGCGACCCCGGAGATCAGCATGAGGGTGGAGAAGAACCGGGCCATCTCCACGCCGTCGTAGAGATCACGCACGATGGCGCGGGCGATGACGATGCCCGCGGCGCCCGCGAGGCCCTGCAACAGCCGGAATCCGATGAGGAGTTCGACGGTGGGCGCGAAGGCGCAGATCGCGGTGGCGAAGATATAGACGAACAGGCCGATGAGCAGGGGTCTGCGCCGCCCCCACTTGTCGCTCATCGGCCCGACGGCCAGCTGCCCGAGCGCCATGCCGGCGAGGCAGGCGGTGAGCGTCAGCTGGGCGGTCGCGGCGGGCGTGTGCAGCGAGCGGGTGACCTCCGGGAGGGCCGGGAGGTACATGTCCATGGAGAGCGGCGGCACCGCGGTGAGCCCGCCGAGGGCGAGGGTGACGAGGAGGCTGGTGCGGCGCCGTGCGGTGAGGCCGGGTGCGCGGGGCGCCGGGCCGGGTGCGTCGGCGACGAGGGACGAGCCGCTCGGCTCTCCGGCCGCCCGCGCGGATCGGGCGGAGCCCTGAGCCGGGACGGCTCCCGCTGCGGCCTGCTCGCCGGAGGCGCTCGGCTCTGCCGTTCCGGACTGCCGTATGCGCGGCCCCTCGGCCCCTCCCGTCGTGCGGCTGCCGTGTTCCGGCATGCGGATTCCCTCCCGATTAGGCGTGCGATTACCTATGCTCTCAGCTCAGCTGTGCTGGTTGAGACCATTTCCGCGGTACTGCGCGGTACGGACAGGGGCGGCCCCAATGGTGGAAGACAACCGTGAGCCCGTGCGCTGGGGCATCCTCGCGACGGGCGGGATCGCCGCGTCGTTCACGGCGAATCTGCTCGACATGCCGGACGCGGAGGTCGTGGCGGTGGCCTCACGCACCGACGCGTCGGCGAAGGCGTTCGCCGAACGGTTCGCGATACCCCGCGCGTACGGCGACTGGGGCGCGCTCGCCGCAGACGCGGACGTCGATGTCGTGTACGTCGCGACACCGCACTCGGCGCATCGGGCGGCGGCCGGGCTCTGTCTGGAGGCCGGCCGTGCGGTGCTCTGCGAGAAGGCGTTCGCGCTGAACGCGCGGGAGGCTCGGGAGCTGGTGACGCTGGCCAGGCGGCGCGGCCTGTTCCTGATGGAGGCCATGTGGATGTACTGCCATCCGCTGGTCAGGCGACTGAAGGCGCTCATCGACGACGGGGCGATCGGTGAAGTGCGCACCGTGCAGGCCGACTTCGGGCTCGCGGGCCCCTTCCCTCCGGCGCACCGCCTTCGGGATCCGGCACAGGGCGGTGGCGCGCTGCTCGATCTCGGGGTGTACCCGGTGTCGTTCGCGCAGCTGCTGCTCGGGGAGCCGTCGGGGGTGAGTGCGAGAGCAGCGCTCTCGGATGAGGGCGTTGATCTCCAGACGGGAATGCTGCTCTCGTGGGAGAGCGGTGCTCACGCCGTGTTGCACTGCTCCATCAACGCGGGCACCCCCGTCACCGCCTCCGTCACGGGCTCGCGGGGCCGCATCGACATCCCGTACGGCTTCTTCTTCCCGGACCGCTTCGTGCTGCACCGCGACGGCCGCGCCCCCGAGGAGTTCACCGCCGCCCCCGACGACGGCCCCCGCGACAGCCTCCGGCACGAGGCCGCCGAGGTCATGCACCGCCTGCGCGCCGGCGACACCGAGTCCCCCCTCGTCCCCCTCGACGGCACCCTCGCGGTGATGCGGACCCTGGACGCGGTACGGGAGCGGATCGGGGTGCGCTACCCGGGCGAGTGAGCGCACCCCGCAACTGCCGTCCGACTACGCGGGCTTGAGCCCCGGGTCGCCCGACTCCGTCACGAAGGACGCAGCCGTCGTGATCGGTGCTCCCGGCGTCGTCACCGCCGACACCGTCTTGAAGTCGGCGCGCGCGGACTCGGTGCCGAGGGCGACCGTCACGTACCCCCGCCGCCCGTTGTAGAACTTCATGTGCGGGTTGGCCTTGGTGTAGGTCTCCCAGTTCGCGGGCTTCTCTGCACCGTCCTTGCCGCTCGCGATGGACGTCGCGACGATCTCCGTACCGACGTTCCTGGACGACTGGTCGTCGAAGCTCTCCTTGATGTCGAAGGCGTACCCGACGTGTACGTCACCGGTGAGCACCATCAGGTTCTCGATGCCGGTGGACTTCGCACCGTCGAGGACCCGCTGCCGCGACGCGCGGTAGCCGTCCCAGGCGTCCATCGACAGCTTCGCCTCGGCGTTGAGGTCGAGCCGCCGCTCGGAGAAGGTGACCTGCTGCGGCACGACGTTCCACAGCGCCTGCGAGCGGCGCCAGCCGTCGATCAGCCAGCGCTCCTGCGTGGCGCCGGTGATGGTGCGCGCCGGGTCGTCCGTCTCCGGTCCGGGGACGTGGGCCTTGTCGCCGTACGCCTGGTCGGAGCGGTACTGCCGGGTGTCCAGGATGTCGAACTGGGCGAGCCGCCCCCACTTGACGCGGCGGTAGAGCTGGAGGTCGGGGCCGCTCGGCCTCTGGGGGCTGCGCAGCGGCAGGTTCTCCCAGTACGCGCGGTAGGCGGCGGCGCGGCGGATGAGGAACTCGGCGGGCGGGTTGCCGTTCTCGTCGAGGTCGCCCGCGTAGTTGTTCTCGGTCTCGTGGTCGTCCCAGGTGACGACGAAGGGGTGCGCGGCGTGCGCGGCGCGCAGGTCGGGGTCCGACTTGTAGAGGGCGTACCGCAGTCGGTAGTCCTCGAGGGTCTGCGTCTCGCGGTTATAGAGCGCGGGCAGCGTGCGGTCGGTGTAGTTGCGGGCGCCGCCGACCGCGTTCACCGCGTACTCGTAGAGGTAGTCGCCCAGGTGGAAGACGACGTCGACGTCGTCCTCCGCCAGGTGTTTGTACGGGGTGTAGTAGCCGTCGTGGTACGCCTGGCAGGACACCGCGGCGAGCGTCAGGGCGCTCACCTTGCTGCCGGTGGCGGGCGCGGTGCGGGTGCGGCCGGTGTCGCTGATCCACTGGCCGGCCTTGAAGCGGAAGTAGTAGGTCCGCCCGGCGTCGAGGTGGTCCACCTCGACGTGCACGGAGTGGTTGAACTCGGGGTGCGCGGTGACCGAACCGCGTCTGGCGATCCGGCGGAAGCGGGCGTCGTGGGCGAGCTCCCACTGGACGGTGACGCGCTCGTTCGGCAGGCCGCTGCCCGGTTCGTACGGGGACGGGGCGAGGCGGGTCCAGAGCAGGACGGAGCCGGGCAGCGGGTCACCCGATGCGACGCCGAGGGTGAACGGGTCTTTGTTGATCTTTCGCGCGTCGAGCTCGGCGGCGCTCGCGGCGCCCGCCGTCGGCAGGTTGGTGGCGAAGGCGAGCGCGGCCGCCGCGCCGGTGACGGTGAGGAAGCGGCGGCGGCCCAAGTGGCGGGCGGCGGCTCGGAGTTCGGGTGCGTGGTGCCGGCCTGCGGGTGTCATGTGGCCCTCCCCTGACGATTGCTGTCAGGGGCATGCAAGTGGCGGGGGACGACGCCCGACTGTCGCGTACACAACAGCCACATGGCGGGCGGATGAGGTCCGCGTGGACACCCCTCCCGTACGCTGCGGGGCCATGAACGCAGAGCTAACTGGGGAAACAAGGACGGCCGTGGTGACCGGCGCGGGCTCCGGGATCGGCAGGGCCGTCGCTGTCGAACTGCTGCGCGCGGGATGGTCCGTGGCGCTCGCGGGGCGCCGCGTCGAGACGCTGGAGGAGACGGCGGCGCTCGCCCCCGACGGGACGTCCACACCCTTGGGCACGTCCTTGTGCGTACGTACCGACGTGTCGGAGCCGCAGGACGTGGCCGCGCTCTTCTCCTCCGTACGCGAGAACTTCGGCCGCCTCGATCTCCTCTTCAACAACGCCGGCACGTTCGGCCCCGGCGGCGTCCCGGTCGAGGAGCTGCCCTACGCCGCCTGGCGGCACGTCGTCGACACGAACCTCAACGGCGCGTTCCTGTGCGCGCAGGCGGCGTTCCGGCAGATGAAGGAGCAGGACCCGCAGGGCGGCCGGATCATCAACAACGGGTCCATCTCGGCGCAGGTCCCGCGCCCGCACTCGATCGCGTACACGACGACGAAGCACGCGCTGACCGGCCTGACGAAGTCCCTCTCCCTGGACGGCCGCCCCTACCGGATCGCCTGCGGCCAGATCGACATCGGCAACGCGGCGACCGACATGACCGAGCGGATGCGGTCCGGAATCCTGCAGGCCAACGGGGAGTTGATGCCCGAGCCGGTGATGGACGTGTCCGACGTGGCACGGACGGTGCGGCACATGGCGGAGCTGCCGCTTGAGGCGAATGTGCAGTTCGCGACGGTGCTCGCGACGAACATGCCGTTCATCGGGCGGGGTTAGCGCACCGCGCGCACCGCCCGCACCGCACGCACCCCCCGGCCAAGTGGCCGACCGTGACCCGCCGCTCACGGTCGGCCAACATCTGCACAAAAGGAATAGGACGCTCCGCGTCAATTACGCGCATCACGCCCAGTATGCTCAGCGAGCCCTCCACGAGAACTCCACATTCAGAGCACACTCGGAGCACATCTTGCGCTTACGTTCCGCGGTCCCGGCCGTCCTCGCCGCCGCCGCGCTGTCGGCCTCGCTGCTCGCCGTGTCCCCGGCGAACGCGGCCGCGCGCCACCAGAGCGGACTTCACCTCGGTTACATCCAGTACGACAGTCCGGGCCGGGACAGCCGTACCAACTCCTCGCTGAACGCGGAGTGGGTGAACATCCACAACAACTCCGGCTCGGCGATCCAGCTCAAGGGCTACAAGCTGAAGGACAACACCGGCTACACGTACACCTTCGGCAGCTACAAGATCGGCGCGGGCAAGACCGTCAAGGTCCGCACGGGCAAGGGCACCAACGCCTCGGGCGTGCGCTACTGGGGCCGCGGCTCGTACGTCTGGAACAACACCAGCGACAAGGCCCGCCTCATCAAGCCGAGCGGCTCGCTCAAGGACTCCTGCTCGTGGACGACGGCCGACAGCGGCTCCAAGAACTGCCACTGAGGCACCACAGGCCACTGTGAAGGGGGAGGGGGCAGGGCAGCCGCTCCGTGCCGACCCGGTGCCGCCCGTCGGGGAGCGGCGGGCGGCACCGGGTCGCGGAACGGTTGCCCTGCCGATACGTCGGGCCTGGCAGCCTGCCTCCGGGCGAGGCTCAGGCCTGGCCCGTCTCGAAGCGGGACACCTTCCCGCCGTCGACGTCGAACCGCCACTTCGTGCGCATCTCGCCCCACGTGTCGTTGCGGTACGAGACGACCAGCGTGCGCCCGCCGTCGGACTCGTTCTCCACCTCCATATGGCCGTTGGAGGAGAAGATCTCGCGCTCGGTCCAGTCGGCGATGTCCCGGTCGGAACCGTCGTCGGACATGGTCGCGTCGGGCGTGAGGACGGCCTGGAAGGCGGCCCGGTCGTTGGCGTTCACCGCGGTGACGAAGGCCCGGACCGCGGGGTCGCCGAGCCGGTTTACCTGAATGCTCATGGCCCCACGGTCACACCGGCCGCGCCCGCGCGCCACCGGACGCGGCGGGGTCACTCGTACGGCCGATCGGGCCGGGTGCGCGGGGCGGGTCTGGCGGACGGTGGAGGAGGAGCCGTACCCGGCCCCCCTCCCCCACCCCAGGAGACGCCGCCATGACCAGTTCCTGCTTCGACCGCCGCGACCTGGGCCAGCTCCTCCTCCGTGTGGGTACGGGCGGCGTACTCGTCGCGCATGGCACCCAGAAGCTCTTCGGCTGGTTCGGCGGCCACGGCATCGAAGGCACCGGCGCGTTCATGGAGTCCATCGGCTACAAGCCGGGCAAGGCGAACGCCATGATCGCGGGCCTCTCCGAAGCGGGCGGCGGCCTGCTCCTCGCGCTCGGCCTCGCGACCCCGGCCGCCGGTTCCGCTGCGGCGGGCGCCATGGCGGGAGCGACCGCCGTGCACGCCCCCAACGGCTTCTTCAGCATGGGCGGCGGATATGAGTACCCGGCGTTCCTGGGCCTGGTCTCCGCCACCCTCGCGATCACGGGCCCCGGCGCGTACTCGGTCGACGAAGCGCTCGGCCACTCCTTCAACCGGGCGTGGATGGTGCCGGCGGCTCTCGCGGGCACGGCGGTGGGGGTGCTCGTGTCGGTGGGCTCGCGGCAGCGGAACGTACGGGAGGAGCAGACGGGCGAGGAGAACAAGGAGAACGAGGAGAACGAGGAAGGGCTGGTGGCGGACTGACGCCCTTGGGAGGCGCCTTTGGGAGGCACCTTCAGGGAAGGGCACTTTTAGGAGGGCGCCCCGGACCGCGCGGCGCGACACACGGCGTACACCGCACCGAAAGTCGGTGTCCCCCGGCCGAGTTGACCGATTACCGTCCCCTCCCATGACCGACACCACCACGAACGTCCCGCCCCGCCTCACCCACCTCACCTTCCACGGCCCCCTCTCCGAGGCGCGGGCCGCACGCCTCGTCGAGCGCGTCTCGCCGGGAGCCGGCTCCGTGCTCGACATCGGCTGCGGCTGGGGCGAGTTGCTGCTGCGCGTCCTGGAGGCGGCCCCCGGAGCCACCGGCACCGGCGTGGACCTGAACGGGGACGACCTGGCCAGAGCCCGCACCGACGCCGAGAAGCGCGGGCTCGCCGGCCGGGTCACCTTCGCCGAGGAGTCGGCGCGGGACACCACCCGCGACCCCGCCGACGTGGTCCTGTGCCTCGGCGCGAGCCATGCGCTCAGCGCCGCCGAACCGCCCCACTACACCGCCGAGGCCCTGCGCGAGCTGCGCCGCCTGGTCCGCCCCGGCGGCCGCGTCGTGCTCGGCGAAGGCTTCTGGCAGCGCACGCCGACCCCCGACGAACTCGCCGCGATGTGGCCGGACGCCCACGTCGGCGAACACCTCTGCCTGGGCGACCTGGTGGACGCGGCGATCGCGGCCGGCTTCCGCCCCCTGTGGGTGGAGACCGCGAGCCCGGAGGAGTGGGAGGAGTTCGAGTCCGGCTACCGCTCGGACGTGGAGGAGTGGCTGGCCACGTTCCCCGACCACCCCCTTGCCGCCGAGACCCGCGAGAAGGTGGACCGCCAGCGCAACAGCTGGCTGCGCGGCTACCGCAGCGCCCTGGGCCTCGCCTATCTGACGCTGATGCCGGTGGCCTGAGCAGGGCCGCCCGCAAAGCGGACTCAGCCCGTGGCTCAGCCCGTTCCGGTGCTTGCGTCGAACCACGTCTCCGCGAGCGATTCGAGCGTCGGCTCCGGCGGGGCGGGCAGCTCGCGCAGGTACCAGGGCAGATTGCTGTAGACGTGCAGCAGGGTGTGGGCGAGGAGTTCACGGGGGTCGAAGGTGCGGCCGTAGGCCCGCATGAAGCGGCCGAGCAGCCCCGGCTCGGCGCGCGTGACGAAGAGGCCGACGCCCACGAAGTCGTACGCCCGGTCTCCGATCATGGCGGGCTCGAAGTCGAAGAGCCCGCTGAGGCGCGGGCGTTCGGGCCGGCCACCGGGGTCGGCCTCGACCAGCAGATGCTGACGCATGAACTCGGTGTGCAGCAGGGCGGGCGGCGGATCGCCGGGCAGGGCAACGGAGTTCAGGAAGTCCGGGATCTGCTCGGCCCAGCTCTCCGGCAGCCCGCGCTCCCGCTGCCGCCGCTCGGCCCCGGCCCGCTGTCTGCCGAGGAAGGCGCCCCAGTCGCCGGGTCCGAGCACGTCGGACTCGCCGGGCCCGAGCACGTCGGCGAGGGGCGCGGGATCCAGGGCGTGCAGCGCGGCGAGCACAGCACCGGCTTCCTCGACGAGGTGTTCGCGTCCCCCTCGCGGGATGCGCGGCCAGGCGGCGACGAGTTCCTCGCCGGGCAGCCGGGACATCAGGACGTACCGCCATCCGTTCTCGTACGCGCCTGCCGCGTGCACCCGTGGCGTACGGACCGGAAGGCGCCCGTCGAGATGGCTCAACACCCGCTCCTCGACGAGGCCGTCGGCCGCCGCCGCACCGGGAAAGAGCTTGAGCACGAGCTCGCCCCCGACCGCGTACACGGGCTGCGACCCCGCAGGGAACCGCACCAGCGGCGCCCCCGCGAGCCCGAGCCTGCGGCAGAGGTCCTCGACGCCGGGCCGCATGAGGGCTTCGTCGGGGACGACGGCGTCCCATTGCTCGTCGGTTTCCACGGTGGGCAGCATGATCGGGACGGTAGAGGGCGGCCGGTGGCACGGCAACGCAATATGGCATATGGAATATGGAGCATGGAATACAGACCGAAGTCTGAGGCCCATCGACTTTAGGCCGCAGCCACGGCGGCTCCGACGCCCCTAGCGTCGTGAACATGACCCGCAAAGAGGCAGCGCACGGAACGCCCGGCGAGAAGGCCATGAGCCACCACCCCAGCTCTCTCCCCCACCCTCTCCCCCTCGTCAAGGACCGGACGACGGTGCTGGGTTACCCGCGGGGCGACCTGCTCGTCGTACTGATCGGCATGCCCGTCCTCGGCCTGCTGCTCGGCGCCGCCCTGCCGCCGCTCGCCCGCCGGCTGGCCAAGGCGCCGGTGCTGCCCTGGCGGGACGGCATCACGTTCGTCGGCTCGCTGGACACGCCGTGGCAGACGGGCATCGCGATGGCGGTGGGCCTGGCGGCAGGCCTGGTGGCGGGCCTCCTCATCGCCCTCACGGAACTCACCGAAGCACTGAAACTGAAGCTGACCGACGACCACCTGGAGACCGACCGGAACGACCTGACCCGCACGATCGCACGTGCCGAGGTCTCGGCGGTGTTCCTGGACGGCAAGGACCTGGTGATCCTCGACGGCACATCACGCCAGTTCGCACGCGGCCCCCGCACGGCATCGCCATCGACCCTGGCCAAGGCCTTCCGCACGCACGGCTACCCCTGGCGGGAGTCCGACCCGCACGCACCCCTGTTCCACCGCTGGATCCCCGGGGTCCCCGCCCTGCCCGCGGAGGCCCACGCGCTCCTTGCGGCGCGGAAGGCGGCACTGAAGCGCAAGTCGGCCGAGGACGCACGGGACATCGTCGAGAGCCTGCAGGACCTGGGCTACGTCGTACGCGACAACGACAAGAACCAGTACTGGCGCCGACTGGCGACAGCCGAAGGGGACGGCGCGGCCCGGCCCTGATCCGCACCGCGATCCGCACCGCCCCGTTGCGCGCCTGTTCAGAATCAGAAGACGAATGGCCCGGGTGCCTGCGCCGATGTGGCATTGCAGGTCACGCTGATCCCGAGGACCACGACCTGCAGCGACTTGCCCTCAAGACTGTCGCCGATGGCGACGGTCCCATTGAGCGGCCCGGTGGAGACTTCACCGCCGGCAGGTATGGCCGGGTTGGACTTACCGGTGAAGGTAGCCGTGTCCGACCCGTTCTTGGTGAGCGAGAGCGTCGACTCGACGGAGTTGGCCGCGATGTCGATGGGCGCGGTGATCGCGGACGTGGACACGCTGATGGTCGCGGCCGTGCCGTCCTGGGTGGCCTTGAGCGTCGCCGTGCCGGAGCCGTAGGAACCACAGTCGAACGAGATGGTCGCGGTGTCCGGCGTCACGGCGGTGGCGGCCGGAGCCATCACCATCGCACCGACGGCAACAAGCCCGACCCCTAACGCCGACCCGGCGCCGAGCCTGCCGACACCGAATCTGCCGTGCTGCCTGCGGAACATGCTGCTGCCATGCCTCATGGGGTCCTGCCTTCAGGTGGGGGGAATGCGGGGGGGGTGATGAGTACGAGATATGACACACCGTCAGCATCTCGACCGCTGCCCATTGAGGCACGGGCCCCTTGAGGAGGCAAGGCACGCCTTCATGATTCTTGACATGCTACGGCCAAATTCAGCCGCGCGGCGGGGCGAGGGGGGCCGTTCTGGATCAGGGCCTGGTGCATCGACTGTCGACTGTTTCGACTGTCACCGGGAGTATGCGCGGATGCGGTAACGCAGCCCGGACGTCGAGGACTGCCAGCCTTTGTCCTCGACGACTTTCCACGTCGGGCCCAGTGTCGGGGCGTAGCTGTCGCCGTCCACCGTCGAGTCGACTTCAGTCACCCAGAGCATCGTGGCGTACTCCAAGGCTGCACGATAAATCTCACCGCCGCCGATGACCCACGTCGCCGTAGGGGCGGCCGACTCCAGCGGCTCGCCTGCGAGTTCCAGCGCCTCGGAGATGGACCCGGCAGGCTCCGCGCCTTCGCCCACCCACTGTGGGTCGCGAGTCACCACGATGTTGCGCCTGCCGTCCAGCGGACGGAACCTCGGAGGCAGCGAATCCCATGTCTTGCGCCCCATCACCACTGGATGACCGAGGGTGGTCGCCTTGAAATGCGCCATGTCCTCAGGCACTCGCCACGGAATCGCGTTGCCCGCGCCGATCACGCCATCAGGGTTCTGCGCCCAGATCATCCCGACGCCGACGTCCACGTCCACGTCCACGTCCACGTCCACGTCCACGTCCACGTCCACGTCCACGTCCAGGTTCACATTCACACCGCCACCGGGGCTTTGATGGCCGGGTGGTGCCGGTAGCCGAGCACTTCCACATCGGAATAGGCGTAGTCGAAAAGCGAGTCGGCTCGGCGCAGACGCAACTCGGGGAACTCGAACGGGGTGCGCGAGAGCTGCTCGGTCACCTGCTCGACGTGGTTGTCATAGATGTGGCAGTCGCCACCGGTCCAGATGAAGCTGCCCGGCTCGAGGCCGACCTGCTGCGCCACCATGTGCGTGAGCAGGGCGTAGCTGGCGATGTTGAACGGGACGCCGAGGAACAGGTCCGCGCTGCGCTGGTACAGCTGGCAGGAGAGCCTGCCGTCGGCGACGTAGAACTGGAAGAAGGCGTGACACGGCGCGAGCGCCATCTTGGCCAGCTCGCCGACGTTCCAGGCGGAGACGATCATCCGCCGGGAGTCCGGGTCGCGGCGCAGCGTGTCGAGGACCTCGCTGATCTGGTCGATGTGCCTGCCGTCCGGGGTGGGCCAGGAGCGCCACTGCACGCCGTAGACCGGGCCGAGCTCGCCGTTCGCATCGGCCCACTCGTCCCAGATGGTGACGCCGTGCTCGTGCAGCCAGTCGACGTTCGAGTCGCCGCGCAGGAACCACAGCAGCTCGTAGACGATGGACTTGAGATGCACCTTCTTGGTGGTGACCAGCGGGAACCCCTGCGAGAGGTCATAGCGCAGTTGGTGCCCGAAAATACTGCGGGTGCCGGTGCCCGTCCGGTCGGCCTTGG
Organism: Streptomyces sp. NBC_01381; assembly: GCF_026340305.1. Taxonomy (NCBI): domain Bacteria; kingdom Bacillati; phylum Actinomycetota; class Actinomycetes; order Kitasatosporales; family Streptomycetaceae; genus Streptomyces; species Streptomyces sp. NBC_01381. Next base: position 2,779,844 of record NZ_JAPEPI010000001.1, on the reverse strand, counting down.
CTGTCCCGGAGGTGAGTGCCAGCCTCAACAGGTCTTCGTACTGGGTGTCCGCCACAGCCGTGGAGTCTACTGGCCAGGTCGTGGCGGTTCTTGCGGAAGGCGTACGCCGTAGGGGCAGACGAGTCGGGCTGTACGCCGGGTTCTGTCGCCCGGGCGCCTCGCGGCGGCCGGGGAGACGGCCATCCATCTAGGGCCCGCATTGCTGCGGGCCTCGTGCGGTCTACCCGCGGACTCGGGCGGGCAGCCCTCGAACGTCCGCGCAGAACCGCCCCTTTTTGCAAAGCGGCGTTTCCTTTTGACCTTGCTCCAGGTGGGGTTTACCTAGCCGCCTGAGTCACCTCAGGCGCTGGTGGTCTCTTACACCACCGTTTCACCCTTACCGGAGGCCGAAGCCTCCGGCGGTCTGTTTTCTGTGGCACTGTCCCGCGGGTCACCCCGGGTGGCCGTTAGCCACCACCTTGCCCTGTGGAGCCCGGACGTTCCTCGGGAAGAGCCCCTGGTGAGGGGAGCTTCACGCGGCCGTCCGCCCGGCTCGTCTGCCGTAGCGACCATGCTACCCGGCGTGTGCCGGAGCTCCGTCCCGCGGACCCCGCCGTAGCCAGGAACGAGCCCGCCAGGATCAGTGCGAACGACGCCGCGATGCCCGCCGTGAAGGGTTCGGAGAGGAAGGCCACGCCTGCCGCCACCGCCACCGCCGGGTTCACGTAGGTGAAGACCACCGCCCGCGTCGGGCCCGCCTCGCGGATGAGTTCGAGGAAGACCACGAAGGCAAGAGCGGTGCAGATGACGCCCAGGCCCACGAGGGAGGCCAGGGTCTGCGGGCTCGGGGCGACGGACGGCCGGCTGGCCCAGGCCGGTACGGCGTAGACGAGCGCCGCCAGGGTCAGGCAGGGGGCGATCAACTGGAGGGTGGGGACCGCCTTGAGGTGGCGGGCCACGATCAGCGGGGCGATGGCATAGCCCAGTGCCGTGAGCAGGACCTCCGTCAGGGACCAGGCGTCACCGCCGGTGAGTTGGGGGACGGTCAGGACGGCGACTCCGCCCAGGCCCAGGCCCAGGCCCGTGAGGCGGCGGGCGCCCAGGCGTTCCGTGTCGCCGCCGCCGAAGAAGCGGGCAAGGACCGCGCCGATGATCGGGACCGCGGCGATCAGCAGGCCCGCCGTGGAGCTGGAGAGGCGGCGCTCGGCGTCGGTGAGGGTCCACCAGGGGCCCAGGATCTCGGTGCAGGCGAAGGCCAGCATGGGCTTCCAGTGGGCGCGTACGACACGGGGCAGTCCCCCTTGTCGTACGGCGAACGGCAGGAGCAGCGCGGCGCCGAGAGCGCAGCGGGCGAAGACCACCATCGACGGCGAGAGCTCTTCGACGGCCACTTTGATCATCAGGTACGGGATGCCCCAGAGGACACCCATCAGGGAGAAGAGGAACCAGCCGCGTGCAGTCATGCGGGCAGTCTCGGGTTGTTCAATGGCGGACGTCTAGAACGTTGTTGCACTGTGCGGATGGCTGGACGCTTCTGCGGTACGCCGCCGGGGTGGCCGGGGGGGGGCAGGGATGGTCAGTGGAACTCCGAGGTCTCCAGCTCGAAGCCGAATGGTTCGGGGAGCGCGACCGCTTTGCCGAAGGGGAGCGTGCAGTGCTGCCGGTAGTCGTCCCCTTCGGCCTCGCTGAACAGCGTCACCGACGATTCGTCACGGTCGATGAGCAGGTAGAGCGGGATGCCGCCGCGGGCGTAGCAGCGCCGCTTGGCTTCCCGGTCCCGCTGTGGCTTGGTGGAGGTGACCTCAAGGACCATGGTTACGCCGTCGCCGGGCATCCAGGGCTCTGCGCCCTTGAAGAGCCGCAGCTCCATGGGGACGAAGGTACCGTCCGGGATCGCGTGGTTCTGCGGGCAGGCCTCCACGCTCTTCAGCTTCAGCCCCTTGTTCGCGGAGAACTGCATGTCGGTCCGGGAACGCCTGTACATCTGGCTCACGGCCACGCTGATGCAGTGCTCGTGGTCCCCGTCCGGCGGCGGCGTGACGACAATGTCCCCCTCGATCAGTTCCGCCCGGAAACCCTCCGGGGTGTCCAGGGCCAGGAAGCCCTCCAGCAGGACCTCCGCCCGCGTGAGCGACTCGTGTGCCATGGCAGTCATGTCACGCCCCTTCCTCGGTCGCTCGCCAGACTGGGACATCGGTGATCCGCCGTCCATGAGATCGGGAGTTGTTCCCTCGATCGTGGCGCAGGATCACGCGGCCGCAGGGTTCGCCCGCCCGACGGGTCTCGCCCCGTGTCCGCTTGACCTTGCCGCAGCGTCAACGTTTCTACTGGCCCCATGAGCGGAATGCGGATCGGCGAGCTCGCCGGCGTCGTGGGTGTCACCACGCGGGCCATCAGGCACTATCACCATCTCGGGCTGCTTCCCGAGCCCGAGCGGCGGCCCAACGGGTACCGGGAGTACACCTTGCGGCATGCCGTCGTGCTCGCCCGGATCCGGCGGCTGACCGAGCTGGGGCTCGGGCTCGCCGAGGTGCGGGACGTGCTCGCGGACGACGCGGGGCGCGAGCTCGCCGAGGTGCTCGCCGAGCTGGACGAGGACCTCGCCCGGCAGGAGGCCGCGATCAGGGGGCGCAGGGAGCGGCTGCGGGAGCTGCTCGCCGACACGAACGGCGGACGGCTGCCCGCCGATGGTCCCGTCTCGCCCGAACTGGCCGAATTCTTCGGCGAGATGGGCCTCGCGGCCGGCCATCGCGAGGGCCACCCCGGCTCCGCGATGGCCGCGAGGGACCGGGAGCTGCTCGCCCTGATCGAGACCGCCGCGCCCGCGCAGGACCGGGACCGGCTGCTCGCGGCGCTGCGTCCGGTGCTCCAGGGGCCGGAAGCGGTGGAGGCCGCGTACGACGTGTACGCCCGCCTTGAAGACCTCGCGGACGTCGAGCCCGGCGATCCGCGTGTGGATGAGACTGCGCGGGCGCTCGCCGACTGTCTGCCGGACACGCTCGCCGAGGAGCTGGGGCGGGAGCAGCTTGCGGCGTTCGCAGCGGAAGCAGAAGGAGGGGCGCGCGAGTCCGATGCCGTCAACTCCGCCTTCCTCGAAGCCTTCTTCGCCGACTTCGCCCCCGCGCAGGCGGCGGCCGTGCGCCGCGCCATGCGGCTGCTCGCCGAGCGGGGTGCGCGATGACGCGGCTCCTGCGGGGCCTGTTCTGGATGTCCGTGCCCCTTGAACTCGCCTTTGTCACCCTCCTGTTGGCGGGTGCGGCGCTTCCCGCCGCCGTGCTCGTCGGTGCCGAGGCCGTCGCGCTGACGCTGCTCGTGGTCGCGGGTGCGGGGCTCGCGGTCCTGTACCGGCGGGGCGGGGCGGAGGCGGTCCGGGACGTCGCGCCCGAGCCCGTGCGGCGGATCGTCGGGCATGAACTGAAGGCCCTGGTCAGCCTCTTCCTGTGGGTGACGCGGCGGCGGCACGGGGTGCGGCGGGGCGATACGGCGTTCGGGCACGCGCGCGATCAGGCGGCGCTCATGTACGGCTTCATCTTCGTGTGTGTCGTGGAGACCGCCGGGCTTGCCGTGCTGCTGCGGAATGTGCCGGTGCTCCACGAGGTCACGCTCTTCGTCGACGTCTACACCGTCGTCCTGATGCTCGGCGTGCAGGCGGCGTCCGTGACCCGGCCGCACGTGCTGTCCGCCGACGCCTTCCGCGTACGCAAGGGCGCCCACTGCGACCTGCTCATACCGCTGGACCGGATCGCCGCCGTACGCGGTGAGCGGCGCTACGCGCACGAGCCCGCCGACGGCGTGCTCGACCTGGCGGTCGCCTCCCAGACCTCCCTCACCCTGGAGCTGACGGAGCCCGTCACGGCCGTCGGGTTCCTCGGGAAGCGCCGCCCGGTGACGACGGTGCGGCTGCACGCCGACGATCCGGCGGGGCTGCTGGCCGCGCTCAAGGCGGCGACCCGCGAGACGGCGGACACCGACTAAGCGGCTCGGGTGAAGTCGGCGCCTGGCGCTCGCGGCCGTGCACCGTGGTGCTGGACAACGTCTCGGCGCACACGGCCAAGGCGCACCGACGCCATCGGCAAGGCAAGCCGCTTAGTCGCGCTTGGGCCAGACCGGGCCCTGGTCGGTCCAGATGACGCCCTTGTTGCGGCACAGGCAGAAGGGGTGGCCGATCGGGTCGGTGTAGACCTGCCAGCCGTAGCCGTCGGAGCCGATGAAGTCCTGCCTCAGCGTCGCGCCGAGGTCGAGGACGCGGCGCTGCTCGGAGTCGATCTCGTCCACTTCGAAGTCGAGGTGGAACTGCTTGGGGTGCTCGCTGTCGGGCCACTGCGGAGCGCGGTAGTCGTCCACCCGGATGAATGCCAGCTCGATCTCACCGAACTGGATGCCGGCCCATTCCTCGGAGCTGCCTTCCTTGATCGGACGGCCCGTCACCTCGGAGTAGAAAGCCGCCAGCTTCATCGTGTCCGGGCAGTCGATAATGAAATCGGTGAGTCGCAGCATCCCGCGATCTTGCCACAAGCTCACACCCGAATTCGAGACAGTTCCTGGGGGCTTCGCCCTCACGCGGGCGCGAACCGCACCTCCGCCACCCCGGGGTCCGCCTGCGTAAGGCGGACCCGCAGGCGCTCCCCCAGCGGCAGCTCCCCCGTGCCGCCCTCGATCGGGGCGACGATCGCCGGTTCCGTCAACTGGACGGTGCCGGCGGCCGGTTCGTCCTCCTTCACGTCCACCACCACCGCGTCGAAGATCTCGCCGACCCGCTCCTTGAGCAGCGCCGCCTCGACGATGTCCACACAGGCGCGCTCCACGGTGTTGCCGCGCCGCGTGCCGTCCGCCATCTCCTTGGGCAGCTCGGGCAGCGCGGCGAGCACCCACTCCGGAACGCCGGCGCCCGCGCAGGCCGCGAGGCAGAGCTCGGCGGCGTAACGGTCGACGAGGCGGCGCAGCGGTGCCGTGCAGTGGGCGTAGGGGGCGGCGACGGCGGCGTGCGTGGTGAGTTCGGGGACGTCGCCGCCGCTGAACGCGGTGTAGCCCGCGCCCCTCAGCAGCGTCGTGCACTCCTGCAGGAACGCCGCGTGGTGGGACCGGGCCGGATCGAGTGAGCGCACCAGTTCGGCGTACGGGACGTGGTGCGGCCAGTCGATGCGCAGGGCCTTCGCAGTGCGACGGAGGCGGCCGACCGCGCCGTCGGGTGCGATGGGCAGGGTGCGCAGGATGCCCGTGCCCGACGCGATCATCAGGTCTGCCGCCGCCATCCCGGTGAGCAGGGAGATCTGGGCGTTCCAGCCGTCGGCGGGCAGCGGCGCCCGGTAGGCGAGTTCGTAGGCGCCGTCCCGCTCGACGATCTCCTGCTCGGGGACGTTGAGGGAGATGCCGCCGCGCTCGACCTCGAGGCGCTCGCGCAGCCGCCCGATGTCGGCGAGCAGCGCGAGCGGCTCCTCGGCGGTGCCGTCGTCGATCGCCCGCTGCACCCCGTCGTAGTCGAGCTTGGCGCGGCTGCGTACGAGGGCGCGGCGCACGTCCGTCGAGAGGGTCCGCCCCTCGTCGTCGAGGTCGATCGTCCAGAGCGCGGCCGGGCAGTCCTGCCCGGGCAGCAGGCTGGCCGCGCCCTCGCTCAGCGCGGTGGGGTGCAGCGGCACCTTCTCGTCGGGGAAGTAGAGGGTCGTGACGCGCCGGTGGGCCTCGGCGTCGAGCGCCTGGCCGGGCGTGACGTACGCGGCGACGTCGGCGATGGCGTACCGCACCCGGTATCCGCCGCTCTCCCGCCGGGACAGGTGCATCGCCTGGTCGAGGTCGACGGAGGCCGGCGGGTCGATGGTGAAGAAGGGGATGTCAGTCGCGTCGTGGTCGGGGAGCCGTGGCGCGGCGGCGGCGCGCTCCGCCTCCGCGAGCACATCGGCGGGGAGCTCCTCGGGCACTCCCAGCTTCGTCCGCAGTTCACGCAGCACGCCCCGCAACGGAGCCTCGGCTGCGCCGGTCACGTGGAGATGGCGGCGGGGCATGGACCGAGCGTAGGCCGGGCGGGCCGCGGGCGCTCGTCCCGCCGGGCCGCTCGGAGCAGCGGGACGGCTCGGAGCAGCAGGACGGCTCGGAGCAGCAGGACGGCTCGGAGCAGCAGGACCGGCCCGCCCCGGCCTCAGTGGATCTCTCGTACCACCACGTCGAGCGCCCATGCCTTGCCCGGCTTCGCGGGGGCCTCGGCCTCCACGACGTGGCCCAGGTCCCGGAGCGCATCGACCAGTTCGGCCGGGTTCTTGGGCTGCGCGCCGGTCTCCAGGAGGGAGCGGACGATGCGGCCCTTCGTCGCCTTGTTGAAGTGCGAGACGACGGAGCGCTTCTCCGCCCCGGTCGCCGGGTCGAGCTGCGCGTGAAGGACCCGGACCGTCGCCGTCCGCCCGGCGACCTCGCCCTTCGGCTTCCACGCTGCCGCGTACGCCGACGACCGCAGATCGAGTACGAGCCCGTCGCCCGCCGCATCGGGCAGCGCCGAGGCCATCGGCGTACGCCAGTGGGCGCCGAGCGCGCCGATGCCCGGCAGCTTCACGCCCATCGAGCAGCGGTAGGAGGGGATGCGGTCGGTGATGCCGACGGCGCCCCACAGGCCGGAGAACACGAGCAGGGAGCGGGCCGCGCGGCGCTTGGCGGCCGCGTCGAGCGATGCGAGGCCCAGGGCGTCGTACAGCACGCCGGTGTAGATCTCTCCCGCGGGACGCGCGCCGGCCGTGCGGAGCTCGGTGTTCTTGGCGACCTCGGCGCGCAGGCCCTCGCTCAGGCCGAGTACGTCGCGGGCCTTCTCCTCGTCGGCGAGGCAGAGGTCGACCAGCTCGTCGAGGACGGTCTGGCGTGCGTCCGCGAGGGCCGGGAGGGAGAGCGACTCCGGCTTGAGGGGGGCGCCGCGGCCGGAGGGGGCCTTGCCTTCGGAGGGCGGCAGCAGCACGAGCACGGGGTCTCCTTCGGAGGGATGCGGGTGGGGGGTGCGGCCCCCGGGCCAGGGTAGTCGGCCCGGGGGAGCCCGATTGCCCCGCGGTGCGGGGGTGCACGCACGAGCCTTTTCCCGCCCACCCGCCCGATTGCCCTGCGGTGCAGAGGTGCACGAACGGGCCGTTGCGCGGTGCGCAATGGGCTTTGCGCATGTTGAATGGTGCGGGGCAGGATGGGGGCATGAATTCCTCGGACCCCGTCTCCGCCTCCGTGCTCGATCTCGCCCCCGTCGTCCCCGTGGTCGTCGTCGAGGACGTCGCCGACGCCGTGCCGCTGGCGCGTGCGCTCGTCGCGGGTGGGCTGCCCGCCATCGAGGTGACGCTGCGGACGCCCGCCGCGCTCGACGCGATCCGGGCCGTCGCCGCCGAGGTCCCGGACGCCGTGGTCGGCGCCGGCACCGTCATCTCGGCCCAGGCCGTCGCGGACTCCGTGGCCGCCGGGGCCCGCTTCCTGGTCAGTCCGGGCTGGACGGACACGCTGCTCGGCGCGATGCGGGAGTCGGGGGTGCCGTTCCTGCCGGGGGTCTCGACGACCTCGGAGGTTGTCGCGCTGCTCGAGCGCGGGGTGCGTGAGATGAAGTTCTTCCCGGCGGAGGCCGCCGGCGGGACCGCCTACCTCAAGTCCCTCGGGGGCCCGCTTCCGCAGGCCCGTTTCTGCCCGACCGGAGGCGTCTCGCTCGCCTCCGCGCCCTCCTACCTCGCCCTGCCCAACGTCGGCTGCGTGGGCGGCAGTTGGATGCTGCCCGCCGAAGCGTTGGCGGCGAAGGACTGGGACCGGGTCGAGTCCCTGGCCCGCGAGGCAGCAGCCCTGCGCTGACACCGCCGCGCCCCGTAAGGGGCGCGGGGAACTGCGCGACCAGCCACGACGGACCGGCGGACTAGTACCGCACTTCCCGCCCAGCGCGAAGCGGTCCCGTCGAAGTCCGCTGGGGTTCGGCAGCGCCCCGAAGGGGCGCGGGGAACTGCGCGACCAGCCACGACGGACCCGCGGACCAGTACCGCACTTCCCGCGGAGCGCTCAGCGCAGGTGCGCCGTCTCGTTCAGCAAGCGCAGCGACGCATTGCCGTCCGCGTAGTACGCCACCGCCGACAATGAGGCCGCCGAGAGCTCCATGCGGAACAGGGCCTCGGGCGGGGCGCCGAGCGCCAGGCGGACCAGGGTCTTGATCGGCGTGACGTGCGTGACGAGCAGCACCGTCTGCCCCGCGTACTCGGCGGTCAGCCGGTCCCGCGCCGCCGAGACCCGGCGGGATACCGCCGCGAAGGACTCGCCGCCGGGCGGCGCCGCCTTCGCCGATGACAGCCAGGCGTTCAGCTCCTCCGGCTGACGCTCCCGCACCTCGCCGAACGTCAGGCCCTCCCAGGCCCCGAAGTCCGTCTCGCGCAGCCCGTCCTCGATACGTACGTCGAGCCCGATGCGGGCGGCCACGGCCTGCGCGGTCTCCTGGCAGCGCTTCAGCGGCGAGGAGACGATCGCCTGGATCGTGCCACGGGCGGCGAGCGCCGCCGCAGCGCGCTCGGCCTGCTCGCGGCCGATGTCCGAGAGCGAAGGATCGGAGCCGCCGCTGCCCGAGAACCGCTTCTGCGGGGTCAGCGCGGTCTCGCCGTGCCGCAGCAGGACGAAGGTCGCGGGGGCGCCGAGATCCGGGCCCCAACCTGCCGACGGGGCCTGCGCGGCCACATTGCCCGCGGCACGGACATCCGCCGCACTGCCGGAAGGCACTTCCGGAGCCCGTCGCTCCGCCAGCGCCGCCCGCGCCTTCGCCGCACCCGCGGCGGCGTCACCGGGCGGCCCCGAAGGCACCGGCACCGACACCGGCACCGACGCCTTCGCGTCCAGCTCGGCCGTGGAAGCCGAAGCCGACCACTGCTGCCCCCGCTTGCCCGCGTCCATCGCCTCGTTGGCCAGCCGGTCCGCGTGCTTGTTCTTCTCGCGCGGGATCCACTCGTACGTCACCTGGGGCGCGGGGAAGACCCGCGCCGCCTCGGCGGCCAGCGGCTTCATGTCCGGGTGCTTGATCTTCCAGCGGCCCGACATCTGCTCGACGACCAGCTTCGAGTCCATCCGGACATGGACCGACGCCGAAGGGTCAAGGGCGTACGCGGCCTTCAGACCGGCCACAAGCCCCTTGTACTCGGCGACGTTGTTCGTCGCGACACCGATGTACTCCGCGGCCTCCGCCAGGGTCTCCCCCGTCGCCGCGTCGATGACCACGGAGCCGTAGCCCGCGGGCCCCGGGTTGCCCCGCGACCCGCCGTCGGCCTCGACGATGAACTCCCGCACGGGCAAGGCTCCTAGAGTCCCGACTCGGACGTACGGACCAGGATGCGGCGGCAGTTCTCGCACCGCAGGACCGTGTCGGGGGACGCCGCCTTCACCTCGTTGACCTCGGTGATGTTCAGCTCCAGGCGGCAGCCCTCGCAGCGCCGCTGGTAGAGCTTGGCCGCGCCGACACCGCCCTGCTGGACGCGCAGCTTGTCGTAGAGCTTGAGCAGGTCGGCCGGGACCGAACCCGCCACGACCTCGCGCTCCTTGGTGACCGTGGCGTCCTCGCCGTCGATCTCCTCGAAGGCCGCGTCACGGCGGGCCGTCGCGTCGTCGATCTTCGCCTGCACGGAGGAGACCCGCTCCCCCAGCTCGGAGACCCGCTCCTGGGCGGACTCACGGCGCTCCATGACCTCCAGGACCACGTCCTCCAGGTCGCCCTGGCGCTTGGCGAGCGAGGCGATCTCGCGCTGGAGGTTCTCCAGGTCCTTGGGCGAGGTGACCGCGCCCGAGTCGAGGCGCTGCTGGTCGCGGGCCGCGCGCTGACGCACCTGGTCGACGTCCTGCTCCGCCTTGGTCTGCTCGCGGGCGCAGTCGCTCTCCTCGGTCGTCGAGGCGACGTGCAGGTCGCGCAGCTGCGCGAGGTCCTTGTTCAGCGACTCGATCTCGGCGTGCTCGGGCAGCGACTTCTTCTTGTGCGCGAGCTGCTGCAGGCGTACGTCCAGGGCCTGGACGTCGAGCAGTCGGATCTGGTCGGCGGGCGCGGCGTTCAGTTGGGGGCTCCAGATGAGTCGGTAAGCGGTGCGGCCGCGTGGGCGGTCCAGGGGTCGGTGACCGTCTTCGAGACGTGGACGCGCAGTCCCCATCCGTTCCGGTCGGAAATCTCGTCGAGCTGGGCTGCGGCCAGCTCGCACCAGGGCCACTCGGTGGCCCAGTGCGCTGCGTCGAGCAGCGCGAGAGGCGTGCGTTCGCGGGCCTCGGACGCCGGGTGGTGGCGCAGGTCCGCGGTGAGGAAGGCGTCGACGCCGGCGGCCCGTACGTCGTCGAAGAGGCTGTCGCCGGAGCCGCCGCTGACCGCGACGGTGCGGATCAGCTGCTCCGGATCGCCCGCGACCCGGATGCCCTGCGCGGTGGCGGGCAGCCGCTTCGCCGCGCGCTCGGCGAGCTCGCTCAGCGTCAGCGGGTGCTCCAACTCGCAGATCCTGCCGAGCCCGCGGCGGCCGTGGCCGTCGGCCGGGTCCGGCACCAGGGGCCTCACGACCCGTAGGTCGAGCGCGCCCGCGAGGGCGTCGGAGACGCCGGGATCGGCCTGGTCCGCGTTGGTGTGCGCGACGTGCAGCGCGACGTCGTGCTTGATCAGGTCGTGCACGACGCGGCCCTTGAAGGTGCCGGCCGAGACCGTCGTCGTACCGCGCAGATAGAGCGGATGGTGGGTGACCAGGAGCTGGGCGCCCAGTCTCACCGCCTCGTCGGCGATCTCCTTGACGGGGTCGACGGCGAAGAGGACTCGGGAGACCTCCGCGTCGGGATCGCCGCAGACGGTGCCGACCGCGTCCCACTGCTCGGCCCGCTCGGGGGGCCACAGGGCGTCGAGGGCGGCGATGACTTCAGACAGACGGGGCACGAAGAAAGGCTACCTTCCCGCGGTGCCCCGCAGGTCTTGCGTTACGCACCGCTGCAGGCCCACTACCGAGTGCCCCGTCAGGGGCGCGGGGAACTGCGCGCTCAGCCCAGAAAGAGCCGCAGACGCGTCTGCTCAGTGCTCTGCAGACGCGTCTGCGGCTCTTCTTTGGTTGCTCGCGCAGTTCCCCGCGCCCCTTACGGGGCCAGGTTGTGCCTGAGGTCGCCCAAGACCTCGTTCGCCGCCGTCACGCCGAGGCCCAGGTACCAGGTCTCGTCCGGGACATCCTTCGCCTGCCCCTTCTTCACCGCGCCGAGCTTCTTCCACAGGGGGTTCTTCTCGGCCTCGGAGCGGCCGGTCTTCTCGGCGTCGCCGTAGACGCCGGTGAAGATCCAGTCGGCATCCGCCTCGTCGATCTTCTCCGGGCTGATCTCGGTGGCGAGGTCGTTGATCTGCTGGTTCTTCGGGCGGGGCAGGCCGGCGTCGTCGAGGATCGTGCCGATGAAGGACGCCTTCGCATAGAGGCGGATGCGGTCCGGCATGTAGCGGAGCATCGTGATCGTCGGCTTGTCGTCGCCGATCGCCCTGCCGAGGTTCCTCGCCTTCTCCTCGTACGAGGAGAGCTCCGTCTTCGCCTTCGCTGTCTTGTCGAGCGCGGCCGCGTTCAGGAGGTAGTTCTCCTTCCACGTGAAGCCGGGGCGGATGGAGAACACGGTCGGGGCGATCTTGGAGAGCTGCGGGTAGAGCTTGGCGGCGCGCAGTTCGCTGCCGAGGATCAGGTCCGGCTTGAGGCCCGCGATCGCTTCCAGGTTGAGGGAGTTGATCGTGCCGACGTCCTTGGGGTTGCCGGCGTCCTTCTTGAGGTAGCCGGGTACGCCCTCGTCGCCCTCGGTGGGGGCGTAGCCGACGGGCTTCACGCCGAGGGACACCACGTTGTCGAGCTCGCCGACGTCCAGGACCACGACCCGCTTGGGCTGCGCCTTCAGCTCGGTCTTGCCGCGGGCGTGCGTGATGGTGCGGGGGAACTCGCCCGCTTCGGCCTTCGTGCCCATCTTCGCCGTCTGCTCGGCGGCCTTGGCGAAGTCGTCGCCGCCCTGGGCGACGGACTTGCTGCCGCTGCCGTTGTCGGACTTGCCGGAGTCCGCGCCGCTGTCGCCGGATCCGCAGGCCGCGAGGGAGAGCGCGCCGGCCACGGCGAGGGCGAGGGCGGCGGTGGCGCGGTGCCGGCGGGGGCGTATGGACCGTGCGGACGGGGACATCGGTGCTCCAGGGTGTGTGCTGATCGCGGTGGAGCCGGGGCGGCGTACCGCCCGGAACCGCTCCACGACCACTTAGGTTCGCCTTACTTTAAGCGCGGCCTCCCCACCCAGCACAACCACCCCCGCCCCCTCAGGCGAATCGGGACATCGCCACCCTTCTGTGTGAAGCGGGCGGCCACAGATGCCACGGCAGTGCGTGCGAAAACTAGCTTCGGGGGCCGGAGGTACCCCCCATGACAGCGCCCACGATCGAGCCTGCCCAGGCCCCTGCCCCGGCACCTGCCCAGGCCCTTGTCCAGACCCCTTCCCCGGTAACTGCCCCGGCTCCCGCCCCCGTGACGATCACCGCCGACGGTGCGTACGCCGCGCGCCTCGCCCACGACGACGGCGGATCCTGGTTCCCCGAGCGCTGGACCCTCGACTCCCCCGAGCCGTACGCGGTGCCGCTGCCCGGCAACCAGCCGGAGGAGCCGGGCACGGAGGTCCTGCCGATGGCCGACGGGCGTGTCCTCATCCACCGCGTGGTGGACGGCAGACACGCGTTCGCGCTGCTTTACCCGACCGGTCCCGGGACGGGTGAGGTCCCGCTCGGCGCCGTCGACTGCGGCGCGTCCCGGCTGAGCCTGCTGCCACCGGCGCCGGGCGGCATGTGCGCGTACGCGATCGCGGTGGGCGAGAGCTCGACGGACCTGTGGCTGGTGGCGGGCGGCACCTTCGGGCCCGAGCACCTCGCGGAGATCCCCGGGCGCTGCGCGGGCGGGGTCTGGCTGGACGCGGAGGGCCGGATCCTGTCCCTGGACCGGGAGTTGGAGGGCCGGGTCAAGGCGGTGGCGGTGGACCTGCGGCGGGACGGCGAGGTGTCGCCCCTCCTCCAGATCGCAGAGGAGAGCGACGACCGGGTGCTGCTCGCGGACGTCGACAGCGGGCTGCTCCTGGTCCGTTCGGACGCGCCGGGCCACGACCGGCTCGGCTGGGGGGTGTTGGGCGGTACGCGCCCGGTGCGTTTCCCCGAGTGTCTGCGCCTGCCGGACTGTGCCGCTCCCGCGGTGACTCCGTTCGCGATCCAGCCGGGGCAGACGCTGATGCCGGAGAGCTGTGCGGTGGCGCTGCGGATCGACGGGGCGGCGGGGAGCCGGCTCGGCATGTGGCGTCCCGCCGAGCGGCGGCTGTATCAACTGGCGGCGCCCGAGGGGTGGTTGGCCGGTGCGGGGCGGTGGACGCGGGACGGTGTGCTGCGTCTTCCGTACGCGACGGGGGCGGTGCCGTGTGGGGTCGCGGAGGTGGAACCTCCCGCTCCGGAGGAGCCGCCCGTGGCGGTGGCCACGCGGCCCGTTCCGTTGCAGCAGGCGCCTCTCACCGGGCGTGGGGGCGTTGGTTAGACTCGCCCGGCTGTACCGAACGATCTTCTTTACCGTTTTACGGGGTGAGTGTGTTGATGACGACAGAGATCAGTACGGAGACAGAGCAGGTCCCCGACCCGCGGGTGGCGGCGGCGCCTCCGCAGGGTGCGGCTGCGTCTGCCGGTCCCGGCAGGCATCGGGGGCCGGTGGCCTCACAGGACGCGGAGACGGCTCCGCGGGGGCGGCACCGCCGCCAGGGCGAAGAGAGCTGATCCTTCCCCAACCCCACCCCTACCCAAATCACTTCCGGCTGGCTGCCGGGCAATCGGGTGGGTGGGCGGGAAAGCTTTCGCCGCGAGGCGGCGGTACGGCGGCGCGCCTGACGACGGCGCGCCGCCGTACGGGCTAACCCCGCTTCAGCCCCAGCACCTCCGCCGCCGCAAACGTCTCCCCCTCCGGACGGCCCGCGTAATAAGGAGACAGCGCCTCGTCCAGCTCCTCGTACGTGAACACGCCCTTCGCCGTGTCGAACTTCGCGGCCACCTTCGGGCGTTCGACCACGGCCACCATCCCGCCATGGACGACCAGCAACTGCCCGTTCACCGCGGCAGCGGCCGGCGAGGCCAAGTAGCCGACCAGCGGAGCCACATGCTCAGGGGCCAGCGCGTCCAGTTCGCCCGCGCCCGGCTCCTGGAAGCCCGCGAACACGTCCTCCGTCATCCGCGTCCGCGCCCGCGGACAGATGACGTTCGCCGTCACCCCGTACTTGCCGAGCGCCAGCGCGCTCGACGTGGTGAGACCGACGATGCCGCCCTTCGCCGCCGCGTAGTTCGGCTGTCCCGCCGACCCGGCGAGGAACGCCTCCGACGACGTGTTGACGATCCGGCCGTACACCGGCTCCCCCGCCGCCTTGGACCGCTCACGCCAGTGGACCGACGCGAAGTGGGTCGTGTTGAAGTGGCCCTTGAGGTGGACGCGGATGACGGAGTCCCATTCGCCCTCGCTCATCGAGAAGATCATCCGGTCCCGCAGAATGCCCGCGTTGTTGACCAGGATGTCCAGCTTGCCGTACGTGTCGATCGCCAACTGGACGAGCCCGCGCGCCTGTTCGTGGTCCGCGACATCGCCCAGGTGCGCGACCGCCTGCCCGCCCCCGGCACGGATCTCCGCGGCGACCTCCTCGGCCGGCGCCGCCGAGGCCTCGCCCGAGCCGTCACGTCCTGGCTGCCCGAAGTCGTTGACGACGACGCTCGCGCCGAGCCGGGCGAGTTCGAGGGCCTCGGCGCGGCCGAGGCCCCGGCCCGCCCCCGTGACGATCGCGGACAGACCCTCGAGCGGCAGTGACGGTGACAGTGACATCAGTGATCAAAGTCCTTTCAGAACCGGGGAGTTCAGAACCGGGGAGTTCAGAGCTGGGAAGTTCAGATCTGGGAAGTTCAGATCTCGATGCAGGTCCGCAGCGCGACCCCCGTACGCATCTGATCCAGCGCCTCGTTGATCTCGGGCAGCTGCACCCGGTGCGTGATGAGGCTCTCCAGGTCGATGCGGCCCGCGCGCCACAGCGTGATGGCCCGCTCGTAAGAGGTGAGGACGTCGCCGCCGCCGTACATGGACGGCAGGATCTTCTTCTCGTCGAAGAACAGCTCGAACATGTTGAACTGGAGGAAGTCGTCGAGGGCGCCCGCGCCCACGACGCACAGCGTGCCGCCGCGCCGCGTCGTCTCGTACGCCGTGCGGGCCGTGGCGGACTTGCCGACCACCTCGAAGACGTAGTCGAAGCCCTCGCCCGCGGTCACCCGCTGCTTGGCGTCGGCGAGTTCGTCGGGGGCGACCGCCTCCGTCGCGCCGAACTTCAGCGCGGCCTCGCGGCGCGATGCCACCGGGTCGACCGCGATGATCTGCGCCGCCCCCTTGAGCCGCGCGCCCTGGATCGCGGAGATGCCGACGCCGCCGCAGCCGATCACGGCGACCGACGAACCGGCGGCCACATCAGCGGTGTTGATGGCCGCCCCGAGCCCCGTCGTCACGCCGCAGCCGATCAGCGCCGCGATGTCGAAGGGCACGTCGTCCGGGATCGGCACGGCGCAGCCCGCGTCGACCACGACCTCCTCGGTGAAGGTCCCCGTACCCGCGAAGCCGAAGACGTCCCCGCCGGGCCGCTTGAAGTTGGGCGTGCCCGCGTTCATGAATCCGGCAAGGCACAGTTGGGTCTGGCCGCGCTTGCAGGCGGGACAGGTGCCGCACGCGGGCAGCCAGCACAGCAGCACCCGGTCGCCCTGGGAGAGCCCGGTCACGCCGTCGCCCACGTCGATGATCTCGCCCGCGCCCTCGTGGCCGGGGATGAACGGCGCGGGCTGCGGCAGTACGCCGTTCATCGCCGATATGTCGGAGTGGCACAGGCCGGTGGCCCGCACCCGGATCTTCACCTTGCCGGGGCCGAAGCCCGTCGCCTCGACGTCGTCGAGGACCTCGAGTTTGTCCTGGCCTATCTCGTGCAGTACGGCTGCGCGCATGGTGCGGCTCCTCTCGTACGAAGATTCAGGCGTGCTCGACGACCGTGTCGGCGAGTACCGGCGCGTCGTCCCGCTCCACCGCCGTCACGGTCGCCTGGATGCGCCCCTCGGTGCGCCACATCCGGATCCGCAGGGTCTCCCCGGGGAAGACGACACCGGTGAAGCGCGTGCTGTAGCCGCGCACCCGCGACACATCGCCGTCGAGCATCGTGTCCACGACGGCCTTGAGCGTCATCCCGTAGGTGCACAGGCCGTGCAGGATCGGCCGCTCGAAGCCCGCGAGCTTGGCGAACTCGGGGTCGGCGTGCAGCGGGTTCCAGTCGCCGGAGAGGCGGTAGAGCAGCGCCTGGTCCTCGCGCACGGGGCGTTCGACGGTACGGTCCGGCTCGCCGTCGGGGGCCGGGACGCGGGCGGAGGGGCCGCGGTCGCCGCCGAATCCGCCTTCACCGCGTACGAAGATCTGGGCGTCGCTCGTCCACAACGGGCCCTCTCCGTCGGCCACTTCGGAGCGCAGGACGAGGACGGCGGCCTTGCCCTTGTCGTACACGGCGGCGACCTTGGAGGTGGCCGTGGCGCTGCCCTTGACCGGGATCGGGCGGTGCAGGGTGATGGTCTGGCCGCCGTGCAGGACGGCGGCGAGGTTCACCTCGATGCCGGGGGCGGAGAGGCCTCCCATCATGCCCATGCCCGCCCCCGCGACGGTGGCGAAGCTGGGCAGGACGTGCAGCCTGGACTCCAGGGTGTAGCGCAGCTCGTCGGGGTCGGTGGCGGGGACGCCGGCTCCCAGACCCAGGTGGTAGAGCTGGATGTCCTTGTGGTCCCAGGCGATCTCGGCCGACCTGGGCTCCGCGGCTACGGCCTTCGCGGCGTCGATGGGCATGTGTGGCAGCTCCTTGGGAGGAGGGCAGAGACCTCGGCGCGGCCGTCCGCACCGTCGGCCGCACCGAGGTCGTAACGGGGCCGGAGAGCCGGTCGTCGAACCGGCCCGTTCTAGAACGCGTTCCAGTCCGGCGACCCCATGTATAGCCCAGCACCCAGGACTTGTGAAGACTCCTGACACCACGTCAGATTCAGCGGCCGGGCGGGGCGGACGGCGAGCCGTGACATTTGTACCGGCCGAGTCCGTACAACCGCATCTGCCGCCGCGCCGCCCCGGATTCGTAGTGTCAGAGACATGACGAAGACCTCAGAGAGCAGCCCCGCGGACGGACCCGCCGTGGCCTTCACCGGCGTGGTCAAGGCCTTCGGCCCGCTGCGCGCCGTCGACGGCGTCGGCCTGCGGATCGAGCCCGGCGAGACCGTGGCCCTGCTCGGCCGCAACGGCGCGGGCAAGTCCACCGCCATCTCCCTGCTGCTCGGCCTCGACGACCCCGACGCGGGCGAGGTCCGGCTCTTCGGCGGCCCGCCCGGGGCCGCCGTGCGCGCGGGGCGGGTCGGCGCCATGCTCCAGGAGGGGCGGCTCGTCCCGCGGGTCACCGTGCGCGAGCTTGTCTCCTTCGTGGCGGGCCGCTATCCGGCGCCGATGCCGCTCGGCGACGCGCTGGCGCTCGCCGGGATCGAGGAGCTCGCGGGGCGGCGCGTGGACAAGCTGTCCGGGGGCCAGACGCAGCGGGTGCGGTTCGCCGTGGCGCTGGCCGGGAACCCGTCGCTGATCGTCCTGGACGAGCCGACCGCCGCGCTCGACGTGGAGGCGCGGGCGGCCTTCTGGGCGTCGATGCGCGGCTACGCGCGGCGCGGCCACACCGTCCTCTTCTCCACCCACTACCTGGAGGAGGCGGACCGGCACGCCGACCGGATCGTCGTCATGGACCACGGCAGGATCGTCGCCGACGGCAGCGGCGAGCAGGTCAAGCGGGCCGCGGGCGGCAGCTCCGTCTCCTTCGACCTGGCCGGGCGCGGCACGGAAGGCCTGACCCTGCTGCCCGGTGTGCGGTCCGTGGAGGTGCGCGGGGGCCGGGCCACGCTGCGTACGGAGGACTCCGACGCGACGGTGGTCGCGCTCGCGGAGCTGGGGGCGGTCCGTGGCCTGCGGGTCGCGGCGGCCTCGCTCGACGACGCGTTCCTCGCACTGACGTCACCCGCGTCCCCTGCCGCGTCCGCCCTGGAGGCCGTGTGATGGTCGCCTACCTCGGGCTCGAACTACGCAGGACCCTGCGCGACCCCGGCTTCGTGATCGGCGGCATCGGCCTTCCGGTCCTGATGTATCTGCTGTTCACCAACGTCGGCGGCGGCTCCGAATACGCCGAGTGGAAGACCACGTCCATGGTCGGCATGGCCGCGTACGGTGCCGTGATCGCCGCCCTGAACACCGGTACCGGCGTCGCCGAGGACAAGACGATCGGCTGGCTGCGGCAGCTGCGGGCCACGCCGATGACGCCCCGCGATGTCGTGCTCGGCCGGGCCCTGACCGGGGCGGTGACGGTGCTTCCGGCGATCGTGGCCGTGTTCGCCGCGGGCGGCCTGGTCAACGGCGTACGCATGGCGCCCTGGCAGTGGGCGGCGGCCGCTGTGCTGCTCTGGGCCGGCTCGCTGCCCTTCACGATGCTGGGGCTCGGCAACGGCTACCGCCTGACCGCGCAGACCACGGGCGTGGTGAACACGGCGTGCAATCTGGGGCTCGCGGTGCTCGGCGGCCTGTGGTTCCCCGTCGACCTGTTCCCCGGCTGGCTGCGCACACTGTCCGACTGGACACCCACACACCGCTACGCGGACCTCGGCACATCCGTGACGGACGGCTCCGGGATCGGCCTCGGCACGGTCGCGGTGCTCATCGCCTGGCTGCTGGTGTTCGGTTCGTACGCTGTGGTCTCGTACCGCAGGGCTGCGCGGACGGTATGACGACGCCGGCGAGGCGCAACGGCGCGACAGGAGAGGTCATGTCAGCGATATCCGGGAAGAGCGCCCGGCGCCAGGAGTTCGGGCGTCACATCACCCGCTGGAAGGCGGGTGCCAGGGCGCAGCTCTCCGAGATGCGGGCCAAGGAGAAGTACGGCCGCAGCGACCCCAACGACCTGGGCCCGCCCAACGGCTTCGCGCTGCTGCCCTGGCTCCTGATGGGCATGGGCTCCTTCTCCAATGTCATCCAGGGCAAGACCGGGAACCCGTGGATCGGCGGCATCGGCCTGCTGGCCTTCAACTCCCTCTACATCAACGTGGTGTTCCGGGCCTTCCACAAGCAGGCCAGGGAGGCGCGCGTGACGAAGCACAGCCTGCTCGCGCTGACCGCGGTGACCTTCGCCCTCGCCATCGGCTACGGCGGCAGCTGGCTGATGTTCTTCCCGCTCCTGGGCCTCGCGACCGGGGCGGTCCTGCGCGGCAGGCAGCTCGCTCCCGCCGGTATCGCCCTGAGCATCGCCGCGGCCGTGGTCGGCGGCCTTCGGGACGGTTGGGACGCCGCGGGCATCGCCTACGGCACGCTCATCTCCGTCATGGTGACCGGGGCGATCCTCGCTCTCTCCGAGACGGTCAAGGAACTGCGGTCCACCCGTGAGGAGTTGGCCCGCAGCGCCGTCGAGAAGGAACGTCTTCGCTTCTCCCGCGATCTGCACGACCTGCTCGGCCACACCCTCTCGGTGATCGTCGTGAAGGCGGAGGCCACGCGGCGCCTGGCCCCCCGCGACCTGGACGCGGCCCTCGGCCAGGTCACCGACATCGAGTCCGTCGGCCGCCAAGCCCTGACCGAGATCCGCGAGGCGGTCACCGGCTACCGCGAGGGCAGCCTCGCCACGGAGCTCGACCGGGCCCGCGATCTCCTGGAGGCGGCGGGCATCGACGCGGTCGTACGCCAGTCGGGGCCGCCGCTCGCCCCGCAGACGGCGGCGCTGCTCGGCTGGGTCGTCCGTGAGTGCGCCACCAATGTCGTACGCCACTCCCGCGCGACCCACTGCGAGATCGAGGTCGCGGGCACCGCCGAACGGACCCGGCTGCTGATCGCCGACGACGGCCGCGGCGTAGGCTCGACCGCGCCCGGCAGCGGGCTGAAGGGCCTGGCCGAACGCCTGGCGGCGGCGGGCGGCTCCCTGGAGTCGGGGCCCGCACCGCACGGCGGCTTCCGGGTCACGGCGACGCTGCCGGTCACCGAGTTGAGCACCGTCCCGGAGGAGCGCACCCCATGATCAGAGTCCTGCTCGCCGAGGACCAGGGCATGATGCGGGGCGCGCTCGCCCTGCTGCTCGGCATGGAGAAGGACATCGAGGTCGTGGCGCAGGTGGGGGCGGGCGACGAGATCGTGGACGCCGCGCTGACCGCGCGCCCCGACGTGGCGCTGCTCGACGTCGAACTGCCGGGCCGCAGCGGTCTGGAGGCCGCGGCCGACCTGCGCGAGGAGTGCCCCGAGTGCCGGGTCCTCATCCTCACCACCTTCGGCAGGCCCGGCTATCTGCGCCGCGCCATGGAGGCGGGAGCGGTCGGCTTCCTGGTCAAGGACGGGCCGGTCGAGGACCTGGCCGAGGCGATCCGCCAGGCCCTTCGGGGCGAGACGGTCATCGATCCGGCGCTCGCCGCGGCGGCCCTGAGCGCGGGGCCGAACCCGCTGACCGCCCGCGAGGCGGACGTACTGAAGGCCTCGGTGGACGGTGCCACGGTCGCCGACATCGCGGGCAAGCTGCACCTGTCGGAGTCGACCGTGCGGAACTATCTCTCCGCGGCGATCGGCAAGACGGGGACGCGGAACCGGATGGAGGCGGTGCGGGAGGCCCGGCAGCAGGGGTGGCTGTGACCCCGCACCCACGGTGACGCCGGTCTCTGCCGCACCGTGGGTGACGCCGGTCCCCGGCCGCGCTCAGTCCTGCACCACCGTCTCCACCCTCTCTGCCCCGTCGTAGAGACGTATGGCCACCAGCTTGCCGCCCGGGCCCGGTCCGTCCTCCTCCCGCGTGAACCACAGGTACCCAGAGCCCGCCGCCTTGGTCAGCTCCGGCTCGGACGTGCCGTTCTCGTACTCGAACTCGATGCGCGTGGTCTTCGGGCCTACGTGCCCGACGGTCAGTTTCTTGCCCTGCACCTCGATCTCCGCCGAGGCGAAGCTCAGCCCGTCGTCGCCGCCGGGGTCCTTGTCCTGGAGGCCGAAGGACGCCACCTTCTTCTTGCCGTCGGCCGCGATGGTGACCGCGTACCACGGCACGTCGAAGTTCGGGACGGGGTCGGTCGTCCGCTCGTCCCACACACCGGCCTTGATCATCGCCTTCTTCTGGCCGCGTGCCTCCGCGTCGTCGCGCGGAGCGCCCCACACCTGCAGCTCCACCTGGGGCACCGGGGTCCCCGCCTCGTCGAAGACCTCGGTCAGCGGGGTGAACTGAGGTGTGTAGACGTGCCGTTCCCTCGCCGTCCCGTCCTGTGATGCCACCTGGGCCTGGTCGCGTCCGTCCACCATCGCGAGCGCCAGCGACCCCGTGGAGCCGGCGATCGCCACGGCCGCCACCGCACCGACCACCCAGCGGCGCGCCTTCCTGCGCCGTCCGCCGCGCAGCACCGCCTGGTACGGAGCCGTGCCGATCTCGACCTCGTCCGCCACAGTCGCGAGGCGGTGGGCGATGTCACTGTGCGCGGCGGTGTCGTCCTGCGCCGGGTCCTGGTCCCTGGTCATCAGTTCTCCCCTCGGCTTCCGACCTTCTCGGTCAGTGCGGGTATGGCGCGCAGCTTGGCGATCCCCTTGGCTGCGTTGCTCTTCACGGTCCCCACCGAGCAGCCCATGGCCTCGGCGGTCTGGGTCTCGCTCAAGTCCTCCCAGTAGCGCAGGACGACCGCTTCGCGCTGGCGCACGGGCAGTTGGGCGAGGGCGCGCAGCAGGGCCGCCCGGTCGTCCGCCTGTGCCATGCGGTCGCCGCGCTCGCAGGTGTCGAGCACCGGGGCCTCGTCCTGCAGTGACAGGAACTCCTTGAGCTTTCTCCGGTGTCTGCGCGCATGGGTGTTGATCATGATCCGGCGCACATACGCGTCCGGATCACCTGCCGCGCTCACCTTGCGCCAGGACACATAGGTCCGCTCCAAGGACGACTGCACCAGGTCCTCTGCCGCGTGCTGCTGGCCCGTCAGAAGAAAGGCCGTGCGCATCAGCTGCGACCAGCGGTTGGTGACGAAGCCCTGGAACTCTCCGTCCAAGACCTGCTTTCGCTCCCCCATGAATACCTCCTTGCACATTGGAGTCCATGAGGGCCACGAACCGTTGCCTCGGACCCTGGAGACCCCTCAGCCTTCGGAGGCCCGCTGCCTCGGCATCCACAGAAGCACCACCACCACGCCCGCAAGCAGGATGAACCCGCTGGTGCGGAACGCCATCGCGTATCCGTCGGTCAGCGCCTGCCGGGACGTCGAGCCGCCCATCTGCGCGGCCGCCACCGTGGAGAGCACCGCGAGGCCGAGCGCGCCGCCCATCGTGCGGGAGGTGTTGATCAGGCCGGAGACCAGGCCCGCGTCGCCCGGCTGCGCGCCGGACGTGGCGAGCGAGGCGAGCGGTGTCGCGGCCAGGCCCGCGCCGAACATCATCACGATGCCGGGCAGCATGATCGAGGTGACGTACGCGCCGTCGACGGTCATCGTCGACTGCCAGCCGAAGCCCGCGGCGGCCACCACGATGCCGAGCACGGACACGTTCTTCGCGCCGAGCACCGGCATCATGCGCGGTGCCAGCATCGAGCCGATGACGATGGTGAGGGAGGACGGGATGAGGGCGAGGCCCGCCTTCAGCGGGGAGTAGCCGAGGACGTTCTGGGCGTACAGCGTCATGAACATCCACATGGCGAACATGCCGCCGCCGCACACGAACATCGCGGCGTTCGCGGCCGACACCGACCGCACCCTGAACAGCTTGAGCGGCATCAGCGGCACCTGCGTGCGCGACTCCACCACGAGGAAGGCCGCGAGCAGCGCGAGCCCCGCCGCCAGCGGAACCAGGGTCGCCGCCGCCGTCCAGCCCTTCTCCTCGGTCTGCACGATGCCGTACGCGAGGATGGCGAGCCCGGCCGTCACGAGCACCGCGCCCGGCACGTCGAGGCGGCGCGCCTGCCCTGCCCTGGACTCGGCGAGCCAGGCGATGCCCGCGACGATCACGAGGGCGCCGATCGGCACATTGATCAGGAGCACCCAGCGCCACGAGAGCAGGTCGGTGAGGACCCCGCCGACCAGGCCGCCCGCCGCGCCGCCGCCCGCGCCCACCGCCGACCAGATGCCGATCGCCCGTATCCGCGCCGGGCCTTCGGGCACCGCCGATGTCAGGATCGTCAGGGTGGACGGGGCGAGGATCGCGGCGCCCAGGCCCTGCACGGCCCGCGCCGCGAGGAGCTGCCACTCTTCCTGTGCGAGGCCGCCGCCGAGCGAGGCGGCGGTGAACAGGCCGAGCCCGGCGAGGAACATCCGCTTGCGCCCGAAGAGGTCACCGGCCCGGCCGCCGAGCAGCATGAACCCCGCGAAGGCTATGGAGTAGGCGTTGACGACCCACTGGAGTCCGATCGCGCTCATGCCGAGGTCGGCCCGCATCGACGGCAGCGCGGTGTTCACCACCGACACGTCGAGGACGACGAGGAACTGGCCCGCGCAGGCGGCGAGAAGGACCGCCCACACCGGTGCGGACTTCTTCGGCGGGGCGGTGTCGGCTTCGGTCGTGTAAGTGGTGCCGGGCGTCTTGACCATGACAGGCATCCTCTCAAGCGCCGGGCGCCGCGTGCATCGGAAATTCGCTGCACGGGTCCTCGGACAAGAGGACTAGGTCCTTCTACGCCGTCTTCCTACTCCGTCTTCCTACGACCACCGCTTCCTACGACCACTACCGCCGCAACAGCGTCACCACCGCCGCGCCGCCGAGCCCGATGTTGTGCGCCAGGCCCACCCGCGCGCCCGCCACCTGCCGCTCCTCGGCCTGCCCCCTCAACTGCCAGGTCAGTTCCGCTACTTGGGCGATCCCCGTCGCGCCGAGCGGATGCCCCTTGGAGATCAGTCCACCCGACGGGTTCACGACCCAGCGGCCGCCGTACGTGGTCGCGCCGCTCTCGACGAGCTTGCCGGACTCCCCCGCCGGGCACATGCCCAGCGCCTCGTACGTAAGAAGCTCATTGACCGAGAAGCAGTCGTGCAGCTCGATCACGTCGACGTCCTCGATGCCGAGGCCCGCCTTGTCGTACGCATCCCGCGCGGCCGCCCGCGACATCGGCTGCCCCACGACGTCGATGCACGACCCCGAGTCGAAGGACTCCCCCGTGTCGGTGGTCATCGCCTGCCCGGCGATCTCCACAGCCCGGTCCTGGAGTCCGTGCCGCTCCACGAACCGCTCGGATGCGACCACGGCCGCCGCCGAACCGTCCGACGTCGGCGAGCACTGCAGCTTGGTGAGCGGGTGGTGGATCGTCTTGGCGGCGAGGATCTCGTCGACCGTGTACGCGTCCTGGAACTGGGCGTACGGATTGTTCACCGAGTGCCGGTGGTTCTTGGCGCCGACCGCGGCGAGCTGCGCGGCCGTCGTGCCGTACTTCTCCATGTGCTCGCGGGCCGCGTTGCCGAAGATCTGGGCGGTGGGCGGGGTCATCTCGAAGCCGTGCCGGGCCGCCATCACGCCGTAATGGCGGGCGACAGGTGACGTCTTGAAGTCGCCGCCGTCGCTTCCTCCCCCCAGCGCGCCGCGCGCCATCTTCTCGAAGCCGAGCGCAAGGACGCAGTCGTTGATGCCGCCCTCGACGAACTGCCGCGCCATCATCAGCGCCGTCGACGCCGTCGCGCAGTTGTTGTTGACGTTGTAGACGGGGACGCCGGTCAGGCCCAGTTCGTAGGCGGCCCGCTGGCCGGCCGTCGAGGCCTGGAAGCAGTACCCGACAGGCACCTGCTCCACTTCCTCGTACGAGATCCCGGCGTCGTCGAGGGCCTTGGTGCCGGCCTCCTTCGCCATGTCCCAGTACTGCCAGTCCCGCGTCTCGGGCTTCTCGAACTTGGTCATGCCGACGCCGACGATGTACGCCTTCATGTCTTCCTCTCCGTCACGATGTCTCTCTCAGTCACGCGGTAGGCCGAGCAGCCGCTCGGCGACGACGTTGAGCTGCACCTGGGTGGTCCCGCCCGCGATGGTCAGGCAGCGCGACATCAGGAAGCCGTGCAGCGCCCGCTCCCCGGCCCCCTCCCGCAACGCGCCCGCCGGGCCGAGGAGTTCGAGCGCGAGCTCGGCCACCTTCTGCTGATGCGGGGTCTGCACCAGCTTGCGGATGGAGGCACCGGCCCCCGGTTCCGCGCCCGCCACCTGCCGCATCGTGGTGCGCAGGCCGATGCAGGCGAGCGCGTGCGCCTCGGCGGCGAGCGCGCCGATCCGCGCGCGGTGGGCCCCGTCGAGTTCGGCGGCCCGCCCGATGAGCGCCTCAAGACCGGTGTCGAAGGTCAACTGGTCGGCCATGTGGACGCGTTCGTTGCCCAGCGTGTGGCGGGCGACGCGCCAGCCGTCGTTCACCTCGCCGACGACCGCGTCGGCGGGCAGCAGGACGTCGTCGAAGTAGACCTCGTTGAAGAGGGAGTCCCCGGTGATCTCCTTCAGGGGCCGGACGTCGACACCGGTAGCCCGCTTCATGTCGATGAGGAAGTACGTAAGACCCTTGTGCTTGGGGGCTTCCGGGTCCGTGCGGGCGAGGAGGATCCCGTAGTCCGCCCACTGTGCGGCGCTCGTCCACACCTTCTGGCCGTTGATCAGCCAGCCGTCCTCCACGCGCTCGGCCCGCGTCCGCAGCGCGGCCAGGTCGGAGCCCGCCTCCGGCTCGCTGAACAGCTGGCACCAGAGCAGCTCGCCCCGCAGCGTGGGCGGCAGATACCGCTCCCGCTGCTCCTGCGTCCCGTACGCGATGAGCGAGGGCACCACCCAGGTGGCGATGCCCAGCTCGCTGAGCCGGACCCCGGCATCCGCCAACTCCTGCTGGACGGCGAGCTGTTGCACCGGTCCAGCGCCCAGGCCGTACGGCTCGGGCAGGTGCGGCGCCGCGTAGCCGGTCGGCGCGAGGGCCTTGCGGGCGGCCGCCGGGTCGAGTCCGCGCGCCGGGGCGACGGCTTCGCGCGCCCGCTCCCGGTACGCCGCGGCCTCCGCCGGCAGCTCGGTCCGCAGCTCCCGCCGCGCACCGCCCTCCGCGAGCCGCACCGCCCGCAGCCGGTGGGTGTCGCCCGTACCTAGCAGTTGGCGGGCCACGACCGCGCGGCGCAGATACAGATGGGCGTCGTGCTCCCAGGTGAAGCCGATGCCGCCGAGGATCTGGATGCAGTCCTTGGCGCAGGAGTAGGCGGCGTCCAGGGCGGTCCCGGCGGCGAGCGCGGAGACAAGCCCTCGCACGTCCTCATCCGGCTCGCCGGCCGCCCGCGCCGCGTCCCACACCAGGGCCCGCGCCTGCTCGACCCGCACCAGCATGTCGGCGCAGAGGTGCTTGACGGCCTGGAACCGCCCGATCGGCCGCCCGAACTGCTCGCGCACCTTGGCGTGCTCGGCGGCGGTCTCCAGGGCCCAGGCCGCGACGCCGCACGCGTCGGCCGCGTACACGACACACGCCAGATCCCGCACGAGCGCCGATCCGACGTCGAGCACCCGCCCCGCGGGCACCTCGACGCCGTCCGCGGTCACCTCGGCGGTGGGCCGCGTCGGATCGGCGCTCTCCTGGGTACGTACGTTCAGCGCGGCCGCGTCGACGGCGAGCCAGAGCGTTCCGCGCGCCGATTCGGCGGCCAGGATCAGCAGGTCGGCGTCGGCCCCGCCGAGCACGGGGGGCGCGGTCCCGTCGAGGACGTACCCGTCGGGCACGGACACCGCGGTCAGCGTGCCGGGGCCCGTCGCGACGGCGCCGATCCGCGTACCGGACGCGAGCTCGGCGGCCTGCTCCCGGGCACCCGCCCGGTGCAGCACGACCGACGCGAGGGCACTGGCGAGGTAAGGCCCCGGCAGCGCGGCACGGCCCGCCTCCTCCAGGACCACCGCGAGGTCGTCGAGCCCGCCGCCCCCGCCGCCGTACTCCTCGGGCAGATGCACCGCGAGCAGCCCCTGCTCCGCGAGGCCGTCCCAGTAGGCGGGCCTGCTCCCTGCTCCGGACGGAGCGTCGAGCAGCTTGCGTATCTCCTCGGGCGGCACGGCGCGGGTGATCCAGCCGTGCGCCGCGTCCGCCAACTCCCGCTGTTCCTGCGTGATTCCGATCCCCATGCGCATCCTCGCCGGTAGCAGCTTCCGGGACGGCGTCAGACTAGAACACGTTTCAATCCAACGGAAGGTTCAATCTGACGGAAGGTCAGATACGGGCCCGCTTGACCGGAACCCGAGGACCCCGCTTAACCGGCTGGTTAACAACGGGTCAAGACTTCCCCTCGTACGACACGCATCGGAATAGTCGCCCCAGGAAACAGGTTCGTTCTGCACGTACCCCTGCCAGTATTTGCACCGCCCCCGGAGGCCCCACGTAATGACGCAGTCGACGACGACCCGACAACGCGGCACCCGCGGAGTCGTCCCCGTACTCGCCTTCGCAGGCATCGTCGTCGCGGTGATGCAGACGCTCCTGGTGCCGGTCATCAAGGACCTGCCCGCCCTGCTGAGCACCACCCCGTCGAACGCCACCTGGGTCATGACATCGACCCTGCTCGCCGGCGCCGTCTCGACCCCCATCATGGGCCGCCTCGGTGACCTCTACGGCAAGCGCCGCATGCTGTTGACGAGCCTGGCCGTGATGGTCGTGGGCTCCCTGATCTGCGGTTTCACCGACGACCTCATCGTCATGATCATCGGCCGTGCCCTCCAGGGCTTCGCCATGGGCGCCATCCCGCTCGGCATCGGCCTGATGCGCGACGAGCTGCCCCGCGAGAAGCTCGGCTCCGCCATGGCCCTGATGAGCTCCTCCATCGGCGTCGGCGGCGGCCTCGCCCTGCCGCTGGCCGCGCTGACCGCGCAGCACACCGACTGGCACGCCCTGTTCTTCGGCGCCGCGGGCCTTGGCGTCGTCTCCATGCTCCTCACCGTCCTCTTCGTGCCCGAGAGCTCCGTGAAGGCGGAGGGCACCTTCGACGTGCTCGGCGCGATCGGCCTCTCCGCGGGCCTGGTCCTCTTCCTGCTCCCCATCACCAAGGGCAGCGACTGGGGCTGGTCGTCGGGCACGACGCTCGGCCTGTTCGCGGCGGCGGCGGTCGTCCTGGTCCTGTGGGGCGTGATGGAACTGCGCCTGAAGGCTCCGCTGGTGGACCTGCGCACGACGGCCCGGCGCGAGGTGCTCCTGACCAACCTGGCGTCGATCATGGTCGGTGTCGCCTTCTACGCGATCTCCCTCGTCCTCCCGCAGCTGCTCCAGCTCCCGACCTCGACCGGCTACGGCCTCGGCCAGTCCATGGTCGTCGCGGGCCTGTGCGTGGCGCCGCTGGGCCTGACGATGATGTTCACGGCGCCGGTCTACGCCCGTCTGTCGGCGAAGTACGGCCCGAAGGTGACCCTCATCCTCGGCATGCTGATCATCGCGATCGGCTACGGGGCGGGCCTCGGCCTGATGAGCGCGGCCTGGCAGACCATCGTCATCGCGGTGGTCGTCGGCGCGGGCATCGGCCTCGCGTACTCCTCGCTGCCAGCGCTGATCATCGGCGCGGTCGACCCCTCCGAGACGGGCGCGGCGAACGGCCTCAACACCCTGATGCGCTCCATCGGTACGTCGGTGTCGAGTGCCGTCATCGGCATGGTCCTCGCCAACACGGCGAACCACGTGGGCGGTGTCGCGGTCCCCACGATGGACGGCTTCCGCACGTCGTTCCTCATCGCCACGGGCGCGGTCGCCCTCGGCCTGCTGCTCGCTCTCTTCCTGCCCTCCGCGCGCCGTTCTTCCGCCAAGCCGCAGCTGCGGGCCAGCAGCGAGGAGGACGCGAATCTGCGGGCCGCGGAGGAGGCGCTGGCCGGCTTCCACGGCCGGGTTCTGAGCCCTGCCGGGGCGCCGGTCGCGCGCGCCAAGGTCACGCTGATCGACCGCCGGGGGCGGCAGGCGGGCGCGGCCCTGACGGACGAGGGCGGCCGCTACTCGCTCGCCGTCCCTTCCGACGGCTCCTACGTCCTCGCGGCGACGGCGGCGGGGCATGCGCCGCTGGCCTCGGCGGCGGCGTATCAGGGGGATGACCGGGCTGCGGTGGAGGTCGACCTGCTGCTGCCGGGCGGGAGTGAGGTGCGGGCGTAGGGCGAACCCCGCGGGCGGAACCGGTGATCAGCCCTGCGGGGCGGCCTTCTCCAGATCGTCGATCGTGCCGGACATGACGGTCCTGACATGCTCCGTGAGGTGCTCCGCGGGCCAGTCCCACCACGCCACCGCGAGGAGCCGCTCCACTTCGGACTCGCTGTATCGCGTACGGATGAGCTTGGCGGGATTGCCGCCGACGACGCCGTAATCCGGTACGTCATCCACGACCACGGACCCGGAAGCGATCACCGCCCCGTGCCCGATCCGCACGCCGGGCATCACCATCACGTCGTACCCGAACCAGACGTCATGTCCGACGACGGTGTCACCCCGCCCCGGCAGCCCGCTGATCAGATCGAAGTGCTCGGACCAGGCCCCGCCCATGATGGGGAAGGGGAAGGTGGACGGCCCGTCCATGCGGTGGTTGGCGCCGTTCATGATGAACCGCACCCCCGTCCCGAACGCACAGAACTTCCCGATGCGGAGCTTCTCGGGACCGTAGTGATAGAGCACGTTGCGCGTCTCGAACTCGGTGGAGTGCTCCGGATCGTCGTAGTACGAGTACTCCCCGACTTCGATCAACTCAGACTTCACCAGCGGCTTCAGGAGCACGACACGGGGCTGGTCCGGGAACGGGTGCAGCACCGTCGGATCGGCCGGGACGAGATTCATGGGTACTGCCTTCCGCATGGCCTGGTGGACGGCCCCGCCTCCCTGAACGGCCGGGCCATGCGGCAGCATAGGGCGGCCCCCAGAGGAACCCCACCGTATTTTCGATCTTTACGACCTGACGACCCTTACGACCTGACGACCCTTACGACCTGACGACCCTTACGACCCTTACGACCTGACGATCCTTACGACCGGGAGGAACCCCATGGCCGCCGCCGCGCAGCCCAAGCCGGAGATCCTGGCCGCCTTCGAGGCGGCCAAGGGCTTCATGCCGGCCGACGAGGGCCTCGCCCTGTACGCCGCGGCGGCCGAGGCCGCGGCGCTCGGCCTTCCGCTCCTGGAGGTCGGTACGTACTGCGGACGCTCCACGATCCTGCTGGCGGACGCCGCACGCGAGGCGGGCGTCACGGCGATCACGGTCGACCACCACCGCGGCAGCGAGGAGCAGCAGCCGGGCTGGGAGTACCACGACCCGGAGACGGTCGACCCGGAGGTGGGGCAGATGGACACGCTCCCGACCTTCCGCCGCACGCTGCACCGCGCGGGCCTGGAGGAGCACGTGATCGCGATCGTGGGCCGCTCGCCGCAGGTGGCGAAGGCGTGGGGCGGGCCGCTCGGCCTGGTCTTCATCGACGGCGGCCACACGGACGAGCACGCCACGGCCGACTACGAGGGATGGGCGCCGCACGTCGCGCAGGGCGGCCTCCTCCTGATCCACGACGTCTTCCCGGACCCGGTGGACATCATGACCGGCCAGGCCCCGTACCGCGTCTACCTCAGGGCCCTGGAGTCCGGCGCGTTCACCGAGGTCTCGGCAACGGACTCGCTGCGCGTCCTGCGGCGAACGGGAACGGGGATCTGACCCACCGGGGCTACGCAGTGCCGTAGAGGTCCTTGCCGACGCCGCGGGCCAGCAGCGCCGCCCAGGCGATCACCTTGTCCTTGTCGGGGTGGCTGCCGACGCTGAGGATCACACCGCCGACGCGGACCTCGACGGTGTAGTGCTTCGGGGAGTCGTATTCGCTCTCGATCCCGTCATCTCCCGTGACCGCGGTCGACTCCAGGAGCGCCCCGTCGCCCACGCCCTCCAGCCGCTCGACCTCGTTGTGGTCCACGGCGATGCCCGCGTCCGTGTCGTAGGTGACCTCCGCGCAGTAGGAGTAGATGTTGCGCTGGAGCTCGAGGTAACGCCTGGCGTCCTTGGCGGGCATCGAGACCAGGGACTGGGTCACCTCCATCTCAGGCCCCTCACCCGGCTCTCTCTTGTCCTCCGGCTTCGTCCACTTGGTCGCCGTCTGCTGGGCGCTGGCTCCCCGGTACGACACAAGCTCCCGCATGTACCCGCTGAACGGCTCTGCGTCTTCGTCCAGCTCGCACTCGTCCCAGTCCAAGCCACGGAGGCCCGGTTCCGTGTTGAATTCCCCCAGGTGCACGCGCCCGCCCTTGACGCCCTTGCCGAACGTCTCCGACGGCGCCAGACGCTTCGCCAACTCGGCGTCGCTGAAGAGTCGTCCAGGGTCGGCAGTACCGTCCACGCCAGGGGCTGAAGGGTCCCCGACGGCCTCCCAGGGTTTGTCGTCAGAGCCTGCGCCGCACCCGGCCGTCAGCACAACAACCGCTACGGCACACGCCAACCGCCCTTGCCAGCCCGCCACTGAGCCTCCCCCTAGATCGATTACTCATTCTCCACCGCGATCAAGCCAGACAGTCACCGAGGAAGGCGAGATCCGGTCAACCGGTCTGCGGAAGCTGGGATTCCCGGACTCGGACACCCTTAGCTCTTGGACGAAAGCACTCTTCTCGTCAACGAAGGGCTCATCATGGCTTGGATCCGTAAGGTCACTCTCGCGGTAAGCGCGCTGGCCATGGCCGGGGGCAGTCTCGCCGCCACGGCGGCGCCGGCGGCAGCGGTCGGCGGCTGTCCGTCCGGAAAGCTGTGCCTGTACGACAGCGGCGACTACCGCAACCTGGCGATCACGTCTACCAGCACCAAGGCCTGCATCGACCTTGTGTATGGGGCGCATCCGATGCCCTATATCAGGTCGTACGTGAACAACCTGCGTGTCAATGCAGTCGTATGGAAGTCAAATGGCTCTGACCGCCTGGTGGTGCAGGGCACGATCCGGCCCGGTGGGCACAGCAGCGACGCCGGGTGGGACTTCGGGTACGCCGGGGCTGTCTGCATGGGCGGTGTGAACCCCAACGGCTAACACGGGTAGCGGAGAGTCCGGGGACCCTGCGGAGCACGTGAACGGCCCGTAAGGTGGCTGTCGTGTCGTACGTAGGTCCGGACAGTCATCCCCCACGCCCGCCCCGCCGTTTCAGCGGCGGTCCGCTCACCGTGACGCTTGCCGCGCTGGTGCCGACGTGCCTTGCGGGGTGGCTCATTTACGAGGCCACGAGCGGGCCCGGCGGCAGCGAGCCGCCGAGAACCCTCCCCGCGTCGAGCCAGTCGGCGCAGGGGTCGTCCTCCACCGAGCCGTCCCCGTCAACGTCCGAGAAGGACAGCAAGGGTGACAAGGGCGACGGCAAGGAGGGCGGCGACCCGAGCACCTCAGAGCCGGCGAAGCCGTCCAAGACGAGCGGCCGCCCCGCCGCGTCCGGCCCCCTCAAGGGCAAGGTCGTCGTGATCGACCCCGGCCACAATCCGGGCAACGCCAAGCACACGGCGGAGATCAACCGCCTGGTCGACATCGGGACGAACCGCAAGGAATGCGACACGACGGGCACGTCGACCAACAACGGTTACACCGAGGCCCAGTTCACCCTCGACGTCTCGCACCGCCTGCGCACCCTCCTCGAGAAGCAGGGCGCCACCGTCAAGTTCACCCAGGACGCCGACCGCCCCTGGGGCCCCTGCGTCAACGAGCGAGCCCGCATCGGCAACGAAGCGGACGCGGACGCCGTCGTCTCCGTCCACGCCGACGGCTCGGCGGCAGGCAACCGCGGCTTCCATGTGATCCTTCCCGCAGCCGTCAACGCCGGCTCCGCTGACACCACCAAGATCGTCGCCCCCTCCCGCGACCTGGGCGAACGCATCGCGGGCAAGTTCGTGAGCGCGACGGGCAGCGCCCCCTCCAACTACATCGGCGACGGCACGGGACTCGACGTACGCAAGGATCTGGGCGGCCTCAACCTGTCAACTGTTCCCAAGGTGTTCATCGAGTGCGGCAATATGCGGGACGCCAAGGACGAGGCGCTGCTGACCAGCGGCGCGTGGCGGCAGAAGGCCGCGCAGGGCATCTCTGACGGAATCGTGAGCTTCCTGCGCGGGTAGCGCGGGGGTCTGGGGGTCGGTCTTTATCCCGAGCAGACACCCCACCCGTGCGGACGATAATGTCCTCCGTACGATGGGGGGCCACCCCCGCGCTTTGCGCCGCATCCCTGGGGCGCCAGCGACGCCTCCACCGACGAGACGACTTACGAAGGACCTGAAGTGAATATCCGCTCTCTCACTCGAGGCGACGGCGTGGTGATCGGGGCAGCGGTATTGCTGTTCATCGCCTCGTTCCTGGACATCTTCGACATCGAAGGTGCCTCGGACTCCGCAGACTTGCCGAACGCCTGGAACAGCGGCGCGTTCCTGATGGGCGTCACCCTGGCCGGGCTCATCGGCGCCGTCTGCATCGTCGTCTCGCGCGGCCTGCCGACGCCCCCGAAGGTGCTCGGCCTCGACCTCGGACACTTCGGTGTCGCCTTCACCGTCGCGGCCGCCTGGAGCGCCCTCGGCCAGATCTTCGACCCGGCCGGCGGCTTCGACAACATGGGGCAGGGCGGTGACAGCGGCCTCGACGCCGGTGTCGGCACCATCCTCTCCCTGATCGCCACGCTGATCATGGCCGCCGGTGCGGTTCTCGCACTGACGATCCCCGCCTTCAAGGCTCCCCTCGTCGGCGCCCCGCGCCCGGCCGCCCCCCAGCCCTACGGCGGCCAGCCGCAGGGTGGTTACGGGTACCCCGGCGCCCAGGGCCAGCCGCAGCAGGCTCAGCCCTACGGTGCCCAGCCGCAGCAGGGGCAGCAGCCCTACGGTGCGCAGCCGCAGCAGCAGACGCCGCCGCCCGCGCAGGCGCAGCCCGCCGGCGACTTCTCGCCGTTCTGGTTCGCCGTGCCGGCTCCGCGTCCGCTGTACGCGGAGGACGGCTCGCCGACCCCGATCGCCGAACTGGCGCCCGGTACCTGGTACTTGGCCGTCGAGCAGCGCGGCCCCGGCCTGGTGGCCCAGACGCAGGACGGCCGTCGCGGCGTCCTGCAGGACATCACCGGGATCCAGCGCGGCTGAGTCCACGCACGTTGCAGCGCAGCGGCCCCTCGCCCTTCCGGGCGGGGGGCCGTTGTCGTACAGTCGCCCGACGGCGATGAACTGACGGACCGTCAGTCAATCTGGAGGGA
This sequence comes from Streptomyces sp. NBC_01381, assembly GCF_026340305.1. Taxonomy (NCBI): domain Bacteria; kingdom Bacillati; phylum Actinomycetota; class Actinomycetes; order Kitasatosporales; family Streptomycetaceae; genus Streptomyces; species Streptomyces sp. NBC_01381. Next base: position 2,745,689 of record NZ_JAPEPI010000001.1, on the reverse strand, counting down.
TCAGGCATGCGTCTGGGACTCGCACTCGGTTACTGGGGGCGCGGCCCCGACCCGGATCATGTCGCGCTCGCCCAGGAGGCCGAGCGGCTCGGCTACGACTCCGTGTGGACCGCCGAGGCCTGGGGCTCGGACGCGTTCACGCCGCTGACCTGGATCGCGGCACAGACGTCGACGATCAAGCTGGGTACGGCGGTTGCGCAGATGGCGGCGCGATCACCGGTGACGACCGCGATGCACGCGCTGACGCTCGACCACCTCTCCGGCGGCCGGATGACGCTCGGTCTCGGGCTCTCCGGGCCGCAGGTGGTGGAGGGGTGGTACGGGCGGCCGTTCCCGAAGTCGCCGCTGACGGCCACACGGGAGTACGTGGACGTCATCCGCCAAGTCCTGCGGCGGGAGGGGCCGGTGGCCCTGGACGGCCGCTTCCACGCGCACCCCTACCGGGGAGCTGACGGGACCGGTCTCGGCAAGGCCCTCAAGCCGATCACGCATCCCCTGCGGGCCGAACTGCCGGTGCTGCTCGGCGCGGAGGGGCCGAAGAACATCGCCCAGACGGCGCGGATCGCGGACGGGTGGCTGCCGCTGTACTGGTCGCCGATGCGGACGGATGTGTACGAGGCTTCGCTGGCGGAGGCGCCGGACGGATTCATGGTCGCGCCGATGGCACGGGCCAAGGTGTGCGACGACGTGGCGGAGGGCCTGCTTCCGGTCAAGGCGATGCTGGGGTTCTACATCGGCGGGATGGGGCACTCCGCGCGGAACTTCCATGCGGAGCTGATGGCCCGGATGGGGTTCGAGAGCGAGGCGCGGCGGATTCAGGAGCTGTTTCTCGCGGGGCGCCGGGAGGAGGCAGTCCTTGCGGTGCCGGACTCCTTCGCCGATGAGATCTCGCTGGTGGGACCCCGGGAGCGGATCGCCGAACGGCTTGAGCTGTGGCGGAAGGGGCCGGTGACGGATCTGCTTGTCCTGGCGCCGGACCGGCATACGTTGCGGGTGCTGGCCGAGTTGAACGGCTGAGCGCCCTGCTGGACGTGCCACGCCGTGCCGTCGTTCGGCTGCGGCACCTTCGTGGCCGGTCGCGCAGTTCCCCGCGCCCCTTCAGGGCGTGGCTGAGCCAGTGCTGGAACGGCTGCGGCTCAGCCCCGCGCCAACTCCCCTGCGGATGGCACCTTGTTCGTGACCTCCGCCCCCGCATCCTTCCCTGCGTCCTTCACGGAGTTGATGACCCCGTCGAAGGAGCTGACCACCGAGTCCGTCGAGTCGCCCTTGCGGAGCTTCGACGGGAGGCCCTTCAGCGCGTCGATGCCCGCCGTCAGCGGCGCCACCGCCCGCGCCAGCGTCGGATCGCCCTGCGCGTTCTTCGTCGCCGCCTTCAGGCGGTTGTAGGCGAGCGTCCCGGCAAGGCCCGCCTTGACCAGCGCGACCTTCCGGCCGTCCGCGCCGCTCTTGAACTTGCCCGCGCGATACGGCTTCACGATCCATTGATACGTCGCCCCGGCCGCGATCCCCGCGTTGGCGACGAACCGCGTCTTCGCGAACTTCTGCCGCTCCGCCGAGCTCGTGCCTGACGGTGTCGCCGACGTGTCCTCGTCGTCGCCGCCGCATGCCGTCGTGCCCGCGAGCAGGGCGCAGCACAGTACGGGCACGACGAGACACCGGCGTACGGCAGCGGCGGACAGCAACACGGGGGACCTCCCGGAGTGGACAGCTCTCCCGGCAGCCTCACCTCCGGCGACGGGGGTCGCCACCCAGGCGATCCGTACGGGTTTCACCGAACGGGTTTGACCGAAGCCGTCCCTGGTACCCGCCCCTCATGTCCACCCGACACGCACGTGGCACCAGAAGCACCAGCGGCACCAGTGGAGCGGCGAAGGTCATCGTCATCATCGCCGATGTGATGGCCTTCGTCCTCGGCCTGTGGATCCTCATGTACCTGCTGGACGCGAACCGCGCCAACGACTTCGTGGAGTTCATCCACGGCGTGGCGCGCTGGCTCGCGGGCTGGTCGCACGACTTGTTCACGTTCGACGAGGCCTGGGCGAGGGTCGTCGCGGGCTACGGGCTCGCAGCCGTCGTGTACGTGCTCGTGGGCCACGCCCTGGCCAACCGGCTACGGCGCTACTGACCGCCGGAAGGACCCCCCGCAGCGGCGCCACAGCACTCCGGTACGAGCCCCACCGGCAGCCGGTCGCCCGCGAACACCGCGCAGGTGGCCTCGTCGCCGCCCAGCGCCGCCACGGCGAGCAGGATCGAGCCCGCCGTCCATGACGTCAGCTCGCGGGGCCAGATCGCCTTGTCGTCGAAGACGTAGCCCGTCCAGTAGAGGCCGGACTCCGGGTCGCGCAGGTGCTGGATCGACTGGAGGATCTCCAGGGCGCGGTCCGACTCGCCCAACGCCCAGAGAGAGAGGGCCAGTTCGGCGCTCTCGCCGCCCGTCACCCAGTTGTTGGGGACGACGCAGCGTACGCCGAGACCCGGGACGACGAAGCGGTCCCAGTCCGCCTCCATGCGGGACTTGGCCCGCTCGCCCGTCAGCGCGCCGCCCAGGATCGGGTAGTACCAGTCCATCGAGTAGCGGTCCTTGTCCAGGAACCGCTCGGGGTGGCTGCGAATCGCGTGGGCGAGCGATCCCGTCGCCAACTCCCAGTCGGGCTGGGGTTCTTCGCGTTGGTCCGCGATCGCCAGGGCGCAGCGCAGTGCCTGGTGGATCGATGAACTGCCGGTCAGGAGCGCCTCGTTCACCGGGGTGCCGTCGGGCTCGCGCTTCCAGCCGATCTCGCCGCCGGGTTGTTGGAGGGCGAGGACGAACTCCACCGACGCCACCACCGCGGGCCACATGCGGTCCAGGAACGTGTCGTCCCCCGTGGACAAGTAGTGGTGCCAGACGCCTACCGACAGGTACGCGCAGAAGTTCGTCTCGCGGCCCCGGTCCGTCACGTCGTGCGGGTCGCCGTCGGCGTATGCCGCGTACCAGGAGCCGTCCGGGTTCTGGTGCCGGGCCAGCCACTCGTAGGCGCGGGCCGCCGCCGCGTGCTCGCCCGCCGCGTCCAGCGCCATCGCGGCCTCGGTGTGGTCCCACGGGTCCAGGTGGTGGCCGCGGAACCACGGGATCGCGCCGTCCTCGCGCTGGACGGCGAGTATCCCGCGTACCGTGTGCGCGGCCTGATCGGCCGTCAGGACTCCGGGCAGGACGAGGTGCTCCGTCCGCTCCGGGCTCGTCACGCGTCAGTCTTCGCGTCGGTCTTCGCGTCGGTCTTCACGTCGGTCTTCGGCAGGTGCGGCTTGGTCGCGTACGCCACGAAGCTCTTGCCGACGATCGGGTTGAGCAGTTGCTCCGCCACCTTCGTCGCAAGCGGCTTCTTCATGATGTCCCAGACCAGGAGCTTGTGGTACGCCCGCACCGGCAGCGCCTTGTCGTTGTCCACGCCGAACGCGCACTTGAGCCACCAGTACGGCGAGTGCAGGGCGTGCGCGTGGTGCGTGCCGTACGGCTTGAGGCCCGCTTCGCGCATCCTGCCGAGCAGTTCGTCCGCCTTGTAGATGCGGATGTGCCCGCCCTCGACCTCGTGGTAGGCGTCCGACAGGGCCCAGCAGACCTTCTCGGGGCCGTAGCGCGGGACGGTCACCGCGATGCGGCCGCCGGGCTTCAGGACCCGGACCATCTCCGCCAGTACGCCCTTGTCGTCGGGGATGTGCTCCATGACCTCGGAGATGATCACGACGTCGAACGAGGCGTCGGGGAAGGGGAGGTTGAGCGCGTCGCCCTCCATCGCGGTCGCCGTGGCGCCCGCCGGGGCCTCGCCCGCCTCCTTCATCGCGGCGAACCACTTCGCGACCTCGCGGATCTCCTCGCCGTTCTGGTCGAGTGCCACCACCTGGGCGCCGCGCCGGTAGCACTCGAAGGCGTGCCGGCCCGCGCCGCAGCCCAGATCGAGTACGCGGTCGCCCGCGGCGAGCGGGAAGCGGGTGAAGTCGACGGTCAGCATCAGCGATGGCTCCCGGAGTATGTCGGGGTGGCCGCGGGGCGGCGGCCGGATGGCGAACCCGCGTTGCGGGCGATCGCCGCGCGGTACAGCTCTGCGGTGCCCTGGGCGGCGCGGGCCCAGGTGAAGTTGGCGAGCACCCGCTCGCGGCCCGCGGCGCCCAGGCGGACGCGCAGTTCGCGGTCGCCGAGCAGCCGGGTCAGACCGTCGGCCAGGGCGCCGGGGTCGCCCGGCGGGACGGCAAGACACGTCTCGCCGTCGCGGCCCGCGACCTCCGGGATCGCGCCGCCGGTCGTCGCGAGCAGCGGCGTGCCCGTCGCCATCGCCTCTGCCGCGGGGAGCGAGAAGCCCTCGTACAGCGAAGGGACGCAGGCGATCTGCGCCGAGCGGACCAGGTCGACCAGTTCGGCGTCGGTGATGCCCTTGACGAACTCGACGGCGCCCTGCAGGCCGTGCCGCTCGATCGCCTGGGCCACCGGGCCGTCCTCGGCGCGCTTGCCGACGACGACGAGGTGGGCCGCGGGGTTCTCGGTGCGGACCTTGGCCAGCGCCTCGATGAGGTGGATCAGGCCCTTGAGCGGGACGTCCGCGCTGGACGTCGTCACGATGCGGCCCGGCACCTCGGGGACGGACGGGTCGGGCGAGAAGAGGTTCGTGTCGGCGCCGATGTGGACGACGCTGATGCGGTCGTCGCGTACGCCGAGGTGGTCGACGATCTCCTGGCGCGAGGTGCCGGAGACGGTGAGCACGGAGGGCAGCCGGCGCGCCACGCGCTTCTGCATGCGGGTGAACGCGTACCAGCGGCGCACGGACATCCGGCGCTTCCAGTCGGGCGCCGCGTCCAGCTCCAACTGGCGGTCCACGGTGATGGGGTGGTGGATCGTCGAGACGAGCGGTGCGCCCAGGTCGCCCAACAGGCCGTAGCCGAGCGTCTGGTTGTCGTGCACGACGTCGAACTCGCCCCGCCTGGCGCGCAGATGCCGGCGGGCGCGGAGGCTGAAGGTGGCGGGCTCGGGGAAGCCGCCGGTCCACATCGTCGCCACTTCGAGCGCGTCGACCCAGTCGCGGTACTCGTCGCGCTTCGGCGTGCGGAAGGGATCGGGCGAGCGGTAGAGGTCGAGGCTCGGCAGCTCGGTGAGCCTGAGGCCCTCAAGGCCCGCACCCTCGTCCAGGACGGGATAGGGCTGTGCGCCGATCACTTCGACGCTGTGGCCGAGGCGGGCGAGCTCGCGCGAGAGATGACGTACGTAGACGCCCTGTCCCCCGCAGAACGGGTTCCCTTTGTACGTGAGGAGAGCGATGCGCAACGGTCGTTCGCCGTCGGCGTCGGAGCCCTCTCGGGGGCCCGCCTCCATGGCCTCAGCGGTCACTCTCGGCCCCCTTCTCCGTGCAGTTGTCCGCGAGGTTACGCCGGGACGGTAATCTAGAACAAGTTTCAGACTTGGTCACTGAATGATCGTTGAATGATCGCTGGACGAGCTCTGAATCTACCGGCAGGTAGCCGAGCTGTAAGGCCCGGATCAGGTGATTCGCGCCACGGCGGACCTCCTGCCATGCTGACGCTTCCCCAAGCTCTCGGCTTCGCTCGAGCAGGGGAGACCCCATACCTGGCCGGAAACGGGACGACGGAACAACGGGACATATGACAGCGGAAGCCAGAGCAGTGGACGTCACGGCGGCTGATCCGGCGTCGCCGCCCCTGACCGAACGGCAGGAGGCGCGCCGCCGCCGCATCCTGCACGCCAGCGCCCAGCTCGCCAGCAGGGGCGGCTTCGACGCGGTGCAGATGCGTGAGGTCGCCGAGTCCTCCAGCGTCGCGCTCGGCACGCTGTACCGCTACTTCCCCTCCAAGGTGCATCTCCTGGTCGCGACGATGCAGGACCAGCTGCAGCACATGCACGGGACGATCCGTAAGCGCCCGCCCGCCGGCGAGACCCCTGCCGAGCGGGTCGCCGAGACGCTGATGCGGGCCTTCCGCGCCCTGCAGCGCGAGCCGCACCTGGCGGACGCGATGGTGCGGGCGCTGACCTTCGCCGACCGTTCGGTGAGCCCCGAGGTGGACACGGTCTCGCGGCTGACCACGGCGATCATCCTGGACGCGATGGGCCTGACGGAGCCGCCGACGCCCGAGCAGCTCTCGGCGGTCCGGGTCATCGAGCACACCTGGCACTCGGCCCTGATCACCTGGCTCTCCGGGCGGGCGTCGATCGCCCAGGTCAAGATCGACATCGAGATGGTGTGCCGGCTCATCGATCTGACGGCGCCGGAAGCGGCGGCGTAGCCCTCCGGAAGCAGCGGCGTAGACCCCCGCGCACGGGGCACAGGGGGCGCACTGTCGCCTGGCAATTGCGCCCCCGCGCCTCTCCCGGTCGTGCTTGGCCAGTTATCCGCGTCCGTGCGGACCCTCGGCGCCACTATGAATGGCTTACGTGCTGAACGAAGCAGCCGGAACCGTGGCAGAGCTGGAGGGGCGGAACGTGATCCGGGTACTTCTCGTGCACGATGCCTGTCTGCTGCGATCGGCCCTGGCGGAACGTCTCGCCCGGGAGCCGGACCTGGAGGTGTTCCATGCGCCGTGGAACAACGCACGCGAGCGAACCGGCACGGTGCGGCCCGACCTCTGCGTGGTCGACCCCGACAGCGAGACGGAGTACGCGTCCGACGCGTTCGAGGAGCTGTCCCGGCCGGTGAGCGGCACCCCGGGCCACCCGGGCTGCCCGATCCTCGTACTGGCCAGCGGAGACCGCCCTGGCCTGCTGCGCCGCAGCATGGACGCCGGAGCGCTCGGTTACGTCGACAAGGGCAGCGGCCCCGAACGGCTGCTGGCCGGGATCAGGGCGGTGGCGGCCGGCCAGCGGTTCGTGGACGATTCGCTGGGCCACGCCTTCCTGAGGGCCTCTCAAATGCCGCTGACCCACCGGGAGTTGATGGTGCTCTCACTCGCCGCCGGGGGCGCTCCCGTCGCCGAGATAGCGCACCGCCTGCATCTGTCCAACGGGACGGTGCGCAACTACATGGCCGCCATCACCCGTAAGACCGGGGCCCGCAACAGGATCGACGCGATCCGGATCTCGCGGGGGGAGGGCTGGGTCTGAAGTCCCGTTGGTCCTGTTCGCGGGCCCCCAGTTGCCGGCCAGATCGCGGTAGAGCGCGGACCGTTCGACGAGCTCCGCATGGCTGCCGCACAGGGTGCGCGGCCCGTCCATCACCAGGATCCGGTCCGCGCGCCGGGCCGAGCTGATGCGGTGGGCGATGACGACGAGGGTGCCGCCGGGGCGGGCCGCGAACGCGCGTTCGGCGCGGGACTCGGCCACCGGGTCGAGGTGGCAGGTGGCCTCGTCGAGGAGGGCGAGCGGTGCGTGCGAGAGATGGGCGCGGGTCAGCGCCATGAGCTGGCGCTCGCCCGCGGAAAGGGCGGCCGGGTCGACCGGCGCCGCGAGCCCGCCGAGCCGTTCGATGAGCGAATCGGCCCCGACGGCACGCGCGGCCGCCACCAGTTCGCCATCCGGCACGACGCCCGCCCGCAGATAGGCCAGATTCTCCCGCACCGATCCACTGAAGACGTACGCCTCCTGCGGAATCAACACCCGCCGCGCAACGGCCTCTTGCCCCAGCACCGCCCTCCCGTCCACCCGGACGACCCCTTCCCCCGGCGTCAGCAGCCCGGCGACCAGACCCGCCAGCGTCGACTTCCCGATCCCACTCGGCCCGACGACGGCCAGGTGACCGCCGCGGGGGACGGTGAGCGACAGATCGCGTACGACGGGCTCGGCGCGGGGGCCGTAGGCGAAGGTGACGCGGGACAGATGGAGGGCGGGTATCACCTCGGGGGTGGCGGAATTGAGGGCTTTGGGGTCTGGGGCTGACGCGGGGTCCGGCTCGGGCGCGGGGTCCGGCTCGGGCGCGGGGTCCGGCTCGGGCGGGGAGCCCGGCGCAGGCACGGATTTCGGCGCGGGCACGGGTCCCAGCGCGGGCACGGAGCGCGGCTCAGGCGCTGAGCCCGACGCGGGCTCGAATTCCGACCCGGACGCCAACACGGATTCCGGCCCGGGCACGGATCCCGGCGCGGACGCGGAATCCGCCGCGGACGCGGAGCTCGACGCGAGCACAGATCCCGGAGCGGGCACGTATCCCGGCTCAGGCGCGGAGCCCGGCTCAGGCACGGAGCCCGGCTCAGGCAAGGAGCCCGGCGCAGACACGGAACCCGGCGCAGACACGGAACCCGGTTCGGGCGCGGAGCCCGGTTCGGGCGCGGAGCCCGGTTCGGGCGCGGAGCCCGGTTCGGGCGCGGAGCCCGGCGGGGGCTCGGAGCCCGACGCAGGCAAGGAGCCCGGCGCGCCCTCGGCCTCCCGAACCGGCGGTGCCCACGCAAGCCGCTGGAGGACCACCGCCAGGCGGGAGCCGCTGGTGCCCAGGCAGTTGATCAGATTGTGCAGGGCGGGGAGCAGGGCCTGGGTCACGTAGGCGATGGCTCCTACCAAGGCGCCCGGTGTCACTCCGCGGTTCAGGAGCCAGGGGGCCGTGGCGAGGAGCAGGACCAGCGGGAGCTGGCCGCCGGTCGCCAGGGCCGCCGTGCGCAGGATGCCCCAGCGGGCGAGGGCGCGGGCCGCCGCGTACTCCGCGGCGACGCCCCGGTCCAGGTCGGCGGCCACGTCCCGCTCCGCTCCCGCCGCGGCGACGTCCCGCAACCCCGGGCAGACCGCGCCCAGTTGGCCTGCGATGCCCTCGTCCGCGACAAGGAACGTCTCCTGGCGGCGGGCAAGGGGCCGCAGGGACACGAGGAACAGGGCGATGCCCGCCAGCAGCGGCGGCGCGACCACCAGGAGGAGCAGCGGGGCCAGCGAGAACAAGCCGACCAGCGCGCCCACCGCCGTGAGGACGAAGGAGCGGGACACCATCACCAGGCCCGCGAACGTGTCCCTGGCGATCTCCACCTGCTGGGTGAGCCGGGACACGGCGGCGCCGTCCGCCTCCCGCAGGCCCCGGTCGACGACCTGCCGCACCAGGGTGTCCCGCAGCGGTTCCACCAGGTCGGCGACCGCGCGGTACACCCGCCCCGTGCCGTACGCGGCGGCCACCACGCCCAGCGCGCCCGCGCCGAGCCACCCGAGGCCGACCGCCTCGTCCCCCGCGAGGAACCCGTCGTCCAGGGCGCGCGCGAGGGCGTACCCGGTGAGGAAGGTCTGCCCGGTCTCCAGTACGGACCAGAGGGCGAGCCGCAGCACCACCGGCCACCTGCGCCACAGGAAGCGGACACCCCGGCTGTAGGGGCCCTTCGGGGTGGTCGAGGGGCCCGGTGTCGGACCCTTGGCACCTGCGGGCAGCCTCACGCGCCGAACACCTCCCGGAACTCCCGCCGTTCCCACACCTGCAGATGCGCCCCTACCGCCCGGAGGGAGCGCCACAGGAAGCGGACACCCCGGCGGTAGGGGCTTTGGGCTCCTGTGGGCGGGCCGGTCACGCGCCGAACACCTCCCTGTACTCCGCCCGCTCCCACAGCTCCTCATGCCTCCCCACCGCCCGGATCCGGCCCTCGTGCAGCCAGGCCACCGCGTCCGCGCGGGCCGCCGTCGTGGCCCGGTGGGCGATGATCAGGCGGCTGCGGTGCGGGGTGCGGTGGAGCAGGGCCTCGGCGATGTGGTGTTCCGTCACGGTGTCCAGGCTCGACATCGCGTCGTCCAGGATCAGCAGCCGCCCGCCGCGCGCGAACGCCCTTGCCAGACCGAGGCGTTGGACCTCGCCGCCGGACAGCGGCGCCTGGGCGCAGGGGGTGGCGTAGCCGTCGGGGAGGCGGGTGATGAAGGTGTCGGCGCGGGCCGCGCCGGCCGCTTCGCGGATGCGGGCGGGGGCCGGGCGCGGGGCGCCGAAGCCGATCGTGTCCTCCAGGGTCGCGCCGAGCAGCGCGGGGCGCTCGAAGGCGTAGCCGACCTCGCGGCGCAGCTCGGCGCGGCCGAGCGAGCGCAGCGGGACGCCGTCGAGGCGTACGTCCCCTTCGTCGGGGTCGGCGAGCCGCCCCGCGAGGGAGGCGAGCAGCGACTTGCCCGCGCCGGAACGGCCGACCACGGCGAGCGTGCCGCCCGCGGGCACCGTCAGGTCGACGCCGTCGAGCACGGTACGCCCACCGCGTGTCATCTTGATCCCGCGCATCTCCAACAGCCCTCCGCCTGCGGGGAGTTCGGCTGCACCGTACGCGGTCTCCGGTTCCGCGAGCACCTCTCCCAGACGCCGCGCGGCCGCCCTCGCCCGCACCAGGCCGCCCAGCTGTCCGACGAGCATCCCGATCCCGGTGGCGAGCACCGCGTACCGGGATGCGGCAAGCAACTCTCCGACGGTGACGCGGTGTTGGAGAAGAAGGTGGCCCGCGACGGCTACGACCGCCAGCTGCAGGACCGGCGCGACCATGACCGCCTGCGCCTGGGAGCGGCCCTGGGCCCGCCACATCCGGTGTCCCTGGCGGGTGAGTTCGGGCAGCGCCCCGAGGACGCGCGCCGCCTCCTTGTCCTCGGTTCGCGCGGCCGCGATCGTCCTGGCCCCGCCGATCGCCTCGCTCAGGCGGCCCGCGATGTCCCCCTGGACCCGCTGGTAGCGCGCCACGCAGTCCGACGAGACGCGCACGAACGCTCGCAGGAGCAGGACGAGTACGGGCACCCCGGCGATGAACACCACGGCGAGCAGGCCGTCGATCAGGACGAGGGCCACCACGGCGCCGACGGGTGTGACCAGGGCGGCGAGCAGCCCGGCCAAGGTGGCGGGCGCGATGCCCGCGTGTGCGGCGTTGTCGACGAGGCGGGCCACCAGGTCGCCGTGGGCGAAGCGTGCGGTGGTGCGCGGGCCGACGGCGAGCACATGGCGTGCGACGCGGCCGCGCAGCCAGGCCGTGGTGCGGGCGTTGGTGGTCCCGGTGACGACGCCGTCGACGGCGTCGAGGAGGGCGCTGACGCCGATCAGCGCCGCGCACACGAGGATCCAGCGGGTGGCGTCGGATCCGCCGTCACCGGTCGCGCCGCCGGTCGCATGGCCGGTCAGAACGGCGTCCAGGGCGCGGCCGATCGCGAGCGGCAGCAGCAGGCTCGCGCCCGCGGCCGCGACGGTGCACAGGGCCAGCACCGTGCAGCGGGCGGCACTGTGGCGGGTCGCGGCGCGCAACAGGCCGGCGTCGGATGTGGGGTGGTGCTGCGGACGGGGGGTCGTCGTCGCCATGCGGTGCGGGTCCTCGTCGTCCTCGTGGCCCGCGGGGCCTGGCGGCCTGCGGGCCTCTGTGTCCGTGGCGGTGGCGGCGGGCCCGGACGGCCCCTTGCCGGGGTGCCGTCCGGACCTTCAATTCCGTGCCGTCAGTCGCGAAGTGGCGTCACGGACCGCGTCACAGACAAAGGGTGATGCTGGCGGTGCTCCAGCACAGGAGCAGGCTGAGCTGGCTGCCGCCGCCTCCGCCGCCACCCGTCATCTCGTCGGATTCCATGCTCTGCAGGTCGAGGAGTGCCATGAGCTTCCCTCTCGTTTGGGGACGTGGTGTTCCCTATGGGTTGTGTCACGACCCCGCTGAAAGGCGGGACCGGCTCTGGGGCCGCGGCAGCGGCGGCAGGAAGGGGAGGTGCGCTCCGCCGTCGCCGAGCGCGGCGGCGAGGGCGAGGAGACAGCCCGCCGTCCCGGTGTGCAGGTCCATGGAGAGGCGCATCATCTGCTCGCCGGGGAAGGCGAGTTGGCCCTCGTACGCCATGGCGAACCAGCCGAGTTCCTCGATCTGCGCGGCGACGTCGTCGGGCGTGATGCCCGGCGCGGTGCTGCGGTTGACGTGAAGGAGCAGTCCGGCCCGCCCCCGGAACAGGCCGGGCTGCACGCAGAAGCGTGAGCGTGCGGCGGCCAGGATGCCCGGCCGCGCCGCCTCGAACCCGGCGTCGTCCCGGTGGGCGAGGTAGTCGTCGAGCACCATCCCGATGCCGACGCTGCCGTCACCGAGGTACGGCATCGTGCGCCAGCCCTCGTCGACACCGAGGCTGCCATCGGGCCGCGCCACGCACCGGGCGAGGTCCGTGCGCAGCGCACGCCCCGCCAGGTCGAGGAGCGCGGGATCGCCGTTCCGCTCGTACAGCCGCAGGAAGAGCAGTGCAGGACCGGTGGCCCCGTGCAGCAGGCCGGCCCGTGGCTTCCCCTCGGGCGGGCGCGCGGCGGTGAGCCGCTCGCCGAGCAGCTCCGCCGCCTTCAGGGCGTACTGGCCGAGCACGTGCTCGCCGGTGCTCTCGGCGAGGGCGTCGAGGGCGAGGCCGAGCCCGGCGAGGCCGCCGTGCAGGTCGGAGGGGAGCCGCTGCCAGTTCTCCTGGAGGATGAGCCCCGTCAGGTCGAGGGCGCGGTTGCGGTGACCGAGCCGGTCAAGGACATGGGCGATGCCCGCGAGGCCGTCGTCGAGCCCCAACGGCGTGCCGGGCGGGGCGGGTTCGGTGTGCTCCAGGAGCCACCGCTCGCCCTCTTCGTAGCGTTCGCCGCCGCTTTCGGCGAGGGCGAGCAGCACTCCGGCGGCGCCGTGCGCGAGGCCGAGGCCGCCGCCTTCGGCGAACTGCGCGATGTCGCCGGGGAAGAGCCGGTCGTCGCGCTCCGGGGTCGCCGAGGCGAGGATGGCCTTGACCATCGAGTCCCGGCTGCGCGGCCAGTCGGCGGGGTCGACGAACGGTGCGGCCGCCGCTGCCGAAGGAATGACGGGCCCGGAGACACCCTTGTCACCGGAGACACCCTTCTCACCGGGCACGACCTTCTCACCGGGCACGACCCGCTCGATCTCCGCCACCGCCCGGTCGAGGAACTCCCTTGGCACGTCCGGGAATTCGGCCGCGATCACCTGCGCGAGATGCGCCGCCTTGCCCCGGTCGATGGCCAGCAGCGTGGTGACCGGCAGGAACAGCGCGAGCCGCAGACAGGCAAGCGCGTACCGGTCGACGTCCTTGCCGGTGCGGTCGGGGGGCGCGACGAATCCGGGGTGGGCGACGACCTGACGTCCGCCCGCGTCCACGGCGGTCGCCGCCTCGAAGTCGAGGAGTGCGACGCTCTGTTCGTCGGGCGCGACCATGATGTTGAAGAGGTGCAGGTCGTTGAAGACGACCCCCCGCCCGTGCACCGCCGTCACGGCGTCCTCGACGGCCCGGTGGATCCGCAGCGCCCAGTCCGTGTACGCGGCGATCGCGTCGGGATCCGGTTCACTGACGCACAGCGGATGGCGGTCGGCGAAGAAGGAGTTGAGGGTGCGGCCCTCCAGGAAGTCCATGACGAGGAAACGGTGGCCGCCGAGTTCGAACCAGTCGCGCACCTCGGGCGCGACGCCGAGGCCCGCCAGCTTCCCCAGCGCGTCCCGCTCGCGCTCGAGGCGGGCCACGGCGTCGGCCCCGTCCGATGCGAGACCCGCGTGCGGGCGGGCCTCCTTCAGGACGACCTTGCGGCCGTCGCGGGTGTCGGTGCCCACGTAGACACCGCCGCCGTTGGAGAAGTGCAGGGCCTTCTCCATGCGGTACGGCAAGTCGGTGACCGTCGTCCGGTTGCGCTCGGCGAGCTGGGGTTCGAGGAAGGGCGGCAGCGTCACCCACTCGGGCACCCGGAAGGCCGGGTCGCGCGAGTCGGGGACGAGCCTGCCCCGGTCGTCCTCGATCGCGGGGACCAGGGCGCCCCGCCCGTCCACGCACATGCGGCGGGTGAACGCGCCGTACCTGACGTACAGCGGTCCTTCCTGCCAGCGCAGATCGGTGAGGATGTAGGGACCTTCGCACCCTTCGAGCGCCTTGCCCAACTCACGTAACACCGTGTGCAGTTGGTCTTCGTCGGCCGGGTAGATCGTGGCGAACTTGCCGCTGCCGTCCCGTCCCGCGTACTTGCTGTTGCGCAGATGCAGCAGATGGCGCCCCGCGATGAACTTGAAGGGCACGGCGCGGGGCACGCAGTAGTCCCACACCACCGCCGCCATCCGGTCGGCGTTGTCCAGCGTGGCGGAGACATGGATCTTCCAGCCCTGTGCGGGCGCGGGCCGCGAGTGCCCGTCCTCGTCGACCGGGCCCAGGGTCAGCCAGTCGCCGGTGCGCGCCGAGCGCCACCCTTCCGGGACCGCACGGCCGGCCGTCCCGAACTCGGGGGCGCCCGTGCCGCCCGCGGACAAGCGGTCCGGAGTCTCGTAGAAGAGCCTGTCGGCCAGACAGTAGACCTCGTACCGCTTGTCCACGGCTTCCCCTCCCCATGCGGCGTCGCAAGGAGAGTTGCAGACCGCAAAGAGGGCGGACAGTCACAGATGTCATCGGATGGGCGTGCGGAACGCATACGTAAAGTCCCGTTCGCACCTGTTCGAGCGCAGAGGGTGTGCACGGCGGTAACACCAGGCGGCTCCCGGACCGTCACAAACGTGAAGATCACCCACACCACCGGAAGGCCCCGCCCCGACCCGGCTAGTCCTCCGGGGGAAACACGACCTCCCCGCTGCCCGTCAGGGTGATCGTGATCGCCTCGACCGGGCAGCCCTCCGCAGCTTCGAGGACCTTCTCGTTCGCGTCGGTGTCGGCGGCGACGGGGTGCGACTGCCGGGCGGAGTCGAGTTCAAAGCCGCCGGGAGCGGTCAGCACGCACATCCCCGAGCCGATGCACACGGACCGGTCCACCTCGACGTGCCAGCGGTCCCCCATCAGGCACCGGTCCCCTCATAGCCGCCCGGCAGATGGATCATCTTGTGCTCGAAGTACTCGCCGTACCCCTCGGGCCCGAACTCCCGCCCCACACCGGAGTTCTTGTAGCCGCCGAACGGTCCGAGCATGTCGAGGCTGAAGGTGTTCACGGAGTACGTCCCGGTGCGCACCCGGCGCGCGATGTCGATGCCGCGCTCCACGTCCGCCGTCCAGACGCTGCCACTGAGCCCGTAGTCCGAGTCGTTGGCGATCTTCACGGCCTCGCTCTCGTCGCCGTACGGAAGAAGGCAGATGACCGGGCCGAAGATCTCCTCACGGGCGATGCGCATGGAGTTGTCGACGCCGCCGAAGAGCGTCGGCTCGACGTACCAGCCCTCGTCGAGTCCGGCCGGACGGCCGCCGCCCGTGAGGATCTTGGCGCCTTCCTCCTGGCCGATGCGGATGTAGTCGAGGGAGCGCTGCTGCTGGCGTTTGGCGACGAGCGGACCGAGTTCGGTGGCCGGGTCGAGCGGGTCGCCGACCTTGAGCGCGCCGGCCGCCGCGGCGAAGGCCTCGGCGAACTCGTCGTAGCGGGAGTGCGGCACGAGGATGCGGGTCTGGGCCACGCACGCCTGGCCGTTGATCATCCAGGCGAAGGGCACGATCCCCGCGACGGCGCTCGCCGCGTCCGCGTCCGGCAGGATCACCGCGGCCGACTTGCCGCCCAGCTCCAGGGTCACGCGGGTGAGATTGCGGGCGGCGACCTCCATGACGCGCTTGCCCGCGCCGACGGAACCGGTGAAGGACACCTTGTCGACGCCGGGGTGCCCGACGAGGTACTCGCTGACCTCGCGGTCCGCCGAGATGATCGAGAGCACGCCCTTGGGCAGCCCGGCCTCCGTGGCGATCTCGGCGAGGATGTAGGCGTCGAGCGGCGCTTCCGGCGAGGTCTTGAGGATGACCGGGCACCCGGCGAGCAGCGCGGGCGCGAGCTTGGCGGCGGCGGTGAACTGCGGGACGTTCCACGGGACCACGGCCGCCACGACGCCCACCGGCTCGCGCCGGACGAGGATCTTGCCGAGGGCTCCGTCGCGCGCTTCCTCGTACGTGAAGTTGCGCGCGACCGTGAGCGCCGCGTCCCAGACCATCATCGCGGCGAGGGCCTGCACCATGACGCTGGAGGTGTACGGGGTGCCGTTCTCGGAGCTGATGACGCGGGCGATCTCCTCGTGCCGTACGGCGATCGCGTCCTTGATCTTTGTGATCACCTCGATCCGCTCGTCGAGGGTCATCCGGGGCCAGGGGCCCTCGTCGAACGCCTTGCGCGCGGTGGCGACGGCCCGGTCGACATCGGCGGGCGCGGCATGCGGGACCGTTGCGAAGACCCGGCCCGTGTGCGGCGAGATCACCTCGATGACGTCCTTGCCGAGGGGGTCCACAAGCTCCCCGCCGATGAACAGCTGTCCGTGTTCCACGAGCTCGGTCATGGCTGACTGCCTCCTGCGGGATTCCGCCCTGCGCGGCACGCTTTCTGACACTGCCTCAGAACGCTTTGGCAGAACTGATACCAGTTCTAGTTCCAGGAGTCCACGGGGATGTCACCGCGGCCTCAGATCCCCCGGTGGGCGAGCCCGGTGACCAGCGCCGCCGCGGCAAGTCCCCAGAACCCGAGCGGGTACTGGAGCGTGTACACCCGCGCCCGCAGATGGAAGAGAACGGCGCCGGTGAAGAAGAGGACGAGCCCGGCCCCGGCGGCCACACCGATCCAGGGCACGGCGAAGCCCGCCAACAGGCCTGCTCCACCGGCCAGTTTGAGATGGCCCAGCGGGAACAGCCAGGAACGCGGGACGCGGGCCCGGTCCATGTTCGCGATGACCTGGGGCGAGCGCGCGTAGTCGACGAAGGCGACGTAGATGTTGGCGGCGGCCGCCAGCAGGGTGACGGCCACATAGGCGATGAACATGAGTGACTCCCTTTGACTCCCTTGCGGGGAACGGCCGTTCAGGCGAGGTGGGCGAGCTTGTCGGGGTTCATGACGTTGTAGAGCCCGCGCACCCGCTCGCCGTCCGGCGTCAGGTCGAGGACGAGCACGGCGTACGGGGCGCCTTCGTTGAACAGCAGCACCGAGGGATCGCCGTTGATGTGGCAGTAGCGGAGCTCCGCCCCCGCGGGCCTGAGCGCGGCACGCTTGACGAACAGCTCGGCCACCCTGTCGGCGCCCCGCAGCGGGCGCGGCCCCGCCCCCGGCGCCTTGCCCCCACCGTCGGCCCACAGGACGACATCCGGCGCGAGCAGCCGCAGCAGCGTCTCGGCGTCCCCCGCAGCCACCGCCTCGGCGAACCGCTCGGTGACCTCTCTGCGGCGGCGCGCGTCCGCGTTTCCGGCGGGCCGTTTGGCCCGCACATGCTCACGGGCCCGGTGGGCGAGCTGGCGCACGGCGGCCGGGGTCCGGCCGATGATCTCGGCGGTCTCGGTGTGCGCGTACCCGAAGACCTCGTGCAGGACGAAGACCGCGCGCTCCAGCGGGGAGAGGGTCTCCAGGACCACGAGGAGCGCCATCGACACCGACTCGGCACGCTCGACCGCTTCGGCGGCGTCCGGCTCATGGACGGGTTCGACGGCCCGGGTGAGCAGCGGTTCGGGGAGCCAGGGACCGATGTAGGTCTCGCGCCGGCGACTGATGACGGACTGCCGGGCGAGGGCCTTGTTCACGGCGATGCGTACGAGATAGGCGCGGGGACTCCCGATCGGCTCGGCGTCGCGGGCCGCGTGCCGGGGCGCCCAGGCGAGCCAGGTCTCCTGCAGCACGTCCTCGGTGTCGGCGACGGTGCCGAGCATGTTGTAGACGAGGGAGAACAGCAGCTCGCGGTGGTCGACGAAGGCTCGGGTGGCGTCGTCCGCCTCGGAAGTGCCGGACATGGCGGGTCTCCTCTGTGCGTGGTTATGCCCTAGGAGCGGGGGCGGGGGTCCGGGTGTGACATCGGGCCCGGCGAGTGTGACCGGCGCCTCACTTCCAAGTCTCCTGACGAAACAGTCGACTTGGGCGATCATTGGAACTAGTTCTAGTTATGGCCGTGAGGGCTGAGGTCGTGTGAGGGCTGAGGTCATGGCCGTGCAGCCGATGAGAGACGAGGGCTCCCGATGACGCAGGTGGCCGATCCGCAGGTGACCGAGCACGGCGGGGGCGTATGGAGCATCAAGGTCCCCATCCCCGACAACCCCCTCGGCTTCACCCTCGTCCATCTCCTGGACACCGACAGCGGTCCGGTCCTGATCGACACGGGCTGGGACGACCCGACGTCCTGGGACGCCCTGGAGGCGGGCCTCGGCGCCTGCGGCACGTCCGTCGACGCGGTGCACGGCGTCGTCATCACCCACCACCACCCCGACCACCACGGCCTGTCCGCCAAGGTCCGCGAGGCCTCGGGCGCCTGGATCGCGATGCACGAGGCGGACGCGTCGGTGGTGCGGCGCACCCGCTCCAACGCCCCGGGGCGCTGGTTCGACTACATGGTCCAGAAGCTGACGGCCGCGGGCGCCCCCGCCGAGCACGTCGCACCGCTGATCGCCGCCCGCGACGCGGGTCGCACGCCGAAGCTGCCGGGCCTGGCCCCCGCGCTGCCCGACCGGGACATCACACCGGGCGAGCTGCTCGAACTGCCGGGCCGCAGGCTCCGCGCGATCTGGACGCCGGGGCACACCCCCGGCCATGTCTGTCTGCACCTGGAGGAGGAGCACCCGGCCCGGCTGCCGGGCCACGGCCGCCTCTTCTCCGGCGACCATCTGCTCCCCGGGATCACCCCGCACATCGGCCTGTACGAGGACCCCGACGACGACACCGTGACCGATCCGCTCGGCGACTACCTCGACTCCCTTGAGCGGGTCGGCCGCCTGGGCCCCGCCGAGGTCCTGCCCGCCCACCAGCACGCGTTCACCGACGCACCGGCCCGCGTACGGGAGATCCTCGCCCACCACGAGGAACGCCTGAACGACCTTCTGGCCCTGCTCGCCGAACCCCTCACCCCCTGGCAGCTCGCCGAGCGCATGGAGTGGAACCGCCCCTGGGCCGAGATCCGCTACGGCTCACGGAGCATCGCCGTGTCGGAGGCCGAGGCCCATGTGCGGCGCCTGGTGAAACTGGGGCGCGCGGAGGCGATGGGGAGCGATCCGGTGCGGTACGTGGCGGTCTGAGCGCGGCGGGACGGGCGCCCCGGGCACGCCCCCTACGGGCCGGTAGAGTGACCCCCGTCGTCATCATGCCCGTACGGGGGGAAGCCGGTGCGAATCCGGCGCTGACCCTTCCCCAAGCTCTCGGCTTCGCTCGAGCAGGGGAGACCCCACTCGTGAACCGCAGCCCGCAAGGCTCGCGGTAAGCCGGATTGCCCCGCCCGGAGCGTGACCGGCTCGCCTCATCGGACCCCCCGATGAACGGCACCGTCGAGGTATACGGAGCCGGAGCCGCCCGGTGCCCGTGCCCGTACGCGCCCGTGCTGCCCCGCTCCCCGCAGGGAGAGGCACCCGCCGCATCATGAACGTTCGCCGCAGCGCCGCGGTCCTGGCCGCCGTCGCCGTGTTCGGTTCGGCCGCCGCCCCGGCCGCCTTCGCCGACACCGCGAAGCCGTCGCCCTCCGCCAAGCTCCCCTCCGGTCTGTACGGCGACAAGGACCCCAAGTTCGACGGGGTGTTCCGGCAGTCCTACGCCCTGCTCGCCCAGGATTCGGCCGGTGTGAAGCCCGCCGCGAAGTCCGTCGACTGGCTCACCGGACAGCAGTGCGCGAGCGGCGGTTTCGCCGCGTACCGCGCCGACGCCGGCGAGCCCTGCGACTCCAAGACGATGGTCGACAGCAACTCCACCGCGGCCGCCGTGCAGGCGCTCACCGCCCTCACCGGTCAGGACAAGACGGTCAAGAAGAGCGTCGACTGGCTGAAGTCGGTGCAGAACAAGGACGGCGGCTGGGGCTACAACCCCGGCATGGACTCCGACGCCAACTCCACCGGCATCGTGATCGGCGCCCTCACCGGGGCCGGCGAGAAGCCGCAGTCGGTGAAGTCGCAGGACGGCAAGTCCCCCTACGACGCGCTGCCCGAGCTCGCCATGGACTGCGGCAAGGACGGCGGCGCCTTCAGCCTCGCCGACATGAAGACCGGCAAGCTCTCGCCGAACGCGGACGCGACGGCGGCAGGCGTCCTCGGCGGCTACGGCAGGGGCCTGGTCGTGGACCCGCCCGAGGCGACGAAGCCGGCCTCCCCGAAGTGCGTCAAGGCGGACACCGCCGAGAAGGCCGCGTCCAACGGCGCCGGCTACCTCCTGAAGGCCCTCGCCGAGGGCGACGACCATCTGATGTCGTCGCTGGCCGGCGCCAAGAACATGCCCGACCTGGGCAACACCGCGGAGTCCGTGATCGCCCTCGCCGCGGCCGGTCAGCCGGAGCAGGCGAAGAAGTCGGCCCAGTGGCTGGCGAAGAACTCCGCGGAGTGGGCGAAGACGTCCGGACCCGCCGCGTACGCCCAGCTGATCTTCGCCGCGAACGCCGCCGGCCTCGACCCGCGCGACTTCGGCGGCGCCGACCTGGTCAAGCAGCTGAACGCGCAGGGTCCCGCACCGCAGGCCACCGAGCAGCCCGCCGACGAGAAGAAGGACGGCGACGACGAGGGCGGCGTGAGCGTGTGGTGGATCATCGGCGTCGGCCTGGTCTTCGGCGCGGGCATCGGCTTCCTCCTGAGCAGCCGCAACAAGAAGTCGCAGCTGTGACTCGGGTCCGCTCCGGCCGCCCCGCACGGTTCGTGGCCGGGGCGGTCCTCACCGCGCTCTTCGCCTCGCTCTTCGCGGTCCTTGCCGCCGCTCCCGCCCAGGCCGCCGGCTACCGCTACTGGTCCTTCTGGGACCGGGACGGCGCCAAGTGGGCCTACGCGACCCAGGGGCCGAGCACCGCACGCCCCGACGACGGGGCCGTCCAGGGCTTCCGGTTCTCCGTGTCCGAGGACTCGCAGGACTCCGCGAAGCCGCGGGGCCCCGCGGACTTCGCCGCGATCTGCGCCAAGACCCCCGCCGAGGACGGCCGGAAGCGCGTAGCCGTCGTCATCGACTTCGGCACGGCGCAGGACGCCCCCGACGGGGAGACCCCGCCGAAGCCGCGTACCGCGTGCGCGCGGGTCGCCGACGACGCGACGAGCGCGGACGCGCTGGCCGCCGTGGCCAAGCCGCTGCGCTACGACAGCAACGCGCTGCTCTGCGCCATCGCGGACTACCCGAAGTCGGGCTGCGGCGAGCAGGTCTCCGGCAACGGGCAGTCGGAGAAGAAGCCGGCCGCGAGTGAGTCGGCCCAGAAGAAGGACGACGAATCCGGCGGTCCGTCCGTCGGCCTGATCGCGGGCGTGGCGGCCATCGCCGTGCTCGGCGCGGCCGCCGTCTGGCAGGCCCGCCGCCGCCGCGGCTGATCCCGCGATGACCGGTCCCGCCAAGCGGTTCCGCACCGCCCCGCAAGGGGCGCGAGGCTCTGACATGAGCGGCTCCGCCGCGTGGGCGCGACCAGCCACATACGGCCCGCAGATTCAGTACCTCGCCCCGACCGCCCACCGAAGCAACGCCCTGCACCCGGGCGCCTGGTGGGTGTGGGCCCTTGGCCTCGGCACGGCCGCATCCCGCACCACCAATCCGCTGCTGCTCGGGCTGCTCATCGGCGTCGCGGGCTACGTCGTCGCCGCGCGCCGTACCTCCGCCCCGTGGGCACGGTCGTACGGCGCGTTCGTGAAGCTCGGGCTCGTCGTCATCGCGATCCGCCTCGTCTTCGCCATCGTCCTCGGCTCGCCGATCCCCGGTACGCATGTCCTTGTCACGCTCCCCGAAGTCCCGCTGCCCGACTGGGCGAAGGGGGTGCGGATCGGCGGCCGGGTGACGGCCGAGGGACTGCTCTTCGCCCTCTACGACGGGATCCGCCTCGCCGGACTCCTGATCTGTGTGGGCGCGGCCAACGCGCTCGCCAGCCCGTCCCGGCTGCTCAAGTCGCTGCCGGGCGCGCTGTACGAGGTGGGGGTCGCCGTCGTCGTCGCGATGACGTTCGCGCCGAACCTGATCACCGACGTGCAGCGGCTGCGGGCCGCGCGGCGCCTGCGCGGGCGGCCCGACAAGGGCGTACGGGGACTGCTCCAGGTCGGACTTCCGGTCCTGGAGGGCGCCCTTGAGCGGTCGGTGGCGCTGGCCGCCGCGATGGACGCGCGGGGCTTCGGGCGCACCGCCGACGTCCCGGTCCGGGTGCGCAGGACGACCGCCGCCCTGACGCTCGGCGGCCTGATGGGCGTCTGCGCGGGGACGTACGGCCTGCTCTCGTCGGAAGGCGCGGGCTACGGCCTGCCCGTGCTCGCCGGCGGTCTGCTCGCCGCCCTGGCAGGACTCCGCCTCGGCGGCCGCCGCTCCGTGCGCACCCGTTACCGGCCCGACCCCTGGGGCGTGCGCGCCTGGCTCGTCGCCGGGTCGGGCATCGCGGTGGCGGGCCTGATGATCTGGGCATCGGCGTACGACACGGCCGCCCTGCACCCCGGAGTCGTCCCCCTGACCGCACCGACACTGCCGCTGTGGCCCGCGGCGGCGGTGCTGATCGGCCTGCTGCCCGCTTTCGTGGCGCCGGTGCCGCCCGAGGAGTCGGCGCCTGCGGCCTCCCACGCCGAGCGGCCCGCACCCGTCCCCCTGACGAAGCCCTCGCCCGCCGCCTGGCGAAAGACCGCGTCACCTCCCGCCGGTGAGTCGGCGGCCTCCGTTCCCCCCAAGGAGACCCCATGATCCGCTTCGAGGATGTCTCCGTGACGTACGAAGGCGTCGCCGAGCCCACAGTTCGCGGGGTCGAACTCGCCGTACCCGAAGGCGAGTTGGTGCTGCTCGTCGGCCCGTCCGGGGTCGGCAAGTCGACGCTGCTCGGCACGGTCAGCGGCCTGGTGCCGCACTTCACCGGCGGCACTCTGCGCGGCCGGGTGACCGTGGCCGGGCGCGACACCCGTACGCACAAGCCGCGCGAACTCGCCGATGTCGTCGGCACGGTGGGCCAGGACCCGCTCTCGCACTTCGTGACGGACACGGTCGAGGACGAGCTGGCGTACGGGATGGAGTCGCTCGGCCTCGCCCCGGACGTGATGCGCCGCCGCGTCGAGGAGACCCTGGACCTGCTCGGCCTCGCCGATCTGCGCGACCGGCCCATCGCCACGCTCTCCGGCGGCCAGCAGCAGCGGGTCGCGATCGGCTCGGTCCTCACCCCGCACCCCAAGGTCCTCGTGCTCGACGAGCCGACCTCCGCGCTCGACCCGGCCGCCGCCGAGGAGGTGCTCGCCGTCCTTCAGCGCCTCGTGCACGACCTGGGCACCACCGTCCTGATGGCCGAGCACCGCCTGGAACGGGTCGTGCAGTACGCGGACCAGGTGCTGCTGCTCGCGGCGCCGGGCGAGGTCCCGGTGCTCGGCGACCCGGCCGCCCTGATGGCACGCTCCCCCGTGTTCCCGCCGGTGGTCGCCCTGGGCCGCCTCGCAGGATGGTCGCCGCTGCCGCTGACGGTGCGGGACGCGCGGCGGCGGGCGGGGGCCCTGCGCGAACGCCTCTCCGGGGCCGAGCCGCCCGAGGAGACGACGGCCGTGCGCCCCGCCGAGCAGCCGGCGCCCCGCAGGCCGAGCCTTCGCCGGCGTACGAAGACGAGCGACGAGCCCCAGCCCGCGGCGGCCGTCACGTCGCTGGCCGTCCGCCGCGGCCGGGTCGAGGCCCTGCGCCGTGTGGACCTCACCGTCCGCGCGGGAGAGACGGTCGCCCTGATGGGCCGCAACGGCGCCGGGAAGTCCACGCTCCTCTCGACCCTGGTCGGCCTGCTCGAACCCGCGTCCGGTTCGGTCCGGGTGGGCGGCACCGTCCCGCACCGCACGGGCCCGCGCGAACTGATCCGCCACGTGGGCCTGGTCCCCCAGGAACCGCGCGATCTGCTGTACGCGGACACGGTGGCCGCCGAGTGCGCGGCCGCCGACCATGACGCGGACGCGGCGCCGGGCACCTGCAGGGCCCTGGTCAGCGAGCTGCTCCCCGGCATCGCGGACGACACCCACCCCCGTGACCTCTCCGAGGGCCAGCGCCTGACACTCGCCCTGGCGATCGTCCTGACGGCCCGCCCGCCCCTGCTGCTCCTGGACGAGCCGACCCGCGGTCTCGACTACGCGGCGAAGGCCCGCCTGGTCACCGTCCTGCGCGGGCTCGCGGCCGAGGGCCATGCGATCGTCCTCGCCACGCACGACGTGGAACTCGCCGCGGAACTCGCCCACCGGGTGGCGATCCTCGCCGACGGCGAGATCGTAGCGGACGGCCCGACCCCGGACATCGTGGTGTCGTCACCGTCCTTCGCACCCCAGGTGACGAAGATCCTGGCCCCACAGAAGTGGCTGACGGTCCCGCAGGTACGGGAAGCCCTGCGGGCGGCAGGGGCGGACCGGACCGACGGCGAGAAAACAGACCTGCGGCACGGCCCGGGCGGGGGCCCGGACCTTGGCGCGGACCCGGATTCGAGTGCAGGCGCGGACCTGGGCGCGGCCCCGGACTCGAGTGCACGCGCGGACCCGAGCGCACGCCCGGACCTTGACGCGGACCCGGATTCAAGCGCACGCGCGGACCAGGGCACGGACCCGGATTCGAGCACACGCCCGACCCCGGGCGCAGACCCGGACCCGAGCGCACGCCCGGACCTTGGCGCGGACCCGGACCCGAGCGCACGCCCGCACCTTGGCGCAGACCCGGACCCAAGCACACGCCCGCGCCTTGGCGCAGACCCGGACCCAAGCACACGCCCGAACCCGGGCGCAGACCCGGACCCAAGCACACGCCCGCACCTTGGCGCAGACCCGGACCCAAGCACACGCCCGAACCCGGGCGCAGACCCGGACCCGAGCGCACGCCCGGACCTTGGCGCGGACCCGGACCCGAGCACACGCCCGGACCTTGGCGCAGACCCGGACCCAAGCACACGCCCGCACCTTGGCGCAGACCCGGACCCAAGCACACGCCCGCACCTTGGCGCAGACCCGGACCCAAGCACACGCCCGGACCTGCCCAGCGACATGCCTCCAGAAGGAGCGCAGCCGTGAGCCCCGCTTCCCCGGGCGGTAGGCCGGGGCCCGCCGGGCCCGAGCGGCAGGCCCGCCCCATCCGGCTTGGCCCCCGTTCCATCGGCGCCCTCGCGCTGGTCAGCGCCGTCGGGGTGGTCGCCTTCGGGTGGCCGCTCATCGCGAGCGGCGGCTCGGGGCTGAGCGCGCACGCGCAGGACGCGCCCTGGCTGTTCGCGGCGCTGCTTCCGCTGCTGCTCGCCGTGGTCGTGGCGACCATCGCGGACGTCGGGCTCGACGCGAAGGCCATCGCCATGCTCGGGGTGCTCGCCGCGGCCGGAGCGGCGCTGCGGCCGCTGGGCGCGGGGACCGCCGGGATCGAGCCGATGTTCTTCCTGATGGTGCTCAGCGGCCGGGTGCTCGGGCCGGGCTTCGGGTTTGTGCTCGGGGCGGTGTCGATGTTCGCTTCGGCGCTGCTCACCGGGGGCGTCGGCCCGTGGATGCCGTTCCAGATGCTGTCCATGGGCTGGGTCTGCATGGGCGCGGGGCTGCTGCCGGGCCCGGACACGATCCGCGGCCGCCGCGAACTGTGGCTGCTCGCGGCCTACGGGGCGGTGTCCTCCGTCCTCTACGGCACCGTCATGAACCTGCAGGGCTGGCCCTACCTGGGCGGCCTGGCGACCGGCGTCTCCTTTGTCCCCGGGGACCCCGTCGGCGACAACCTGGGCCGCTTCATCGCGTACTGCCTGGCCACCTCGCTCGGCTGGGACCTGCCCCGCGCCGTGGTCACCGTCCTGCTGAGCCTCGCCCTCGGTCCGGCCGTCCTCAAGGCGCTGCGCCGGGCCACACGGCGGGCCGCTTTCGAGGCCCAGGTCACATTCGAGGGGCCCAAGGCGTAGGCGGCCGTTGGCTCTCCGTTACAGGAAGGGCCCTCGGACGGTGAGGCGGCCCACAGGCCTTTGGTCCTCTACTAGTCCGTTTCGTACCGCTTTCTGCTTGACGTGCACGCGTCGATTCCCGCCCTGACCTGCGGATTGAGAGCCACGTCACAGAGGGGGCGTTCGGCTCAAGTACGACAGCAACTAGCAAAAGGGGGCATTGCGGAGACGCAACAGCCCTGCTTCTCTGGATCGAGTCGCACAGCGCCGACGACCTTCGGGTCCAAGGCGCTTACGCATTCCCCCCGCCACTTTCCATGGCCAAGGCGTGCTTGCGACACCATGTCCCCCACGGAAGGTCACGCTTTGTCCGCCTCGCTCCTCCGCCGTATCGCCGCCCCGAAGAAGGCCCTCGCCGGTGTCGCCGTGGCCGCCGCCACGACCGGCATGCTGATCGCCGCGGGTCCGGCCCAGGCCGCGACCCCGACCGCCGCGAAGGCTGCCGCTCCGGCCGCCGCTCCGGCCGCGGCGCCTTCCTCGGCCCAGGCGATCGCGAAGAAGTTGATCCCGGATGCCGCGCAGTACCAGGCGTTCAGCAAGATCGTCGAGCACGAGAGCGGCTGGAACCCCACCGCGACGAACGCATCCTCCGGCGCCTACGGCCTGGTCCAGGCCCTGCCCGGCTCGAAGATGGCTTCGGCCGGCTCGGACTGGAAGACCAACCCCGAGACCCAGATCAAGTGGGGCCTCGACTACATGAACGACCGCTACGGCAGCCCCGCCGAGGCCTGGAGCTTCTGGCAGGCCAACGGCTGGTACTGAGCCGATGCCTCTCCGGCGGACCGGAACATCACCGGCTCCGCCGAGTTCGTCCTCAATCGCCGGACGGGCTAGATACTTCCCGGACCCCGGGCTGAATGAATTCAGCCCGGGGTCCGGCGCGTTTTCAGCCCGAGGTCTGGACTCACAGCCGCTGAATGATCGTCCCCGTAGCCACCGCGCCCCCCGCGCACATCGTGATCAGCGCGAACTCCTTGTCGCGCCGCTCCAGCTCATGCAGAGCCGTGGTGATGAGCCGAGCCCCCGTCGCGCCCACGGGGTGCCCCAGCGCGATCGCGCCCCCGTTCACATTCACCTTCTCCAGGTCCTGCTCAAACACCTGCGCCCAGCTCAGCACCACGGAAGCAAACGCCTCATTGATCTCCACAAGATCAATGTCCTTGAGCGACATCCCGGCCTTCCCCAGCACCGCCCGCGTCGCGTCGATCGGCCCGTCCAGGTGATAGTGCGGATCGGCCCCCACCAGCGCCTGCGCGACGATCCGCGCCCGCGGCTTCAGCTTCAGGGCCCGTGCCATCCGCTTCGACGCCCACATGATCGCCGCCGCGCCGTCGGAGATCTGCGAGGAGTTGCCCGCCGTGTGCACGGCGGTCGGCATCACCGGCTTGAGCCCGCCCAGGCCCTCCATCGTCGTGTCGCGAAGACCCTCGTCCCGGTCGACCAGGCGCCACATGCCCTGCCCGGCGGCCTGCTCCTCCTCCGTCGTCGGCACCTGGACGGCGAAGGTCTCGCGTTTGAAGCGCTCCTCGGCCCAGGCGACGGCGGCGCGCTCCTGCGAGATGAGCCCGAGCGAGTCCACGTTCTCCCTGGTGAGACCGCGGTTGCGGGCGATCCGCTCGGCCGCCTCGAACTGGTTGGGCAGGTCCACGTTCCACTCGTCGGGGAACGGCTTGCCGGGACCGTGCTTGGAGCCCGACCCCAGCGGCACCCGTGACATCGCCTCGACGCCACAGCTGATCCCCACGTCGATGACCCCGGCCGCGACCATGTTGGCGACCATGTGGCTCGCCTGCTGCGACGAGCCGCACTGACAGTCCACCGTCGTCGCCGCGGTCTCGTACGGCAGACCCATCGTGAGCCACGCCGTGCGCGCCGGATTCATGGACTGCTCACCGGCGTGCGTGACGGTCCCGCCGACGATCTGCTCGACGCAGTCGGCGTGGATGCCGGTGCGTCCGAGGAGTTCACGGTAGGTCTCGCCGAGCAGATAGGCGGGGTGGAGATTGGCGAGCGCCCCTCCGCGCTTACCTATGGGGGTGCGTACGGCTTCGACGATGACAGGTTCCGCGGCCATGAGCGTCCTCTCCATCCACATCCCGCGGGGGCGTCCCGGCACCCGCACGGAGAACTAGTACGCGTTCTAGTTCTGCATGCAGTCTGCTGAGCCGCACCCCGGCGCCGCAAGGGTCTTGCACGTACCTTGCGCACGACCTGCACGAAGCGGGCCTGTCACGGGCCTTGCCACTTATAGAACCCGTTACTACCTTGCGGTACATCTCCTGATGGACCGTCAGAACAAAGAACTGAACTCCTGGAGTTGCCGATGCCCTGTCCAGCGCTGCCCGACGGGTTCGACTTCACCGACCCCGACCTGCTTCAAGACCGCGTGCCTCTCCCGGAGTTCGCCCAGCTGCGCCAGACGGAACCGGTGCGCTGGATCGACCAGCCGCGCGGCATCTCCGGCTTCGACGACGCGGGCTACTGGGCCGTCACACGGCACGCGGACGTCAAGTACGTCTCCACACACCCGGAGTTGTTCTCCTCCAACCTCAACACCGCGGTCATCCGCTTCAACGAGACGATCAGCCGCGACCAGATCGAGGTCCAGAAGCTGATCATGCTGAACATGGACCCGCCCGAGCACACCCGGGTCCGCCAGATCGTGCAGCGCGGCTTCACGCCCCGCTCCATACGCTCGTTGGAAGACGCCCTGCGCAACCGCGCCCACTCCATCGTCGAGACGGCCCTCGCGAACGCCGCCCCCGACGGCAGCTTCGACTTCGTCACCAATGTCGCCGTCGAACTGCCCCTCCAGGCCATCGCCGAACTCATCGGCGTCCCCCAGGAGGACCGGACGAAGATCTTCGACTGGTCCAACAAGATGGCGGCGTACGACGATCCGGAGTACGCGATCACCGAGGAGGTCGGCACCGAGGCGGCCATGGAGATCGTCAGCTACGCGATGAACCTCGCCGCCGCCCGCAAGGAGTGCCCGGCCAAGGACATCGTCAGCCAGCTGGTGGCCGCCGAGGACGAAGGGAACCTCTCCGGCGACGAGTTCGGCTTCTTCGTCATCCTGCTCGCGGTGGCCGGCAACGAGACCACCCGCAACGCCATCACCCACGGCATGCACGCCTTCCTCACCCACCCCGAGCAGTGGGAGCTCTTCAAGCGCGAGCGCCCGCAGACCACGGCGGAGGAGATCGTGCGCTGGGCGACCCCCGTCGTCTCCTTCCAGCGCACCGCGACCCAGGACACCGAGCTCGGCGGCGTACAGATCAAGAAGGGCGACCGCGTCGGCCTCTTCTACTCCTCGGCCAACAACGACCCCGAAGTCTTCGACGAGCCCGGGGAGTTCGACATCTCCCGCGACCCGAACCCGCACCTCGGCTTCGGTGGCGGCGGCCCGCACTTCTGCCTCGGCAAGTCCCTCGCGGTCGTCGAGATCAACCTCATCTTCAACGCGATCGCCGACGCCCTGCCCGATCTGCGTCTGGTCTCCGACCCCCGGCGACTGCGCTCGGCCTGGCTGAACGGGGTCAAGGAACTGCAGGTCAGCACCGGCTGACCCGCTGCCAGGGAGGCAGGGGCGACTCCCCCCTACGCCCTGCCCCTGCCTCCTCCTGGCCCAGGGAACCAACGTTTCCGTTGCGTGCGGCGTCTTGAGAAGTGAACCGTGCCTCTCCAAGTCGTCAAAGTCCTCAACGGAAATGGTGGCTGTGGTCTCCGCCGATATCTCTCTCGTGCCGTCGGGCAGCGCACCCACCGAGCGGAACGGGGCCTTGCGTGCCTTCGCGCGACGCAACAGGGTGCCGCTCCTCGCCACCGTCCCCACCCTGCCGCTCTACGCGGTCTGGGCGGCGTTCCTCGCCACGGGCGGCGGCGATCTGGCGGCGCAGGAGGCCTGGGCGCGGTTCGCCTCCGAGCACGGCGCGGCCGCGTACGGCCTGTTCTGGTACGGCGGCATGCACACCGCCAACTACAGCCTGATCTCTCCCTACTTGATGGCCGCGGTGGGCGTGAAGACGGTGACGGTGGCGGCGGGCGTCGCCGGTGGCTGGCTGGTCGCCGTGCTCATCGCGCGCACCGGCGTCCGCCGCCCGCTGTGCCCCGCGGTGCTCGCCTCGCTCGCCGTGTGGTGCAACGTCGCGTCGGGGCGCACGACCTTCGCACTCGGGCTCGCCTTCGGGTTCGCCGCCTGCCTGGCGCTCGTGCGGGAGCGCCGGGTGTGGGCCGCGGTGGCGTTCGGGGCGCTTGCCACCATGTCCAGCCCGGTGGCCGGCCTGTTCCTGCTGGTCGCGGGCGCCGGCTTCTTCCTCGTACGGGACTGGAAGCGGGCCGCGGCGCTGCTCGCGCCGCCGGTGGTGGTCGTGGGGGCGACGACCGCGCTTTTCCCGTTCACCGGCGAGCAGTTGATGCCCTTCGACCGGATCTTCCCGCCGGTGGTGTTCAGCCTCGCGGTCGTCGTGGCGGCGCCGCGCCGGTGGCGGGTGTTGCGGTGGGGTGCCGCCGTGTACGCGGCCGGCACGGTCCTCACATATCTCGTCCCTTCGCCCATCGGCACGAACGTGGAGCGCCTCGCCGAGCTGCTCGCGCCCGCCGTGCTGCTCGCCGCGCTCCTCGCGCCCTCGCTCGACCGCGTACGCAGGACCGTGCTCGCGATCGCGCTCGTGCTGTCCACGGCCTGGGTGGCGCAGAAGACGGCGGACGATCTGACGGTGTCGACGGCCGTGCCGAAGTGGGCCGTCGACACCCACGGCGTGGTGCGCGAGCTGGAGCGGCTCGGTGCCGACCGGGGCCGCGTCGAGGTGGTCCCCGCCCGCAACCACCGCGAGGCCACGGCCCTCGCCCCGCATGTGAACATGGCGCGCGGCTGGAACCGCCAGCTCGACGTCGAGCGCGGCCGGCTCTTCTACGACGGGTCCTTCTCGGCCGCCACCTACCGGGCGTGGCTCGACAAGTGGGCGGTCGGCTATGTGGTGTTGCCCTCGGGCAAGCCGGACGGGTTCGCCGAGGACGAGGCGGCGCTCGTGGAGAGCGGTCCCGACTGGCTGAAGCCGGTGTGGAAGGACGCGCACTGGCAGATCTTCCGGGTGGAGGACCCGGTGCCGATGGTGTCCGCGCCCGCGTCCGTCGTCCGGTCCACGGGCTCGGACATGGTGGTCCGCGTCCCCACCCGGGAGCCGGTGACGCTGCGCCTGGTGTACTCGCCGTGGCTCCGGGCCGAGGGGGCCTGCCTGAAGCGGCACGGCGAGTTCACCCGGCTCACGGTGTCCGCGCCGGGGACCTACCGGATCAGCTCGGGGTACGGTCCTTCGCCGAGTCCTTCGTCATGTCGATGACCGGCTCGGCCCCCGTCGCCACCTTCAGTGGCTGTCGTACGCGGGGCCCGGCGAGCAGATAACCGAGGCCGAAGCCCGCGCCGACGACGGTCGCGCCGCCCACCGCGTCAAGGACCCAGTGGTTGCCGGTCGCCACGATCGCGGAGACCGTGAACAGCGGGTGCAGCAGGCCGAGCGCCTTCATCCACCACTTCGGCGCGAGGATCGCGATCACCAGGCCGCACCACAGGGACCAGCCGAAGTGCAGCGAGGGCATCGCCGCGTACTGGTTGGTGAGCGCGGTCAGCGTGCCGTAGTCCGGCTGCGTGAAGTCCTGCACGCCGTGCACCGTGTCGATGAAACCGAGGTCGGGCATCAGGCGCGGCGGTGCCAGCGGGTAGAGCCAGAACCCGACGAGCGCGAGCACCGTGGCGAAGCCGAGCGCGGAGCGCGCCCAGCGGTACTCGGCGGGGCGGCGGACGTAGAGGACGCCGAGGACGGTGAGCGGCACCAGGAAGTGGAACGACGTGTAGTAGAAGTTGAAGAACTCCTCGAGCCAACTGACCTTCACCACCGCGTGGTTGACCCAGTGCTCGATGTCGATGTGCAGGAACTGCTCGATCGAGTAGATCTGCTCGCCGTGCTGCTCGGCCGTGGCCCGGCCGCCCGAGATGGTGCCGCCGGTCGCCGCGAGCCGCGCCTGCTGATAGGCGGAGTAGCCGACACGGATCAGGAGCAGTTCGAGGAGCAGGTTCGGCCGGGTCGTGACCCGCCGCCAGAACGGGATGAGCGGCACCCGGCTCCAGCGCGCGGGCACGGGCGCCGCGTAGTCGGTGGGGATGGGGCTCTGGTACTGCGGTGCCGTACGGGACAGGAAGGGCACGACGGTGGCGGCGGCGAGCGCGGCGATCAGCACGAGGTTGTCGCGGATGGGCTCCACGACCGGCATGTTCGGCAGCATCATCTTCGCCGGCAGCGTCGACACCAGGATCACGGCGACCGGCCACATGTACCGGTCGGACTGCTTCTTGCCGACCCGGCCGACCACCGCGAGCAGCACCCACAGGAGCTGGTGCTGCCAGGTCGTCGGGGACACCGCGACCGCGACGCAGCCGGTGATGGCGACGGCGAGCAGCAGCTGCCCGTCCTGGGCGTAGCGGACGGCGCGGCGCAGGCCGAGGAAGATCACGGCCGCACTCAGGAGCACGAAGAGGCCGATCTCCAGCGGCCCTTCGAGGCCGAACCGGAGCAGCGCGCCGTGCAGCGACTGGTTGGCGAGACCGTCCGGGCGCGCGCCGAGGCCCGCGCCCGCCAGGTGGTGCACCCAGTACGCCCACGAGTCGTGCGGCATCGCGGCCCAGGCGAGCGCGGTGCAGGCGAGGAAGGTGGAACCGGTGGCGGCGGCCGCGCGCCTGCGGCCGGTGAACCAGAACAGGGCGGCGAACAGCAGCACGGTCGGCTGCAGTGCCGCTCCTATGCCGATCAGGATGCCGCTGGCCCGCTCGCCCCGGACGGCGAAGCAGCCGAGCAGCACGAGCAGGACGGGAATGATGCTGGTCTGGCCCAGATGCAGGGTGTTGCGCACCGGCAGCGACAGCATCAGGAGGCAGATCGCGACGGGCGCGGCGAGCAGCGAGATGCGCCGGGACACGGGCTGCGGCAGGGCGCGGGCGGCGACGAGGCCGAGCACCGCGACGAGGATCAGGGTGCCGAACGTCCAGCCCCAGCCGAGCGCCTGTTCGGCCGCGCGGGCGAATGGCTTGAGCACGAGTCCGGCGAAGGGAGTACCGGTGAACTTGTCCGCGTCGTAGAGGGAGCCGTTCACATGCAGGACGCCGTCAGGACCGATCCAGGTCTCCAGGTCGGTCAGGCGCTCACCCTTCGGCGTACGCACGACATCGGCCACCTGCCGTACCGCGAGTATGGCGGCGATCATCCAGAGGGCGGCACGGACTGCCCCGATTCGCGCCTTGGGTGTACCGGACGCGCCTGCCCCAAAGGCGTTTCCCGGTCCCCTGTGCTCAATGTTCGCCACGTGCCGTCTGCCCTCCCGCCCCGCTCGTCGTCCCTGCTCCGTCACTCATGGGCGCGGCGCCCGTCGGGTGAGACGCGCGCAACCCCCATTTCACCTGGCAGCCACACCGCTTTCTACCGGCTTTTGCGCGTACTTCCTAACCAAACCTTTCGTCCGCATGGCCGATACCTCACCCCCCACTGTCCAGAAGATGACGGGCTTGGCTCCCTGGCGCGGTTCCCCGCCCGAGCCGCGACATAGATCACAAACGGGCCTTCTCGCCACCACCGGACGCAGGGGCATATGCCCTGGATAGCGGCACTTTCCGTGCGGTGCGCGGCGGACCGGACACCGCCCGTAATGATGCTGCCTGCACCTATGGTCGCTTTTCGAGCCGCCCCCTTCTTGCCGGGCGGCTCTGTCCTTGTCGTCAACCGAGAGGCAGGCGAGCGAACCCTTGCCGACCGCCACACCCGTCGCACCCCGCACCCAGACCCCGCCGTCCCCGCACGCACCCGCGGAGGTCACCGTCGTCGACCCGGCGCTGGTCAAGCGCGCGGTGAAGGCGGCCGCACTCGGCAACGCGATGGAGTGGTTCGACTTCGGCGTCTACAGCTACATCGCCGTGACGCTCGGCAAGGTCTTCTTCCCCTCGGGCAACCCCACGGCCCAGCTTCTCTCCACCTTCGGCGCCTTCGCGGCGGCGTTCCTGATCCGCCCGCTCGGCGGCATGGTCTTCGGCCCGCTCGGCGACCGCATCGGCCGCCAGAAGGTCCTCGCCCTCACCATGATCATGATGGCCGCGGGCACCTTCGCGATCGGCTTGATCCCTTCGTACGCGACGATCGGTGTGGGCGCCCCGGTCCTGCTGCTGCTCGCCCGTCTGGTGCAGGGCTTCTCGACGGGCGGCGAGTACGCGGGCGCCTCCACGTTCATCGCCGAGTACTCCCCGGACAAGAAGCGGGGATTCCTCGGCAGCTGGCTGGAGTTCGGCACGCTGGCCGGCTACATCGGCGGCGCGGGCCTGGTCACCCTGATGACGGCGCTTCTCTCCTCCGAGGACCTGCTCTCCTGGGGCTGGCGCATCCCGTTCCTGATCGCGGGCCCGATGGGTCTGATCGGCCTTTACCTCCGGATGAAGCTGGAGGAGACCCCGGCGTTCGCTGCGGAGCTCGCGAAGGCGCACAAGGACGAGCAGTCCCGACCGAAGGTGCGGCTGCGCGAGATGGTGACCGGCCAGTGGAAGGCCCTGCTCCTCTGCATGGGCCTGGTCCTGGTCTTCAACGTCACGGACTACATGCTGCTGTCGTACATGCCGAGCTATCTGACGAGCGAGCTCAAGTACGACGAGACGCACGGCCTCCTGGTCGTCCTGGCGGTGATGGCGCTGATGATGTGCGTCCAGCCGTTCGCGGGCGCGCTGACCGACCGGGTGGGCCGCCGCCCCGTGATCGCGGCAGGCTGCGCAGGCTTCCTGCTCCTGTCCATCCCCGCCCTGCTCCTGATCCGCCAGGGCTCGCTCTGGGCGATCGGCCTGGGCATGGCGGCGCTCGGCCTGCTCCTGGTCTGCTTCACGGCATCGATGCCGTCGGCACTCCCGGCCCTGTTCCCCACGAGGGTCCGCTACGGCTCACTCTCGATCGGCTTCAACATCTCCGTATCGATCTTCGGCGGCACAACTCCCTTGGTGGTGACGGCTTTGATCGGAGCCACGGGGAACATGATGATGCCCGCGTACTACATGATGGCGGCGGCGGTGGTGGGCGGCATCGCGGTGTGGTTCATGGGCGAGAGCGCGGGGAAGCCCTTGCCGGGCTCACTGCCCGCGGTGGAATCTTCCAGCCCGTCTGCGACGCAGTAACCCAGCCCGCCCCAGGCCGATATTCCAGCCCGCCCCGGCGAACATTTCAGCCCGCCCCGGCGAATATTTCAGCCCGTCCGGCGTTTGAGGACGAACTCGCCGAAGGCGGTGATGACGGCACGCAAGGCCCCCGCGCCAGCGGCCCGCGGCGGAGCCGCAAATGTGACAGCCGGGAAGGGGCGGGGTTGGGGAAAAAGAAGCCCCTACCCCACCGGCACCCCGGCCTGCCACCCGGTGAACAACGGAACCTCCCCCGCCCCATCCAGCACAACAACCCCAAAGGGCCGGTTAAAGGCGATCCACTCGATCCGTCGAGGGACATACGGCACGCCACCAGGAGCCATCGGCACCGCAGTGACCGCAGCCGCCTCAACCCCCTCCTCCGCCACCTTCACCACGGCCTCCTGCACCACCTGCGATATCGCGAGCCGCTCCGGCGACATCCCGGAGAAGTCCGCCCCCTCACTCATCGCCCACCGCACCCCCAGCGCCGCCAACTGCTCCGTCGCATCGACCCGCGTACGCAGCGAAAGCCGAGGCAGCGCCATATTGATCTGCTCCGCGTCGATCCCGGTCCACCGCCCCTCCGGCGCCCACGCCAGCGGCAGCACCTCGGCGGGCCCCGCGCCCGGCTCACCGAGCACGAAGCGCACCCGGGCCGGCGCACGGCCGCCCTCGGCGCGGCAGCGCAGCTCGACGACGCTCGCCCCGCCCACCGTCCACGCACCGTTCAGCGGAACGGGCCGGTGCATCGTCGGCACCCGGTGCCGCACGCCCAGCGCGTCGGTGAAGTCCTGGTCCCGCGTGCCCGCCCCCTCGAAGGGAATCTCCCAACGCGCCTTCAGCGCCAGCGCGTTGACAAGGACAAGCAGCACATCCGGAGTGATCACCACCGGCAGCCGCTCGACAAGACCGCCCGTGGCTTCGCGCACCCACGCGTCGATCTCATCGGGCTCCATCGGCCCGAACCCGACGTCCGGCAGCGCTTCCCGATAGGCCCGGTACACCGGCACCCGGCTCCCCCGGCTCGGCCATCAAGGGAAGCCACCGGTCGGCAAGACCCCGGATCGCCGCAGCGGGCGCCTTCTGCCCGGTCCCGTACGTCATCTCCATCTCAACCCCCGCAGTCCGCAGACCACCAACTCGGCCCAACGCCCCCAGTATGCGAGTCACCACTGACATTAGCCCCCCACCCCGCTAGCATCCTTAGCAAAACTAACTAGACACACAAAAGACAGCAAAGAC
This sequence comes from Streptomyces sp. NBC_01381, assembly GCF_026340305.1. Lineage (NCBI taxonomy): Bacteria > Bacillati > Actinomycetota > Actinomycetes > Kitasatosporales > Streptomycetaceae > Streptomyces > Streptomyces sp. NBC_01381. The sequence goes on along the minus strand of NZ_JAPEPI010000001.1, from coordinate 2,709,637 downwards.
AGAGGCGACCCCAACTCCGCACCCCGAAAGGCCGATCCCCCATGTCCCAGCAGCAGTGGACCGCAGTCGACCACTACTTCACCGACCTGCTCACCCCCGCCGACGAGGCGCTCACCGCGGCCCTGCGGGACAGCGACGCCGCCGGTCTGCCGCAGATCAACGTGGCGCCGAACCAAGGCAAGTTCCTCCAGCTCCTCGCGCAGATCCAGGGCGCACGCCGCATCCTGGAGATCGGCACGCTCGGCGGCTACAGCACGATCTGGCTGGCCCGCGCCCTGCCCGCGGACGGCAGGCTGATCACCCTGGAGTACTCTCCCGTCCACGCCGAAGTGGCCCGCGGCAACCTCGCACGCGCAGGCCTCGACAAGATCACCGAGGTCCGCGTGGGCCCGGCCCTCGAATCGCTGGCCGCGCTGAACGTCGAGCACCCCGAGCCCTTCGACCTGGTCTTCATCGACGCGGACAAGGCCAACAACCCGCACTACGTGGAGTGGTCGCTCAAGTTCACCCGCCCCGGCAGCCTGATCATCGTCGACAACGTCGTGCGGAGCGGCGCGGTGACCGACGCCGCGAGCACCGAGCCGAGCATCCAGGGCACCCGCGAGGCGCTCGAACTCATCGCCCGGCACCCGAAACTGACCGGCACGGCACTGCAGACGGTGGGCACAAAGGGCTACGACGGCTTCGCCCTGGCCCGAGTCGTGGACTGAATCCTGGACTGAGCACGCCGCCGAGCCCCGCAACCGAGCCCCACTGCCTCAACCCTCCTGATAAAACCCGACGTTCACGCTGCGCTGCCCCGACCGGTCCTGGATGACCACCTCGCCGGACCCGCCCCGGGGCAGCGCGGCGGTCCCGCCGTACTCGATGGGCCGCGCCACACCGTCCACCGTCACGCGCACCTCCGACGAGGGATCCGGATGCGACCCGCGCAGCCAGGTGACGGACCAGTCCCCGTCGGCACCGCAGCGGAATTCCAGATGCGTACGCGACACGAACAGCCAGTCGTCGGGCGGCACAAGACGGCACACACCGCGATCGCGCCCGACCCGCAGCACGGCACCCGGTTCACTCGGCGCGTCAGCCATGAGCATGCCCGCGGTCGCGCCCGCGTCCGCCCCGGACACGGAGGCCATGGTGAGCTCCAGCACGTACGCTCCTCAGTTCTCGAACTCTCGTTGAACGAACTCATCGAACTCACTGATCGAATGCACGGCCGCCGGAACACCCCACGCACCGCGCCGCCGCATCCTAAGTCGCACCGTCGCGCGACCGCACCGTCTCCCCGAAACAGGGGCCTGGCTGGAACAATGGACACATGACTGAACGGAAGCCACCGGAAGTCACCTTCGAGTCGTGGATCGACAAACAGATCCGCGAGGCGGAGCAGCGCGGCGACTTCGCCTCGCTGCCCGGCCGCGGGAAACCGCTGCCGGAAGGCCTGGACACCACGTCGTACGACGAACAGTGGTGGATCAAGCAGAAGATGGTCCGCGAGGGCGTCTCCCACCTCCCCCCGACCCTGGCCCTGCGCAAAGAGGCCGAGGACGTGCTGGCCGCCGCGCCGGACGCCCCGTCCGAGAGCATGGCGCGCCGCCTCGTGACCGACCTCAACGAAAAGATCACCGAGGCCCTGCGCAGACCACCACCGGGCCCGCCGCTCGGCCTGAAGCCCTTCGACGTCGACGAGATCGCCCGCACCTGGCGCGAACGCCACCCGGACTGATCCCACGCGGGGCATGCGCGAGGATGGGCCCATGAGCATCGTGAAAATCAACGTCCTGACCGTGCCCGCCGAGCAGCGTGAGGTCCTGGAACAGCGCTTCGCGTCCCGCGCCGGCGCCGTGGAGAGCTCCGACGGCTTCGAGTGGTTCGAGCTGCTGCGCCCCATCGAGGGCACCGACGACTACCTGGTCTACACGCGGTGGCGTGACGAGGAGTCCTTCAAGGCGTGGATGGAAGGGCCGATGAAGTCGGCCCACCAGGGCGGCGGCCCGGGTGGCGGTGAGCGTCCCAAGCCCGCGTCGAGCAGTGCCGCGGTCTGGTCGTTCGAGGTCGTGCAGCAGGCGGCGCCCAAGAGCTAGCGCGGGAGCCGACGCGCACACGCCGGCCGAAGCCGGAAAAGCGATACCGGCGTGTGCCGCCTCCGTGGTGCGATGGGCCGCATGATGTCCTCCGACCGGATACTCGCCTTCGCGGCCATGTCCTTCCTGCTGATCGTGATTCCCGGCCCCAGCGTCCTGTTCGTGATCGGGCGGGCGCTGGCGCAGGGGCGCCGGGCCGCGCTGACCACGGTGGTGGGGAACACGATCGGCGCGTACGTACTCGTCGTGGCCGTGGCGCTCGGCGTCGGGTCCGTGGTGGAGCGCTCGGTCGTCGTCTTCACGGCGCTCAAGCTGCTCGGCGCCGCCTACCTGATCTATCTGGGAGTCAAGGCGGTGCGCCAACGCGCTTCGCTGCACGCCGCGTTCACCGGCGACGCGCCTGCGCACAGCGGCCTGCGTACGTTGTGGGAAGGGTTCGCGGTAGGCGTGGCCAACCCCAAGACCATCGTCTTCTTCGCGGCCGTGCTGCCGCAGTTCGTCGACCGGGAGCAGGGCCACGTCATGGCCCAGATGCTGCTGCTCGGCCTCGTCTTCAATGCCATCGCCGTGGCCTGCGACAGTGTGTGGGGCCTGGTCGCGGCCACCGCGCGGGGCTGGTTCGCGCACTCGCCGAAGCGGCTCTCGACGGTCGGCGGGATCGGCGGGCTCACCATGATCGGACTCGGCGTCAGCATCGCGGCGACGGGCCGCAAGGACTAAGGAAATGGCCCCCATGAACCACACCGAGCAGCACGGCATCGCGGGCTCCGCCTCCTGGACCGTCGCGCCCGAAGCAGTCGACTCCTCTGCCGCCCGTGCCCTGTGGCGCGCGTACTACACCGAGGTCAGCGACCGTTACTACCTGCTCCATCAGGGGCGTACGACCGATCCCGAAGAGCTGGAGCGTGAGGTCGCCGCGGAGACCGGGGACGATCTGCGGCCGCCGGACGGGGTGCTTCTCGTCGCCCGCCTCGGAGGCGAGCCCGCGGGCACGGCCGGGGTGCGGATGGTCGATGCGGGGGACGGGGTCGCCGAGCTCAAGCGGGTTTTCGTACGCGAGGGGCTGCGAGGGAAGGGTGGGTCGGGAGTGCTGCTCGGCGCCGCCGAGGACGCAGCCCGTGCGCTCGGGGCGCGGCGGATCGTCCTCGACACGCGGCTCGATCTGGTCGAGGCGCGGGCGCTGTACACGCGGCACGGGTACGCGGAGACCGAGCCGTTGGCCGAGCGGATGTACGCCGAGATCTGGTACGCCAAGGACCTTGCCCCGGTGGCCGGTTGAGGCCGGAGCGGGGTGCGGGCCCACCGCTCAGTCGGCCCACACCCCGCGCTGCAGTGGCCTGCCGTTGTGCGGCCGTTCGGTGTCCGAGCCGCACATCTCGGCGCCCAGTTCTTCGACGAGCTGGACGAGATCGGTGGGCCGGTCCGGACCCCACCAGTCGCCCAGCAACTCGGCCAGGGACTCCTCGCGGGCCTTGGAGAGTTTGGCGACCGCTTCACGCCCCGTGTCCGTCAGGGTCAGACCCATGCCCTCGCGCTTGGCGAGACGGCGCTCCTCGACCTGGCGGGACGCCGCGGTGATCACGGTCAGCGGCACCGTGCTGCGATCGGCGAGCGCGGCGGGCTCCACATGGCCGTGGCGGCTGATCCGCAGCAGCAGCCAGCTGGCGGCGGGCAGCAGGTCGTAGCCGGCGCGCTCGGTGATGGTCTCGTAGATCTTGCGGCGCCCCTCGCGCGTGCCGAGGACCGAGAGGGCCCGCGCCACTTCGTCGTACGAGGAACGCTCGACGGGGTTGCTGGCCAGGGTCTGTGTCGTGTCGGGTGCGGTGACCGAGCCGCGCAGCTTGTCCTCGTGCAGGAACCAGGCGAGGACGAAGGCGACCAGGGCGACCGGCGCCGCGTACAGGAAGACGTCCGTGATGGACGAGGAGTAGGCGTGCAGGACGTCGGGGCGCAGGCTCGCCGGGAGTTCGGAGATGCCGCGCGGGTCGGCGGTGAGCGAGTCGGCGCTGACGCCGGGCGGCAGTTCCTGGCCCGCGACGGCGTCGGAGAGCTTGCTGACGAGCCGGTTGGCGAAGATCGTGCCGAAGATGGCGACACCGAACGAGGCGCCGATGGAGCGGAAGAACGTCGCGCCGGACGTGGCGACGCCCAGGTCCCCGTACGGGACGGCGTTCTGCACGATGAGCACGAGGACCTGCATGACCAGGCCGAGTCCGAAGCCGAAGACGAAGAAGTAGGCGCTCATCTCGCCCGTGCTGCTGTTCTCGTTCAGCTGGTGGAGCAGGAGCAGGCCCAGGGCCGTGACGCCGGTGCCCGCGACCGGGAAGACCTTCCAGCGGCCCGTGCGGCTGACGATCTGGCCGGACGCGGTCGACGAGATCAGCAGGCCGACCACCATCGGCAGCATGTGCACGCCCGACATGGTCGGCGACACACCCTGGACGACCTGCAGGAACGTCGGCAGGTAGGTCATCGCGCCGAACATCGCGAAGCCGACGACGAAGCTGATGATCGCGGACAGGGTGAAGGTCCTGACCCGGAACAGCTTCATCGGAATGACCGGCTCGGCCGCCTTGCGCTCGACGGAGACGAAGGCCACGGCGAGCACGACGCCGAGCACCGCGAGGCCGATGATCTGCGGCGAGCCCCAGTCCCAGGTGGTGCCGCCGAGCGAGGCGACGAGGACGAGGCAGGTGGCGACGGAGGCGATGAGGAAGGTGCCCAGGTAGTCGATGGTGTGCTTCTGCGAGCGGACCGGGATGTGCAGGGTCGCGGCGATGACGAGGAGCGCGACGACACCGATGGGCAGGTTGATGTAGAAGACCCAGCGCCAGCTGAGATGCTCGGTGAACAGGCCGCCGAGCAGCGGGCCGAGGACGCTCGTCGCGCCGAACACGGCACCGAACAGGCCCTGGTACTTGCCGCGTTCACGCGGCGAGACGATGTCGCCGACGATCGCCATGGACAGGACCATCAGCCCGCCGCCGCCGATGCCCTGCAGTGCGCGGAAGCCGATGAGCTGCGGCATGTTCTGCGCCATGCCGCAGAGCGCCGAGCTGATCAGGAAGATCAGGATGGCCAGCATGAACAGCTTCTTGCGGCCGTACTGGTCCCCCAGCTTGCCCCAGAGCGGCGTCGCTGCCGTCGCGGCGAGGAGGTAGGCGGTGACGACCCAGGAGAGGTGCTCCATGCCGCCGAGTTCGCTGACGATGGTCGGCAGGGCGGTGGAGACGATGGTCTGGTCGAGGGCGGCGAGCAGCATGCCGAGCAGCAGCGCACCGATGGAGACCAGTACGCCGCCGTGCGCGTGCTCGTCCGGCGGTCCGGGGACGGGGTCGGGCCCCGCCGGGCGGGCGGTGACGTCCTGCGTCATGGACACCTCCTGAGGGTCCTTGACCTAGGGGCTCTCCGCTGGGTTCTCCTTGCGGGGCCTCCTTCTCCATCCTGGTGCGTGTGACCCGTTATGGCTCGTTGAAGCGGGGGTCTGCATAATCTCTGGAGTTCTCTAGGGGTGGGGTACGAAGAGTGGACAGCGCAGCAGCCGGCCGTGGCGGCCGGAGACAGACATGCCCGCAGTGCGGCACGGCGCGCGAGGCGGGCGGTGCGCCGGCGTGCGGCTGTGCGGAGCGGGCGGGGGACGCGGCACGCGAGGCCGGGTCGGCGGAGGCGGCAGCCGACTTCGATCCCTTGCGGATCCGTCCCTATGTGACGTTGCCGGAGCCCGCGGCGGGGGCGACGGAACCCATGCCCGTGGTGGCGCCGCCGGTCGGGGACGCGCCCCGGTCGGCGGATGTCGGTCTTTTCGCGTCCCGGGCGCCGGAGGGCGATCTGCCGCCGCCGGAGGTTTCGTACGGTCCTTACGACGAACCGGAGCCGCGTCGGGGCCGTACGGCCTGGTACGCCGGGGTGGGCGCGGCGGTGGCCGTGGTGACCGTCGCCGTCCTGGCCGCGGGGGTGTTCTCCTCCGACGACGAGCCGCGGCGGGACCGGGCGCTGCCGGACGCGCCGACGAGCGCGGTGGACGTGCCGTCCGGCTCCGTGGCGCCTTCGGGGTCCGCGTCGGCCTCGGCGTCCGCGTCCCGCAGCGCGGATCCCTCGCCATCGCGTACGTCGTCGGCGTCGGCCTCGACGTCCGCACCGTCCGCGACGCGGTCCACGGCACGGGCCACGGGCTCCGTGGAGCCGGAAGCGCCGGCCTCGGGCCAGGTGCTGCGGCGCGGCGACCGGGGCGCCGAGGTCGTGGACCTCCAGGAACGGCTTCAGCAGCTTTCTCTGTACGAGGGTGAGGCCCACGGCAATTTCAACGCGCCGGTGGCGTCGGCCCTGACCCGGTTCCAGGTGGCGCGGGGAACCGATGGGGCGGACGGCGAGGGCGTGTACGGCGCGGCCACGAGGGCTGCGCTGGAGGCGGAGACCACGCCTTAGCCCTCTGCCAGGTGCTTTGGCCCCCGCGGCCGGCGAAAGCTTCTCCCACCCACGCGATTACCCGGCAGCCACCGTCGCCCCCGTTGTGCTCACCCGAAGCTGAGCTCAAGCCCCCCGCCGGGCACGGCGGTGACCCGTACCTGCGTCAGATCGTCGACCTGCACCGTCGGTGCGAACTCCCCGGCCCGCGGGCCGACCCCCACGACCCGCATACCGGCCGCGCGCCCCGCCGCGATCCCCGCCCCCGAGTCCTCGAAGACGACGCAGTCCGCGGGGTCGAAGCCCAGCTCGGCGGCCCCCTTGAGGAACCCCTCGGGGTCCGGCTTGCTCGCGCCCACGTTCTCCGCGGTCACCCGCACAGCGGGAAGCGGCAGCCCGGCCGCGGCCATCCGCCCGGTGGACAGCGGGACGTCGGCGGACGTCACGAGGGCGTGCGGAAGACCGGCAAGCGACTCCAGGAAGGCGCCGGCGCCGGGCACCGGCACGACACCCTCCATGTCCGCCGTCTCCTCGGCCAGCATCACGCGGTTCTCCGCGTAGTTCTCCTCCACGGACCGCTCCGGCAGCAGCACCGCCATGGAGGCGTACCCCTGCCGCCCGTGGACGATCTTGATGACGTGCTCGAAGTCGAGCCCGTGCCGCTCGGCCCAGCGCCGCCAGCAGCGTTCGACCACTGCGTCGGAGTTGACGAGGGTCCCGTCCATGTCCAGGAGAAGGGCTCGGGCGGTCAGAACCGTGGCATTCGCAGCCGTCATCGACGTACTCCAGAGCGCAGAGAGAGATTCCGCAGAGGAAGAATCAAGGCGGCTCCGCCCGCCGGTCAGGGAATACGGGCGGAGCCACTTTGTTCCCACACGATACAAAACGAGGGCGCCGATCGCCAGCAGCCCAGGTCACACCCCCGACAGGACCCCCGCCGGGACCCCGGACCGGACCCTCGACGCAACCCCCGACGGCACCCCCGTCGGGCCCCCTCAGGCAATCGCCTCATACAGGCTCCACAGCCCGAGCCCCAGCATCAGCAGCGCCGCGATCTTGGTGATGAGCGACAGCGGCACCCGCTTCATCAGCGCCTTTCCGCCGACGATGCCGAGCCCGGCCACCGCCCACAGCGCGAGCACCGCGCCGAGGCCCACCGAGAGCGGGTCGTCGTAGCGGGCGGCCAGGTTCGCGGTCATGATCTGCGTCAGATCGCCGAACTCGGCGACCAGGATGAGCATGAAGCCCGCGCCGGAGACCTTCCAGAAGCTCTGATCCTTGGGCTCGCGGACCTCTCCCTCGTCCTCGCCGCCCTTCAGGAGCAGCATCGCCGCGCCGCCGAGGAAGAGCACACCGGTGAGCGCGTGCAGCAGCTGCTGGGGCAGGAGCGTCAGCACGCTGCCCGCCGCGACGGCGAGCACGACATGGACGACAAAGGCGGCGGCAACCCCGACGAAGACGTACGAGGCGCGGTAGCGCGTCCCGAGGACGAGCCCGGCCAGCGCTGTCTTGTCCGGGAGCTCGGCAAGGAAGACGACACCGAAGACGAGCGCCATCACGCTGATGCTGATCAAGATTCCTCAATCGGTCGGGGCCGCCCCGCCGAGAGCATTCGGTACTTCGCGTACGACACCTCGGCACGGCAGCGCACAACAGACGCACACGGATGTGTACGCCGGGCACTGCTTGCCGAAGGTCTCGCTGGCCGACCACGTCGATGACGGGGCCTGCCTCCGGGCGCCGGCTCAGACGAGCTGAGCAGTATGTCGACGGTCCGGCGAAGAGCTACTCCCCTTCTGCGTCATACATCGTACGTGACGTCCGACGGCCCCGGTCCAGGGCCTTTCGGCCCCCGGAATCTGTGATCCAGGTCATGAATACCGGGGCCGCACCGGCTCCCGCGCACGGTCCGCACCAACCCCCGCGCACGGTCCGCACCAACTCCCGTACACATGAACGCCCATGACATGGCGCCAGAACCCTTGAACTGACCACCTGATTGACGCGACCCTGTCACCTGATGCACATCCGCAGGAAACCCCACCGCGTCACCATGACCCCCCATAGGTCAACTTCCCCCCACATCAAGGGAGTTCGCATGTCCGCTGTCTACGCGCGTCGACGCCTCGCCACTCTCACCGCCGCCACCGCCCTCGCCGCCGGTGCGACGTTCCTCACCGGCAGCCCCGCCCAGGCCGCTCCTCCGGAACCGGTCTCCGCCGCCACCGCCCGCACCTATCTCGGCCAGCTCACCGAGCAGGCGGAGGGCTCGTCCGACGGCTACAGCCGCGAGAAGTTCCCGCACTGGAGCACCCAGTCCGGCGCCTGCAACACCCGCGAGGTCGTCCTGAAGCGGGACGGCACCAACGTCGAGCAGGACTCCAGCTGTGCGGCGACCTCGGGCACCTGGAAGTCCCCCTATGACGGCGGCACCTGGACCGCCGCGGCCGACGTCGACATCGACCACGTCGTGCCGCTCTCCGAGGCCTGGAAGTCCGGCGCGAGCGGCTGGACCACCGACCAGCGGGAAGGTTTCGCCAACGACCTGACCCGCCCGCAGCTGATCGCGGTCACCGACAACGTCAACCAGAGCAAGGGCGACCAGGACCCGGCCGAGTGGCTGCCGCCCACCGCCTCGTACCACTGCTACTACGCCCGCATGTGGGTGGACGTGAAGCACCACTACGACCTCACGGTGAACCCGGAGGAGAAGAGCGCCCTGTCCTCGATCCTCAACGGCTGCTGATCAGCGGCCGATCCTGATCCCCGGAACCTCCCCATGAGCCTCCGTCGTTCCGTACCGTACGGGGCGACGGAGGGGAGTGATCAACGTGGCACGGCTGCGCCTGGGTCCGCTGCTGAGGTATGTCGACGGTTCGACGGCGACGGTCTGGGTCGAGGCCGACCGTCCGTGCACCGCCGAAGTGCGGTGCGCGGACGGTGCGAAGGGGACGGCGCACACCTTTCAGATCGACGGCCACCACTACGCGATCGTCCCGGTCACCGGACTGCGGCCGGGCACGGAGACGGCGTACGAGGTGCGGCTCGGCGCCGCTGACGCTCCGGTGTGGCCGCTGCCGGACTCGCCGTTCCCGCCGAGCACCATCCGCACGCCGGGCGAGGGCGACGAGGAACCGCTGCGGGTCACCTTCGGTTCCTGCCGCTGGGCGGCCCCGCCCAGCGATGAGCACGACCCGGTGGGTCCCGACGCCCTGGACACCCTGGCCGCCCGGATCGCAGCCGACCCGGACGGCGAGCGCCCCGACGTCCTTCTGCTGCTCGGCGACCAGGTGTACGCGGACCAGACGTCCAAGGCGACCCGCCGCTATCTCGCCGCCCGCCGGAGCCTCGCCGATCCCCCGGGCGACCAGGTCGCGGACTATGAGGAGTACACCCACCTCTATTACGAGTCCTGGCTCGACCCCGAGGTGCGGTGGCTGCTCTCCACCGTGCCCAGCTGCATGATCTTCGACGACCACGACGTCATAGACGACTGGAACACCAGCGCCGCCTGGCTCGCCGAGATGCGCGCGACCCCCTGGTGGCGCGAGCGCGTCCTGAGCGGCCTGATGTCGTACTGGGTCCACCAGCACCTCGGCAATCTGCCGCCCGCGGAGCTCGAACGGAGCGAGCTGTACGCGGCGGTGCGTGCGACGCCCGACGGCACCGACACCCTGCGCGCCTTCGCCGCCGCGTCGGACGCCGACCCCACGGCGACCCGGTGGAGCTACCGCCGGGACTTCGGCCGCGTACGCCTGCTCATGGTCGACACCCGTGCGGCCCGCGTCCTGGACGAGCAGAACCGCGCGATGCTCGACCCGGACGAGGCGCGCTGGCTGCGCGAGCAGGCGCTTGAGGGCGGCTGCGACCACCTGCTGATCGGCACGTCGCTGCCCTGGCTGCTGCCCCATCTCATCCATGACGCGGAGGGCTGGAACGCCGCGCTGTGCCGTGGCGAACGGGGCGAGCGCTGGGCCCGTTTCGGCGAGAACCTGCGCAGGCGCTCGGACCTGGAGCACTGGGCGGCGTTCCCCGCGTCGTTCGACGGGCTGACGTCGCTGATCGCCGAGGCGGGCAGCGGCGCCGGCGCCCCGGCGACGGTGTGCGTCCTGTCCGGCGACGTCCATCACGCGTACATAGCGGAACCGACCTGGCCGGGCGGCGGCGGACCGGATGCGCGCGTCCTGCAGCTGACGTGCTCCCCCGTCCACAACTCCATCCCCGCGTCGATAAAGATGGGCTTCCACTTCGGCTGGAGCAAGGTCGGCCGGGCCCTCGGCCGCCGCTTCGTACGGCATGGCAGAACGGCGCGGGCGGCCATCAACTGGCGCAAAACGGGCGGCCCTTGGTTCGGGAACCAGCTCATGACGCTGACGCTGCGCGGCCGTTCGGCGAGCGTGCGCCTGGAGCAGGCGCGGACGGTGCGCGGGGCGGTGCGCCTGGAGCAGACGGAGGAGTCACGACTTTCCTAGGCAAAGGCGAACCCCGCCCCACGGGCCCCGCGTGACACGGCCCACACCCGGACTACGATCCTCCGCATCGGGGTTCGACTTCCCCGCTTCCGGCGGCATGATGAGGCGGACCATCCGCTTCCGGCGACCTCCGAGGAGGCGGACCATCCGCTTCCAGCTCCTCTACGTCCCGGAGTCACGCCTTTGTCCGCAGCACCCGCAGCGACCGCACCGGACCAGGACGTAGCTGTCGCCGTCGTCGGCGCGGGACCCCGCGGCACCAGCGTTCTGGAACGTCTCTGCGCGTCGGCCGCCGAACTTCTGCCGCCCTGTGCACGGCTGACGGTCCACGTCGTCGATCCGTCGCCGCCGGGCCCGGGGCGCGTCTGGCGGACCGCCCAGCCGTCCGAGCTGCTGATGAACACGGTCGCCTCGCAGGTCACCCTCTTCACCGACGAGAGCGTCGACTGCGCGGGCCCCGTCCTGCGCGGGCCGAGCCTGCACGAGTGGGCCGCCGCGGGGCACGCACCGGGGCTCGGCCCGGACGACTACCCCACCCGCGCCTGCTACGGCCGCTATCTGGAGTGGGTCTTCGCCGAGACCCTCCGCGGCGCTCCCGGCCGGGTCCGCGTCGAGGTGCACGCGGCGCGGGCCGTGCGGCTCGACGGGGACCCGGCCGGGAGCAGCGGCGGCGAGGACCCGGGTGACGGCGCCCAGTTGCTCGTACTCGAAGACGGGCGCAAGATCCGCGGGCTCGGAGCCGTCGTGCTCGCGCAGGGGCATCTGCCCACCGTCGACGGCCAGGACGGTCTCCTCCTCGCCGAACACGCCGCCCGGCACGGTCTTCGACACATCGCCCCCGCCAACCCCGCCGACGTCGACCTCTCGGCGATCGCCCCCGGTGAGCGCGTGCTGCTGCGCGGCCTCGGCTTGAACTTCTTCGACCACATGGCGCTGCTGACCCAGGGCCGCGGCGGACGCTTCATGACCGCGCCGTCGGGCGGGCTGCGCTACCGGCCGTCGGGGCACGAGCCGAAGCTGTACGCCGGTTCGCGGCGCGGCATCCCCTATCAGGCGCGCGGCGACAACGCGAAGGGCGCGTACGGGCGGCACGATCCCGCTGTCCTCACCCCGGACGTCATAGCCCGCTTCCGCAAGCGCGCGGACAGCGGCGGCGCCCCCGACTTCCTCGACGAGATATGGCCGTTGGTCGCGAAAGAGGTCGAGACGGTCTACTACGCGGCACTCGTCCGCCCCGCCGGGCGGTCCTCCGCCTTCCGTGCCGCGTTCCTCGACGTACCGCACCGCAGCCCTCAAGAGGCCCTGATCCTGGACGAGTTCGGGATCACCGAGGCCGCGCGCTGGTCCTGGGACCGCCTCGCGCGGCCGTGCGCCGACCGCGCCTTCCGCTCGCCGGACGACTTCCGCGGCTGGCTCCTGACGTATCTGCGCGAGGACACCGCGCAGGCCGCGCTCGGCAATGTCGCGAGCCCCCTGAAGTCCGCCCTCGACGTGCTGCGCGACCTGCGCAACGAACTGCGCCTGATCGTCGACCACGGCGGCATCGCGGGACCGTCCCGGCGCACCCACCTGGACCGCTGGTACACGCCGCTCAACGCCTTCCTTTCGATCGGACCGCCCCGGCGGCGCATCGAGGAGATGACGGCGCTGATCGAGGCGGGCGTCCTCGACGTGCTCGGTCCGCGCCTGGACGTGCGAGCCGGCGCGGACGGGACCTTTCACGCGCACTCGCCCGACGTTCCGGGATCCGATGTGCGCGTCACCACACTGATCGAGGCACGACTCCCGGAGCCGGACGTGCGCCGCACCGCGGACGAACTGCTCGGGCGGCTCGTGCGGACGGGGCAGTGCCGCCCCCATGTCGTCGACGGTTACGAAACCGGAGGTCTCGACGTAACACCCCGCCCGTACCGTCTGATCGACCGTCAAGGCCGGGCGCACACACGGCGGTTCGCGTTCGGCGTGCCCACGGAGGGCGTGCACTGGGTGACGGCGGCGGGGGCCAGGCCCGGTGTCGACTCGGTGACCCTGTCGGACGCGGACGCGGTGGCGCGGGCCGTGCTGCGGACGGCGGCGACGGCCCCGGCAGTGAAAGCGGTGGCGGAAGCGGAATCGCCCGAATGGCCAGATGTTGAACTTGCAAGCATCGATTAGGTTCCCCTAACCTTGGGCCTCCGCTCGGTTCACGTCCCCAAACCGAAGGAGTCCCCCACCATGACTGGACGTCTCAACAGCGCCCAGCCCTACGCACTCGGCCTGTTCCGCATAGTGGTCGGCCTGCTCTTCGCCTGCCACGGCGCCGCCTCACTCTTCGGCGTGCTCGGCGGCGCGATGGGCGGCGGCACGATCGACGCGGGCACCTGGCCCGGCTGGTACGCGGCCGTCATCCAGCTGGTCGGCGGCGGCCTGGTCGCCCTCGGCCTCGGCACCCGCGCCGCCGCGTTCATCTCGTCCGGATCGATGGCGTACGCGTACTTCAAGGTGCACCAGCCGGAGGCCCTGTGGCCGATGGAGAACGGCGGAGAGGCCTCGGCGATGTTCTGCTGGGCCCTGCTCCTGCTCGTCTTCACCGGTTCCGGCGCGCTCGGCATCGACCGCCTCTTCGCCGCGCGCGGCGAGGGCAAGGACGACACGGCGTCGGAGCGCACGCCGGTGGCCGCGTAACTCCCGCACGGCTCGACGGAGCCCCCTTCCCGGTACGCGTACCGGGAAGGGGGCTCCGTCGCGTCCGGCGGCGCCCTCAGGCGCGCGGGGCGAACGGCACCGTGAAGCACGCGAGACGGTCCCCCGCACCGCCCTGCTCGCGGTGCAGCACGACGGACCCGGCCCCGCCCGGCCGGAACTCCCATGCGTGACGGGCGCTCGCCCGGCCCGCGCCGTCGGGGCCCGTGGCGAAGTCCAGCCACACCTCGTTGCGCGGATTGACGTACGCCGGGTCCGTCGACGGCTGCACCGGGTCCTTGCGGTGCTGATAGTGGCTACCGGCCGCGGTCGGCTCGGTGCCGCACGGCTTCTGGTGCACATGGGCGCCGTACGCGTATCCCGGCTTCAGCCCCTTCACCCGGAGGGTGACCGTCATGCTGCCGCCCGGCTTCCCGTGCTGCTCGACCCCGATCCAGGAGGCCGCGGGCACCAGATCCATGTCGTACGTGATCGCGGGTGAGGGCACGAACGCCGAGGGCGGCGCGAACTGCCCGTCGACCCGCACCCGGTAGCAGTGCGCCGCTCCGTCACCCGCCACGCCACCGCCCGCGGCGAGCACCGCCGCCGCCACGGTCCCGGCGAGCATTCCTGCCACCATCGCCCAGCTCCTTCCGTACCCATGAGTTTCCGTACTCATCAGCCGATGTCACTCCATACGGGTCCTTCGTACGGGACTTCGGCGCCGTACGCCGCGTCGGGAGGGGCAGCCGGGTGAACGTGATGTAGCGAACATCTGAGCCCCCCGGGGATCTCCGGCGAAGGGCGCGGCGTACGCTGTACAGCTGTCACAAGCCGCCCCTGCCGCTCCCCCGCGACGTCGCGGCAGCCAAGTCGTCGACCGGGGAGTTACGGGGAATTTCGGTGCTGGAAAATCTGGGCGCACTGACCGGCAGCCCATGGATCTACGCGGTAGTTGCACTCTCCGTGCTCTTCGACATCGTCCTCCCCGTGCTGCCCAGTGGCGTCCTCGTCATCACGGCTGCCACCGCGGCGGCAGCGGCGGGAACGAGCGCGGCCGGAACGGGCGCGGGGCACGTCACGCACGAGGTCCCCGACATCCTGGCCCTCTTGCTCTGCGCGGCCACCGCCTCCGTCATCGGCGACCTCGCCGTTTACCGCCTCGCCTGGCGCGGCGGCGAGCGTCTGGACCGGGCCATCGCCCGCTCCCGCCGCCTCACCAGCGCGCAGGAACGACTCGGCACGGCCCTTTCACGGGGCGGCGGCGCCCTCGTGATCCTCGCGCGCTTCGCCCCCGCGGGCCGCTCGATCGTCTCGCTCGCGGCCGGCGCGGCCCATCGCAAGGTGCGCGAGTTCCTGCCCTGGTCGGCGCTCGCGGGCGTGGCCTGGGCCGGGTACAGCGTGGCGCTCGGCTACTTCGGCGGGCAGTGGCTCGGCGCGACGTGGCTGGCCACGGGCGTCTCCCTGGTCGCGCTGTTCGGCGCGGGCGCGGGAGCGGCGTTCCTGGTGCGGCGGCCGCGGGCTGCCGCGCACTAGGAGTGGGCCGCTGAGGCGGGGCTAGGCACTCGCCTTGCTCGCCCCGCGGATCTCGAGCCCTTCGAGCAGCTCGGCGGTGGCTTCGGCGACGGCGTCGACGGCGCGGTCGAACACCTCGCGGTTGTGCGCGGCCGGGGCGCGGAATCCGGAGACCTTGCGCACGTACTGAAGCGCGGCGGCCCGGATCTCCTCCTCGGTGGCGTCCTCGGGGATGGCGGGCGGACGGAGCGTCTTGATGCTGCGGCACATGCCTCCAGCTTGCCGCGTCCGGGGCGGTCGGGGCGAGGGCCCGGAAGATCGGCCCGGTTCGGCCCTGAAGTTCGGCCCCGAAGTTCCCCCGTTTCCCGTGTGGCATCGCTCGCCCCTGAAAATCGAACAGGAGTACCATTACGCCCGTGCCTGCAACCCCTGCGTACGACTTCCCGAGCGACCTCCTCGCCGGACAGGAGGAGCTGCACCAGGTCCGGGCCGAACTCCTGGCCCTGCTGAAGCGGCTCCCCTGGTCGGTCACGCCCCTGGACGGCTTCAGCGACGACCACGGCTGGCGCAAGGTGGAGCGCCCCGCGTCCCCGGGCTGGACCCCGGACGAACAGGCGGAGGTGGAGAAACTCCGCGAACGGGAGCGGGAGTTGGCGGTGTTTGTCACCTGTCATCGCTTCTGGGACGAGGTGACGGGACCGGACGCGGTGGCGGCCCGCGCACACCTCAAACACGTCCATGAGAAAGCCATTGACACGGAGTGACAGCGGGCGTTGACTCCCTCTACGCCGAGGAGGTGCTGCCATGAATCTGCTGCTGGTCGTCCTGCTCCTGGCCCTGATCGGCCTGGGTTTCAACCAACCGCTCCTGTGGCTGGCCGCAGCGGCACTCGTCTTCTTCATCTTCCAGCAGTACGACCGCGCGGGCTCCAAGAGCGGCAGCGGAAGCGGCTCCGGCTCCGGAGGGAGCTCGGGCGGCGGAGGCGTCGCTGGAGGGAACGCCGGAGGCGGAGGGGGCGGTGGCTACCCGAAGACGTACCGCGACTACCGCCTCCGCAAGGAACGCCAGGAGCGCTGGGACCGCAGGTACCGCAGGACGCATCCGGGCTCGGGCCGCTGACGCTGCCCACCAGTTCACCTATCAGGGTCTATCTCCGTGACACCGCGCTTACCTGCGAAAACGGCGGGGATTGAGGTCATGCACAACGCATCGACCACCCTCGGAGAGCCACCCGCATGCGCTTCAAAACCGCCGCCGTCACCGCCGCTTTCACGGCCCTGTTCACCACGTTCACGCCCTCGGCCGTCGCGGAACCACCCACGTCACGAGCCGCCACGCCCCCGGGCCAGGTCTGCTTCTGGACCAAGCCCGGCATGATGGGCCAGGGCTGGTGCTACGGCCCGCCCGGCTACGCGGAGGCCGAGAACGGCACGCAGCGCAACGCCTACTCTTTCGAGTCCCGCGCCAACGGCAGTGTCTACGCCATCAGTTACGGCCCGGGATCGGGCTGCGTCTACCGCGAGATCCGCACGGACGACTACGACGAGAACTGGACGGCCTGGGCCACCAAACTCGACGGCGTGAGCCACGAAATGCTGGGCTGCGAGCCGGGCTGACAGACCATGCGTACGAGGCACATCTGCCCCCTCTTCGTGCTCCTCTGCACCGCCCTGCTCGGCGGCTGCGCGACCACGCCCACCCGCCCGGCGATGCCACCCGAGGACGTCATCAAGGCGGCCCAACAACAACTGACGGACCGCTGCCTGAAACGCCAGGGCCTGACCCCGCCCCGCGCGGGCGAACGCCAGGCAGCGACGCCGGCCGATAAAAGGAACTCCCAACGCATTGCGGACGCCCTGTTCGGCGCAGGCCCAACGGAGCTCTCACTCACCCTCCCCACCGGCTATTCCGTACGCGCCCACACGGACGGCTGCCTGGCCGCGGCACAGCGCACGCTCTACGGCGACCAGCGGCGCTGGTTCCAGGTCTCGACGATCGCCAACAACCTCAAGCCGGAGGCGGCCCACCGCCACCGCAGTCTCGCCTGGGTCCGCGCCCGGCACCGTACGGAACTGTCCGACTGGCACAGCATGCGCGAACAGGCCCTGCGCCGCGCCACGACCCAGCTGTCCACCTGACACCACGGCGAAAAGCGACCGTCAGAACCTCAGCACCTCAGCACCGCAGAAGGAGAACCCCCACATGATCAGCAAGCCCACGGCCCTGCTCGCCGCCACGCTCCTGGCCATCGGCACGGCCGTGACCACGTCGGCCGCGGCCCAGGCGGCCTCGTGCCCGAGCGGCCAGTTCTGCGCCTGGACGGACGCCGACTTCGGCGGCCAGCGCACCAACTGGTCGGGCGACGACCACGACTGGGAGGACCCGATCCAGGACCAGGACTCCTCCTGGGCCAACCACGGAATCTCCGGCCCCGGCATCAAGGACCACGTCCAGGTCTACGAAAACCCGGGCCTGGTCGGCTTCGGCACGGTCTGCCTGTCCCCCGGCCAGGAAATCGCCGCCCCCAGCGGCTGGGCCAACGACAGCGGCGACTCCCACACTTGGACGATGGAGTGCTGACCAGAAACCCGAAGACCCCCAGCCATGATCGACTGGGGGTCTTCTTCCCGGTGGGCGCGGACGGTTTCGAACCGCCGACATCTGCCTTGTAAGGGCAGCGCTCTACCCCTGAGCTACGCGCCCGGAAGGTTTCGACAGCCTACCTTGCCGGTGGGGGTGCCTCCCAAACGCGTTCCGCGGCCGGTGTCCGCCCGCAGCGAAGGCGGCAAAGTCACGGGGTGCGACGCGAACTAACCGACCCGTGTGTTCGTCATTAACCGGTGGGAGAATGTGACACCGGGCAAGGCGGACGACAGCACGGGAGAGGGATAGTGACGGCGACACCATCGCAGCCGTACACGCCAGACACGTCTAGCAAGTCCTATACGTCCAGCAGGTCGAGCACGCCAAGTACGTCCAGCAGGTCGAGCACGCCGAGCACGCCGCACGCGCGTCGTCGCCGCGGGAGCGTGTGGCCGCAGCCGGACTCCCGACCGTCGTCTTCCTCTCGAAGCTCCCGCCGCGCCCTCCGTGACATCGTCGCTCTCGCCCTCCTGCCCCTCCCCCTTGTCGCCATCGCCCTCCCCGCCGCCTTCGCCGGCGGCGGCACCCGGCGGTGGTTCGGCGGGCGGGGCGAGAGCATGCGTGCCGATGCGCAGGCCGCCAAGGACGCGGCGGCCGCCGCGTTCTACGAGCTGGACACCGCCCAGCGCGATCTGCGGATCTCCATCGAGACCATCGTCGCCGTCGACTCGTCGCCCGCCGCACAGCGCGCCGTCTCGGACTTCGAGGCCATGGGGCGGCGGATCGACGAGGTCAGTCATCAGTACATCAGCGCCGTGGACGCGCACGATCTCGATCGGGATGATCTCGAGGCGTCCGTCGCGGCCCAGGCGCGCGCCGAGCTGACCCGCGCCAAGGACGATCTCGGCAGGGCCAAGCAGGACCTCGACCGGTTCCAGCAGGGGCTCGGGCCGCTGCTCGACAAGGCGGAGACCCAGCTCGCCCGGCTCGCCCCCGCCGTCGAGCGGGCCCGGCAGACCCTCCTCGCCGCCAGCAACGCGCTGGATGCCGTACGGGGCGCCGGGCTCAAGGCCGATGATCTCGCCGCTCGCCTCGCCGCCCTCGGGCCTGAGCTGACCAAGCTCAATCAGGGAGCCGGACAGCACGGCGTACCGGAGACGCTGCAGCGCGCCGACCGCGTGCTTCGGGACGCCGAAGCCGTGCGCGCCGAGGCCGAGCGGCTGCCCGAGCGGGCCGCCGAGATAGACCGGCGTCTGGTGTCGCTGCGTACGCGCGCGCAGGCCCTCACCACCCGCAGCGGGCAGGTCGACCCGATCCTGAGTGAGCTGCGGCGCCGCTTCACCGCCGCCTGCTGGCAGGACCTGCAGCGCGTTCCCGACCAGGCCGCGGAGAATGTGCGGCAGGCCGAGGCCAAGCTCAAGGAGGCCGGACAGGCGCGCGACGAGCAGCGCTGGCCGGACGCCACCTCCCTGCTCTCCACGGTCCGCGCCCTGCTGAACTCGACGGACGAGGCAGTCTCGGCCGCCGGTGACCGGCTGCGGCGGCTCAACGCGGTCGCGAAGGACCCCCAGCAGGAGATCGAGCGCACCCGCTTCGCGATCCGCGACGCCCAGCGCCTGGCCATGGCGGGCCGCCACACCCCGGAGCAGCGGCACGCCCGCCCGCTGGACGAGTCCGTGGCCCGTCTGGACCGCGCGGTGGCGTCCCTGGAGGGCCGCCACCCGGACTACTGGCATTTCCTGACCGAGACCGAGGCCGTGCGGCGGACCGTGGCCCGCGTGGTCACGCAGATCCGGGAGGAGCGGGGGCAGGGGGCGTAGCCGCCCCGGGGCGGCGGCAGCCGTGGTTGGCGGTCCGGCCGCCGAAGGCGGATCCTGGATGTACGCACGCGGCGATCCGCACGCAGTGCCACGTACGAAGCGGCCTCCCCGCACACCAAGGAGGCGGACATGGCCACGCATGTACTTCACCCGGGAACGAAGGGGACGAGGGGGACGAAGGGGCCCAGGCGGCATGTGACGCTCAACGAGCACCTGCCCGTCGACCACCGCCTCAGCACCGTCTACCGCGTCGGCGCGGGCCTGATGGGGCTCGTCCTGCTCGCCTTCGGCATCCTCGGCCTGATCGACAGGATCGGGTTCTTCGACACCCAGGGCGACACCGTCGCCACCCTGAACACGAACGGCGCGCTGAGCGTCCTGTCGATCTGTGTCGGGCTGCTCCTCTTCGTCGGCATGGTGATCGGCGGCAACTTCGCCTCGACGCTGAACATGAGCCTCGGCGTCCTGTTCGTCCTCAGCGGCTTCGTCAATCTCGCCCTGCTGGAGAGCGACTACAACTTCCTCGCCTTCGAGATCCAGAACGTGCTGTTCAGCTTTGTGGTCGGCGTCCTGCTGATGCTCTTCGGGATGTACGGCCGTGTCGGCTCGGCCCTGCCACACGACAACCCGTACTGGAAGTCGCGCCATCCAGAGGCGGAACGCCACGCCGAGCACGCGAATCCAAACCCGAAGCACTGACCGCACGGCACCCCTGAGCAGGGACGTCACCCCTCGGGCGGCCGCCTGAACCCCTGTGCGAGCCTGGGGCCATGTCCGACCTCACCTCAGCATTCAGTACCGCCCTGCGGGCCCGGCGCCTGGTCGCCATCGTGCGCGGCAGCGACGCGGAGGCCTCGTTCCGGACGGTCATGGCACTCGTCGAATCCGGTGTACCGCTCGTCGAGGTCTCCCTCAGCGGCGTCGACGCGCTCGGCGTGCTGCGCCGGGCCCGCGCCGAACTGGGCGACGAGGCCTGGCTCGGCGCGGGCACCGTGCTCACCGCGGACGACGCCCGGCGGGCCGCGGAGGCGGGCGCCAACCTCGTCGTGACGCCGGGGCTCGGCGCCGGTGTGGACGAGGCGGTGCGGCGCGAGCTGCCCGTCGCCGCCGGGGTCCTCACCCCGACCGACGTGATCGCGGCCGGCACGTCGGGCGCGACCGCCCTGAAGATCTTCCCCGCGTCGGCCATGGGCGGACCCGCGTATCTCAAGGCGCTGCGGGCTCCCTTCCCCGACGTGCCGTTCGTGCCGGTGGGCGGCGTGGACGCGGTGGCCGCCGCGGAGTATCTGGCGCTCGGCGCGGTCGCGGTGGGCGTCGGCTCGCCGCTCGTCGGGGACGCGGCGGACGGCGGTGACCTGGCCGCGCTGCGCAAGCGTGCCGCGGAGTTCGTGGCGGTCGCGGGGGTACGCCGATGAGCGCGGCCGGAAGCGGGAGCCGCCTCGGCGCCCTCGACGTACTCACGCTCGGCGAGACCATGGTCGCCCTGCGCGGCAGCGGCCCGCTGAAGCTGGGCGGTTCGATGGACCTCTCCATCGCGGGCGCCGAGTCGAACGTGGCCATCGGCCTCACCCGGCTCGGGCACACCGCGGCCTTGGCGGGCGCCGTCGGCGACGACGAGGCGGGCGAGCTGGTGCTCCGCACGCTGCGCGCCGAGGGCGTCGACGTGACCGGCGCGACGCGTGACGCGGGCGCGCCCACCGGGCTCATCCTCTTCGAACCGCGGCTGCCCGAAGTGACCCGCGTGCACTACTACCGTGCGGGCTCCGCCGGTTCACGCATCGCGCCGGACGCGGTCGAGCGGGCCTTCGCGGGCGGCCCCGCGCCGCGCGTACTGCATCTGACCGGCATCACCCCGGCCCTCGGCCCGTCCGCCGCCGACGCCTGCCGACGCGCCCTCGAACTGGCCCGGGAGCACGGCACGACGGTCTGCGTCGACGTCAACTTCCGCTCCAGGCTGTGGAGTTCGCAGGAGGCCGCAGCGGTGCTTCGCTCATGGATCGCGTACGTCGATGTCCTCATCGCATCGGACGACGAACTGCCGCTGTGCGTACCGGAAGGCACCGCCGCGTCCGCGCAGGCCAAGCTGCTGCTCGACGGCGGGATCCGCGAAGTCGTGGTCAAGCTCGGCGCCGACGGGGCGACCGCACACACGTCCGGGGGTGAGCTGCACGTGCCCGCACGTCCGGTGCGGGCGGTGGACGCGGTGGGCGCGGGCGACGCGTTCGTGTCCGGGTACCTGTCGGCGCTGCTCGACGGCGAGGACGTCGCGGGGCGCCTGGACCGGGCGGTCACGACGGGCGCGTTCGCGGTGGCGTCGCACGGGGACTGGGAGGGCGCGCCGACCAGGGCGGAGCTGGGGTTGCTGGGGGCGGGGCCTGGGACCGTGATGCGCTAAGCGGCTTCGGCGGAGTCCGGTGCGGTTCGGTGCGCCCCGAAGGGGCGCGGGGCTGTGACATGTGCGGCTCTGCCGCGTGGGCGCGACCAGCCACAACACAGCCGCAGACGAGGCTAACCTGTGCCCATGCCCCGCTACGAATACCGCTGCCGTTCCTGCGGCGACTCCTTTGAACTGAGCCGCCCGATGGCCGAGTCCTCGGCCCCCGCCGTCTGCCCCGCCGGGCACGACGACACCGTCAAGCTGCTCTCGGCGGTGGCCGTCGGCGGGACGAGCGCCGCGCCCGGCCCGAGCGCCGGCGGCGGAGGCGGAGGCGGAGGCGGCTGCTGCGGCGGGGGCTGCTGCGGCTGAAGTCGCAACAGCCGCAGCCTCACCTCGATGCCGTGAGGAACCCCCGCAGCCCTACCTCGACGCCGCGAGGAACCCCCGCAGGATCTCCTCCCCCGCCGCGACCCCGCGCTCCGGCAGCACCGTGAGGCCCGGTGCCGTCCACCCCGTGTCGGCCAGTTCCCCGTGGCCCGGACGCCACGAGCGGTCGGCGGCCAGGAGCAGATCGGCGTCGAGGAGCGAGTCCCCGGCCGCGAGGATCTCGTCGGCGCCGATCCGCCGTGCCACCTCGCGCACCGCCGCGCTCTTGGTGAGCGGCTTCGGCACGGCGTAGATCTTGCGGCCCTGCAGCGAGACGGTCCAGCCGCGGCTGTCCGCCCACTCGGCGAGCTCCTTGACCCAGCCCTCGGGCAGCAGGGAACGCTCGACGACCAGATACGCGAAGAGGTCCTCGGCCACCCGCTCCTTCAGGAGCCAGGCGGGGTCGGCGGTGCGCACCATGTGCGCGCGGACCTCGTCGAGCGAGGCGCACTCGGCGGCGATGCGACGGTCGACGTCCACACGCCACTCGGGGTCGGACACCCCGTCGACCAGGAGATGCCCGCCGTTGGCGCAGATCGCGAACTTCGGTGCGGGGCCCGGCAGATGGATGCGGCCGTACTGCTCGCGCGTACGCGTGGTCGTCGGCACGAAGACCGTGCCACGGCCGACCTCGTCGAGCAGCCCGGCGGCGGTCTCGGTGACGTACGAAAGCGGCTTGCTCTCGTAGACCTCGACGCAGAGCAGGCGCGGCGCGTCGGCGTCGGGCATGGTCAGGCCGAGCGCGGCGGCGGAGTAGATGAGGGTGCGGTCCAGGTCGCTGGCGACGAGTACCGTCCGGGGAGTGCGGGGAGTGCTCACTTGGCCGCCACCGCCTTGCCGTCCGTGCCGGTGGCTCCGCGCGTGAACTGAGGGTGGATCAGTCCGACGCAGGTGTAGGGGAGTTCGTCCACTTCCTCGACCGGTACGCCGCGCTGTTCGGCGAGGAGTCGTACGTGATCGAGGTCGGCCCCGGCGCCGGCCCGCGCCAGGATCTTCCAGGGCACGCGGCGCAGCAGCACGCGCGTCGTCTCGCCGACACCCGGCTTCACCAGGTTCACGTCGTGGATGCCGTACTCCTCACTGATCCGCTCGACGGCCGCCCAGCCCTCCCAGGTCGGCGCCCTGTCCGCCGAGAGCACATCCTTGACCTGCGCGTCGACGGCGTCGGCCACCTCACCGAAGCGGTCCACGACGGCGTCGATGAAGTCGAGGGAGACGTCGGTGCCGGCGAGCTCGCGGTAGAACTTGCCGCCGTGGAAGTCGTCCGGGCCGACCAGGTCGGCGCGGAGCACGGTGCGCGATATCAGGCCGGACACCGTCGAGTTGAGGCAGGCCGAGGGGATGAGGAAGTCCTCGCGGGTGCCGTAGGTGCGCACGCACGAGCCGGGGTCGGCGAGCACGGCGATCTCCGGGTTGAACCCGGTGGACCCACCCGACTCCTCGAACTCCCGTACGGCGTCGGCCAGTTCGCGAGTGATGGCGCCCTTGCCCGTCCATCCGTCGACGAAGACGACGTCGGCCGGGTCGTGGTGGGCGGCGAGCCAGCGCAGCGCGTTGGCGTCGATGCCGCGCCCGCGCACGATCGACACGGCGTAGTGCGGCAGGTCGAGACCGTGCCGGTGCTGCGCCCAGCGGCGCATCAGTACGCCGACGGGCGTGCCCGCGCGGGCAAGGGAGACGAGCACCGGGCGGGGCGAACGCTCGGCGAGCACGGTCTCGGTGACGGTACCGACGGCCTGTGCGATCCGTGCGGCGGAGGTGTCGAGCGCGGCCCGGAACAGCTCCTGGTACTGCGGGCTCGGCTGGTACTCGACCGGCAGCGACTCGGCGTAGTGCGCGCCACCGCTCTGTATCGCCTCCTCGCGCTCCTCGGTGGGCGCTTCCAGCGTCACGTCCGAGAGGTCCTGCAGCAGCCAGCCGACGTCTTCGGGCGCGTACGAGGAGAAGTCGGGGCCGCGGAGGGGCTCGGGCAGCATGGGGGGCCTTTCGGGGACGTACTCAGGAACGTACTCAGGGGCGCGCTCGGGAACGTACGACGGCACGACGGCGAGCAGGACCCGCGGGGTGTGCGCGGCGAGCTGCGCCAACAGGCCGTCGGGGGCGTGCAGTTGGGGCCCGTCGCCCACGGAGTCGACCACGGCGACGATCGCGTCGAAGCCGCCGCCCGCGACGTTGTACGCGTACCGCTCACCGGGCCCGTCGGCGGGCTCGTCGTGCGCGGGGAAGACGAGGCGGCTGCGGATGGCGTAGCCGGGGTCGTCGACGGCGAGGACGGGCGAGCGGGTGGTGGTGGAGTACCGGACCTCGGCGCCGCTGCCGCCCAGCCACTCCTCCAGCGCCTCCCCGAGGGCCAGCGGCGCATACATCAGCTCTTCGAAGCCGAGGACGAGGACGCGGGCAGGGACGGGTGCGGAATCCGGGGCCAGCGCCTGGGCGAGGCGTTCCGCCATCCCCGGCAGCGCCGCGTCGAGCACCGCCCGGTGCTCGGGAGTGAACCCGTGGCGGCCGCCGTCCGGGACACCGGCGGGCCAGTCGAGCTCGACCCGGGTGACGGTGCCCCGCTCCCGGCGCGGCGCGGGAAGCGGCGCCGCAGCCTCGTGCTCCGCGACCAGCGCCTGCCCCTTCTCCAGGACGCCGTCCGGCAGCCGCACGGTGCCGGACGCCATCGCGATCAGGTCGACCCGCGCGCCGATCTCCTCGGCGAAACCGGCCAGGCGGCCCTGGTCCTCGGGAGAGCGCATGTCGACGAGCGCCACGATGACGTACCGGTCGCGCGGATAGCGCTCGTGCAGCGCGCGAATGGTGTTGAGGACCGTGTTGCCGGTGGAGAACTCGTCGTCCACCAGGAGCAACGGCCCGTCCCCGGCGAGGAGTTCGGGGTCGGCCGGGAGCAGCAGGTGCGAGGTCGCGTGCGAGTGGGACTCCTCGAAGCCGCCCGCCTGGCGCACCCCGTCGACCGGGCGGCGCGTGGAGTGCAGATAGGGCGCGAGGCCGATGCCGTCCGCGACGCTGTGACCGAGGCCCGTCGCCGTCTCCGCGTAGCCGAGGACGACCGCACGCCGCGCCTCCGCGTCGCCGAGCAGGGCGCGCGCCCTGACACCCAGGTCGTGCCCGGCCGCGTACACGACGGATGGCCGCTGGGGCACATGCTTGCCGAGGACGTTCGACACCAGCAGGTGCGCGCGCTTGGGGTTGCGGCGCAGGGCGAGCCCGAGCAGCTCGCCCAGGCTCGCGTCACCGACGAGCTCCACACCGAGCCGCTCGGCGACCCAGGTCCCGGACCACACCATTTCGTCGTTCACAGTCCTTACGTTCCTCAACACGTTCCTCAACCGGAGAGCCCGGCGGTGAGCAGCTCCACGAAGCCGATGTCCTCGCGCGCGACGCCGAACACCTCGGCGCGCTGCAGGGTCCGCTCGGCCCAGGCGCGGTGCGGCTTCACCTCGTTCATCTTGTTCGTGTACGCCGAGCGCATGACCCCGCCGCCGCCCCGCTCCGGGCGCAGGATGTCCTCGGCGTCGCTGAACTCCTCGTGGCTGACGACCGAGAGGGCGTGCACGGGCAGCACGTGCGAGGGGTGGATGCAGGTCTTGCCGAGCAGGCCGTTGGCCCGGTCCAGCTCGATCTCGCGGAGCAGCCCGTCGATGTCGTGCTCGATGAGCGCCTGCCGCAGCTCCTCCGCCCGCCCTTCCAGGAAGGGGCTGCGGCGCAGCTGCGGCTTGAACATTCTCTCCTGGACGCGGAAGTACTCCCACACCGGACCGGTCACGGTGAAGCCCGTGCCGTCGGCCCTGCCGAGGACATTGACCACGTCGGCGATGACGGAGGCCACGATGTGGACGTCGTACGCGGTCATGTGCGGCGGCCTGCGCAGGCCGTACGCGGAGCAGAAGTCGGTGACGCCGAGGCGCAGCGCGAGCACCCGCTCGCGGTACTTGTCGACGGTGCGGGCGATCCCGGCGAGGTTCTCCGTGCGGCTCTCCAGGTGCAGCAGCTCGGGCGACTCGAGGACGGGCATCGCGAAGAGCCGCCGCCCGGTCGCCGCCTCGGCCGCGGAGAGCGACTCCAGGAAGGGGACTCCGCGCTCCTCGGTGAACTTGGGGAGCACGAATCCGGACAGCAGACGGATGCCGTCGCCGAGGCGCTGGGCGAGGTCGGCTATCTGCTCGGGGGTGCGGACCCGGATGAACAGCAGCGGCGGCTTGGCGTCCTTCCGGGCGGCAAGGTCCGCGAACTGCCTGACCAGGTTCTCCTCGGCCCCGACGACTTCCGCGTCGTCGATCGAGTCTTCGAGGCAGAGCACCATCGAGATCACGCCACGCCCGGCCTGTTTGAGGATGTCGTCGGCGAGCCGGGGGCGTGTGGCAGGGCTGTACAGCGTGGCGCCGAGCGCCGCCGCAAGCAGGCGGGGAGAGGAGTCGGCGGTGAAGTCGCACGGCTCCCGATGGAAGAGGCGCTGTCGCACCTCTGGGGCGATATGCCCGAAATGACGCATGAAATTCCCCTGTACTCGTCGGCGCGGTCCGACGTGATGTGGCCGGTAATAGTACGTAGGGACGGGTGTCAAGGGTTCCCCATGGGCATGAAATTCAGGTAACCCGGCCATGTCAGACACAGACACCACACACAGTCACCCCCGCGTTGTCCCGTCCGCGACCGGGAAGGCAGGATGACCGCATGACGCACGCGATGTTGAAGGGGTCGAACGTCCCGCTCGAAGCCACGGCCGTCCGCGCCGTGCTGCGCTGGACCCCGGGACAGGGAGTCCCCGACGTCGACGCGTCGGCGCTCCTCCTTGGCACCGACGGCCGCGTGCGGTCCGACGAGGACTTCGTCTTCTACAACCAGCCGCGCCACCCCTCCGGCAAGGTCTGGCGGCTCGGCAAGAAGCGGGTCGCCGAGGGCCTGACCGACACGATCCAGACGGACATGGCGGGCCTCGATCCGGCTGTGAGCCGGGTCCTGCTCGTCGCATCGGCGGAGGACGTCCCCTTCGAGCGCGTACGCGCGCTGCGGATCCTGCTGTACGACGCCGCCACCACCGAGGGCGAACCTCTCGCGTACTTCGACATCACCCCGCAGACCGGCGCCGAGACCGCGCTGATCTGCGGCGAGCTCTACCGCCGCGCCGACGCCTGGAAGTTCCGCGCCCTGGGCGAGGGCTATCTGAACGGCCTGGAGGGCCTCGCCGGCGACTTCGGCATCTCCGTGGACGAGTCGGAGGCCGTGCCGGAGCCGACGCCCGAGGCCTCGCTCCCGCAGCCGGCCCAGGCTCAGGCCCAGCCGCAGCCGCAGCCCGATCCAGGGCCCTTCCCGTCGTCCGCCGCGCCCACCGCGCCGGTCCCGCGGCCCTTCCCCGCGCCGGCACCCCAGCCCTCGTACGGCTATCCGCCCGAGCCCACGCGCCAGCCCATGCCGCAGCCTTCGTACGGCTATCCGCAGCCCGCGCCCGCCCAGCCGGCGCCGGTCGCACAGCCTTCGTACGGCTATCCGCAGCCGGTCACGCCGATGCCCGACCCGAACTTCCGGCTGCCCCCGCAGGGGCCGCAGTTCCTGAACCGCTGAGCGGGGGCGGGCTCCGCAGGGGGCGTTCGGCGCCCCGCAGGGAGGCACTCAGCCGCCGCCCGCCTTCGCCTTGTAGCCCCGGCCCCACTGCAGGCCCCAGCCGTACAGCCGGTCGAGCTCGGCCTGGAAGCCGTACACGAACTTCACCTCGCGGCGCACGACCAGCTCACCCTTGACGTTCTCCAGCGAGGCCACAGCACACGACCTGGCCTGCGGCTGGCGCTCGTCGAGGTCGATCTCGATCCGCGGGCCGTTGCTGGGGTAGAGCGTCACCTTGGCGTGCGTGCGGTCGAAGGCGGGCGTCTGGTCGTAGATGTACGCGAAGAACAGCAGCCGCTTGATCGACTCGCGGTGGTCGAGGTTCACATAGACCGTCTCGCCGGACGGCGAACCGAACCGGTCGTCACCGCTCAGCTTCACGTACGGCGGGGCGTTGAGGCTCCCGAAGAAGCTGCCGAGCGGCTGTACGACACCCTTGGCGCCGTCCACCATCTCGTACAGACAGCCGAGGTCCAGGTCCACGTTGACCACGCCCTGGGTGTGCGCCTGCACCACGTCGGGCTGGAACATCTTGAAGGGGTGCCGCAGCAGACCGCCGCCCCCGCGCTGCTTGCCGATGATGTCGGACGTACGCATCTGCCAGGAGAGGTTAACCCGCAGATTGCCGGTGGCCGCGCCCTGTTTGTTGAGCGAGACCGTCGGATGCCGCTTGGTGAGTTCGATCGAGTTGGTCGCGGCGCTGCCCGACTCGAAGTCCATCGAGCGCCCACGCCATAAACCGTCCCAGAAGGACATTGCCGCCCCCAAAGTCGCGTGCGTATACCGAACGGGGCGGTCTTCGAGGAGTCCTCCTCGAAGACCGCCCCGCTGAAGCGTTCCTCACTGGGCCCCCGGTCACACCCCGGAGGTCAGAACGTCAGAGCGTCAGAGCGTCAGACGCCGGACGAGACCTCGGCCTTCTCGTCCGATCCCGAGTCCCCTTCGGCCGCCGCCAGCGCGCGGTTGCGGCGTACGGACGACCAGAAGGACCAGGCGATCAGGAGGACGCCGATGCTGCCGGTGATGACCTCGTGGATCTCGTACTGGATCGTGACGAGCAGGAGCACCGCGAGGGCGCCGATCGCGTAGTGCGCGCCGTGCTCCAGGTAGACGTAGTCGTCGAGGGTGCCCTGGCGGACCAGGTAGACCGTGAGCGACCGGACGTACATCGCGCCGATGCCGAGGCCGAGCGCCATCAGGACGATGTCGTTGGTGATGGCGAAGGCGCCGATGACGCCGTCGAAGGAGAACGACGCGTCCAGGACCTCGAGGTAGAGGAACATGAAGAACGCGGCCTTGCCGGCCAGGACGACCGCAGGAACCTTCTTGCCGCTCCGCCTGGCCGCTTCCTCCTCCTCGTGCTCGCGTTCCTCCTCTTCCTCGATCTTGTTCTCGAAGTAGCCGGAGAGTCCGCCCACGATGAGATACGTGATGAGTCCGGCGACGCCGGAGAGAAGCACCGTCTCCGCCTTGTCCACGTGCGTGCCGCCATGCTGGTGGGCGTGGGTGGCGACGGTCATCGCGGAGACCATGAGCACGATGAGCGCGATGCAGACCGACAGCATGTCGATCTTGCCGAGCTTGGCGAGCGGGCGCTCGAGCCAGCCCAGCCACTTGATGTCACGGTCCTCGAAGATGAAGTCGAGGAAGATCATCAACAGGAACATGCCACCGAAGGCGGCGATCGACGGGTGCGCGTCGGTGACCAGCTGCTGGTACTGGTCCTTGTCATTGAGCGCGAGCCGCACGGCCTCGATGGGGCCGATCTTGGCGCTGATGGCCACGATCGCGACGGGGAACACAAGCCGCATGCCGAAGACGGCGATCAGCACACCGATGGTGAGGAAGATCTTCTGCCAGAAGGCATTCATCTTCTTCAGGATCCCGGCGTTGACCACCGCGTTGTCGAAGGACAGCGAGATCTCGAGGACCGACAGGATCGCCACGACCCCGAATCCCGTCCACCCCCCGTAGAGCACCGCCGCGACCAGGCCGAGCGCGGTAACCGCGAACGACCAGCCGAAGGTTTTCAGAAGCACTGGCTACCCAATCGTGTGTGTACGGGCTCCCGTTTAGCGGTCTCCCCCGCGCCGGTCCCCGGCTTTACGAAACATTGACCCCGAAGTCTAGAGCGATGCCCCGCAGTCCCGACGCGTACCCCTGCCCAACGGCACGGAACTTCCATTCACCGCCGTACCGGTACACCTCGCCGAAGATCATCGCGGTCTCCGTGGAGGCGTCCTCGCTGAGGTCGTAGCGCGCGAGTTCCTGGAGGTCGGCCTGGTTGACCACGCGGATGAAGGCGTTGCTGACCTGGCCGAAGGTCTGCCCGCGATTGTCCGCGTCATGGATCGAGACAGGGAAGACGATCTTGTCCACGTCGGCGGGAACCTTGGAGAGGTCGATCAGGAGCGACTCGTCGTCCCCGTCGCCCTCACCCGTGAGGTTGTCGCCGGTGTGTTCGACAGAGCCGTCCGGGCTCTTCAGGTTGTTGTAGAAGACGAACCACTCGTCCCCCAGAACCCGGCCCGAGTTGCACATCAGCGCGCTGGCGTCGAGGTCGAAGGGTGCGCCGGTGGTGGAGCGCGCGTCCCAGCCGAGTCCGACCAGGACCTGTGTGAGGTTCGGTGCGGCCTTGGAGAGGGAGACATTGCCTCCCTTGGCGAGCGTGACGCCCATGATGTGGTCCTCCCCGTGGTTCGAGAGCAAGAGTTCCCAGGACTCCCCTGTTGTGGGAGCGGGAGTTGAGCGGTTGAGCAGTTGAGCAAGCGATGCCGAGCACGTCCGGCGCCGCACGGGTGGTGTGCGGCGCCGGACGGCAAGGCGGAGGGTGTTACTCGGCTCAGACGTTGACGCCGAAGTCCTGCGCGATGCCGCGCAGGCCCGATGCGTAACCCTGGCCCACGGCGCGGAACTTCCACTCGGCGCCGTTGCGGTACAGCTCGCCGAAGACCATCGCCGTCTCCGTCGAGGCGTCCTCGGAGAGGTCGTACCGCGCGATCTCCGCGCCGCCCGCCTGGTTCACGACGCGGATGAACGCGTTGCGAACCTGGCCGAACGACTGCTGGCGGGACTCGGCCTCGTAGATCGAGACCGGGAAGACGATCTTGTCCACGTCGGCCGGGACGGCGGCCAGGTCGACCTTGATCGCCTCGTCGTCGCCCTCGCCCTCACCGGTGGTGTTGTCACCCGTGTGCTCGACGGATCCGTCCGGGCTCTTCAGGTTGTTGAAGAACACGAAGTTGCCGTCGCTGCTGACCTTGCCCTCGGCGTTGGTCAGGATCGCGCTGGCGTCGAGGTCGAAGTCCGTACCCGTCGTGGTGCGGACGTCCCAGCCCAGACCGATCAGAACAGCGGTCAGGCCGGGCGCCTCCTTGCTCAGCGATACGTTGCCGCCCTTGCTGAGGCTGACTCCCACAAGTCCTCCCAATAGTTGTCCAGGGGCGGGGAGCCCCAGTCGTGCTTTGCCATCAGATCAACGAGTGGATCCTAGTGACCGGTTCCCGGCCGCCACAGGCTCTGCACCTGAAGAATCACAGGGTGTCACCCCTGAGGAATCACAGGGTGTCGAGTGCCTTGACGTACTCATTGAGGTCACGGGCGTCCGGCAGGCCGTTGACGACAGTCCAGCGCACCACGCCCTCCTTGTCGATGATGAAGGTGCCGCGCACCGAGCAGCCCTTCTCCTCGTCGAAGACCTCGTACGCGCGCGAGACCTCGCCGTGCGGCCAGAAGTCGGCCAACAGGGGGTACTCCAGACCCTCCTGTTCGGCGAATACCCGCAGCGTGTGCATGGAGTCGTTCGAGACGGCGAGGAGCTGCGTGTCGTCGTTGACGAACTTCGGCAGCTCGTCACGGAGCGCGCAGAGCTCGCCGGTGCAGACGCCGGTGAACGCGAACGGATAGAAGAGCAGGACCACGTTCTTCTCGCCGCGGAAGTCCGAGAGCCGCACGGTCCGCCCGTGATTGTCCTTCAGCTCGAAGTCCGGGGCCTTGGTGCCGGTCACGAGTCCAGCGAGCGCCATGAGTACGCATCCCTTCGACGGTGCCCCTCCGGTGGGGCTGTTCGGGTGACACCCACCCTACGTCCGCCGGTCTGCGCCCCTTTGGGCGCATCGGTCCCCCGCCGCACACGTACATCGGACGTTCACCTCACGCATGCGTGAGGCCCCCGCCGACAGATGTCGACGGGGGCCTCACAGCGGTCTCTGCTGGGGTCGCGGCTCGCGCGAGTGGCTAGCGCTTCTTGGCTGCCGCCTTCGGCGTGAGCAGGCGGCTGCCGCTCCAGTCCTTGCCTGCGTTGATGCTCTTGGTCTGGGACAGACCCGCGGTGGTGGCCGCCTCACCGATGTCACTCGGCTCGACGTAACCCTCCCGACCGGTCTTCGGAGTCAGCAGCAGGATGTGGCCGCCCTCCTCCATGTACGCGATGGCATCCACCAGCGCATCAGTCAGGTCCCCGTCGTCCTCACGGAACCAGAGCACCACGGCATCAGCCACGTCGTCGTAGTCCTCGTCGACGAGCTCGGAGCCAATGGTCTCTTCGATGACCTCGCGGAGCTCCTGATCGACGTCGTCGTCGTAGCCGATCTCCTGGACCACCTGTTCGGGCTGGAAACCAAGCCTTACGGCAAGGTTCGTCTCCGCGTGGTCCGCGGTCGCGCTCACGGATTGCCTCCTGATCATGTTTTTGGGTATGCCTTCAGCCACGCGCGTGCGCGGGGCGTTGGCCGTAGTCCACACGGGCGGGACGGATCGCGCAAGTACCCGGCCGTCAAGACCGCTGAAACGGTGACGTTCCCGGCCGTGTCGCCGCAACTCAAGACCCATCTGCCAGATCCTTCTTCGCGCGTTCCTGGCGCGTACTTCGCTCGTACGGCGCCGATGCGGGCCGATGGGGACTGACGTCCGAACGACCTTACGAAGCGACTAGGCAGGATGGGCGTATCGTTGCGATTTGGCCGAGCCTACCCCAGGGCCACCGCGCGGACCTCTCTGTTACCTCTCGGTAGAGATGACGATTCCGCCCCCGCGGTACACGATGGGGAACGTCTCACAGCCAGGCAGAACCCAGGCGAAAGCCCCAACAGCGAAGGAACAGCGTGGCTTCCGGATCCGATCGCAACCCGATCATCATTGGCGGCCTGCCGAGTCAGGTCCCGGACTTCGATCCCGAAGAGACCCAGGAGTGGCTCGACTCCCTCGATGCCGCGGTCGACGAACGCGGCCGCGAGCGGGCCCGCTACCTGATGCTCCGGCTGATCGAACGCGCGCGCGAGAAGCGCGTCGCCGTGCCCGAGATGCGCAGCACGGACTACGTCAACACGATCGCCACCAAGGACGAGCCGTTCTTCCCCGGAAACGAGGAGATCGAGCGCAAGGTCCTGAACGCGACCCGCTGGAACGCCGCGGTGATGGTCTCGCGCGCCCAGCGCCCCGGCATCGGGGTCGGCGGTCACATCGCCACCTTCGCCTCCTCGGCCTCGCTCTACGACGTGGGCTTCAACCACTTCTTCCGTGGCAAGGACGAGGGCGACGGCGGCGACCAGATCTTCTTCCAGGGGCACGCGTCCCCCGGTATCTACGCCCGCGCGTTCCTCCTCGACCGGCTCTCCGAGCAGCAGCTCGACGCGTTCCGCCAGGAGAAGTCGAAGGCTCCCCACGGCCTGTCGTCCTATCCGCACCCGCGCCTGATGCCGGACTTCTGGGAGTTCCCGACGGTCTCCATGGGCCTGGGCCCGCTCGGCGCGATCTTCCAGGCGCGGATGAACCGCTACATGGAGGCGCGCGGCATCGCCGACACCTCCAAGTCCCACGTCTGGGCCTACCTCGGCGACGGCGAGATGGACGAGCCCGAGTCGCTCGGCCAGCTCTCCATCGCCGCACGCGAGGGCCTGGACAACCTGACCTTCGTCGTCAACTGCAACCTCCAGCGCCTCGACGGCCCGGTGCGCGGCAACGGCAAGATCATCCAGGAGCTTGAGTCGCAGTTCCGCGGCGCCGGCTGGAACGTCATCAAGCTGGTGTGGGACCGCAGTTGGGACCCGCTGCTCGCCCAGGACCGCGACGGCATCCTGGTCAACAAGCTGAACACGACGCCCGACGGCCAGTTCCAGACGTACGCGACCGAGACCGGCGCCTATATCCGCGACCACTTCTTCGGCGGCGACCACCGGCTGCGCGCCATGGTCGAGAACATGACCGACGAGCAGATCCTGCACCTGGGCCGTGGCGGCCACGACCACAAGAAGGTCTACGCGGCCTACGCGGCGGCCAAGGCCCACAAGGGCCAGCCCACCGTGATCCTCGCCCAGACGGTCAAGGGCTGGACCCTCGGCCCGAACTTCGAGGGCCGCAACGCCACCCACCAGATGAAGAAGCTGACGGCCGACGACCTCAAGGGCTTCCGCGACCGTCTGCACATCCCGATCACGGACAAGGAGCTGGAGGGCGGCGCCCCGCCGTACTACCACCCGGGCCGGGCCTCCGAAGAGATCCAGTACATGCACGACCGCCGCCAGGGCCTGGGCGGCTACGTCCCGACCCGTGTCGTGCGCTCGAAGCCGCTGCCGCTCCCCGAGGACAAGACCTACGCGACCGCGAAGAAGGGCTCGGGCCAGCAGTCGATCGCCACCACCATGGCGTTCGTCCGCATCCTGAAGGACCTCATGCGGGACAAGGAGATCGGCAAGCGCTTCGTGCTGATCGCCCCCGATGAGTACCGCACCTTCGGCATGGACGCCTTCTTCCCGAGCGCGAAGATCTACAACCCGCTCGGCCAGCAGTACGAGGCCGTGGACCGCGAACTCCTCCTCGCGTACAAGGAGTCGCCCACGGGCCAGATGCTGCACGACGGCATCTCGGAGGCAGGCTGCACGGCGTCCCTCATCGCCGCGGGTTCGGCCTACGCCACACACGGCGAACCGCTGATCCCCGTGTACGTCTTCTACTCGATGTTCGGTTTCCAGCGCACCGGCGACCAGTTCTGGCAGATGGCCGACCAGCTGGCCCGCGGCTTCGTCCTGGGCGCCACCGCCGGCCGTACGACCCTGACCGGCGAGGGCCTCCAGCACGCGGACGGCCACTCGCAGTTGCTCGCCTCGACCAACCCGGGCTGTGTCGCCTACGACCCGGCCTTCGGTTACGAGATCGCGCACATCGTCAAGGACGGCCTGCGCCGGATGTACGGCCCCGACAGCGAGGACGTCTTCTACTACCTCACCGTCTACAACGAGCCGATCCAGCACCCGGCCGAGCCCGCCGATGTGGATGT
This sequence comes from Streptomyces sp. NBC_01381, assembly GCF_026340305.1. Lineage (NCBI taxonomy): Bacteria > Bacillati > Actinomycetota > Actinomycetes > Kitasatosporales > Streptomycetaceae > Streptomyces > Streptomyces sp. NBC_01381. The sequence continues at coordinate 2,674,418 of NZ_JAPEPI010000001.1, read as the reverse complement.
CGACGGCATCCTCAAGGGCGTCTACCGCTTCAAGGCAGGCGAGCAGGGAGCCATCCCGGCACAGATCCTCGCCTCCGGTGTCGCGGTGCCGTGGGCGGTAGAGGCCCAGCAGATCCTCGCTTCGGAGTGGAACGTCAAGGCGGACGTCTGGTCGGCGACCTCCTGGAACGAACTGCGCCGCGAGGCGGTCGAGGTGGAACGCCACAACCTCCTGCACCCCGAGGAGGAGCAGCGCACCCCGTACGTGACGCAGAAGCTCTCCGGCGCCGAGGGCCCGTTCGTGGCCGTCTCCGACTGGATGCGGAGTGTCCCCGACCAGATCTCGCGCTGGGTTCCCGGCACGTATCAGTCGCTCGGCGCGGACGGCTTCGGTTTCGCGGACACCCGCGGTGCCGCACGCCGCTTCTTCCACATCGACGCGCAGTCGATCGTGGTCGCCGTGCTGACCGAGCTGGCCCGCGAGGGCAAGCTCGACCGCTCCGTACTGAAGCAGGCCATCGACCGCTACCAGCTGCTCGATGTGACGGCCGCGGACCCGGGTGCCGCCGGGGGCGACGCCTGACGCGTGCCTGGCCGGCACGCGCTGGACAGCACACGCCTTGAGCAGGGGGCGGCGGACCACAGGCTCCGTCGCCCCTTGGCGTTTCCTACGATGCCCGTATGGAAGCGCCCACGAAGCAGTCGACCGCACAACTCCGGTGGGAGCGACGCACCCAGCGTCCGCTCCTCGCGCTCGCGGTGGCCTTCGCCGTCGCCTACGCCGTACCCATCGTGGTGCCCGACGCGAGCAGAGCCGTGTCGAAGACCTGCACCGTGGTGGAGTGGATCGTCTGGGGCTCGTTCGCCGCCGACTACCTCATACGTCTCCGCCTCACCGACCACCGCAAGCGGTTCGTCCGCACGCACTGGCTCGACCTGTGTGCTGTCATCCTCCCGATGCTGCAGCCACTGCGACTGCTGCGACTTGTCTCGACTCTGCTGCTGGTGGGGCGGCGAGCCCGGATGGCGTCGCAGATTCAGCTGACGACCTATGTCGCCGGCGCTGTGGTGGGCCTTCTCATGTTCGGTTCACTGGCTGTCCTTTCGGTTGAGCGGGAGTCGCCGGACGGCAACATCAAGACCCTTGGCGACGCGGTGTGGTGGTCCTTCACCACGATGACCACCGTCGGCTACGGCGATCACGCGCCCACGACCGGGCTCGGGCGGATCCTCGCGGTCGGTCTGATGCTGTCGGGTATCGCGCTCCTCGGTGTCGTCACCGCCAACATCGCGGCCTGGTTCATCGCTCGTTTCGACCGGGACGATGTCGAGGAGCGGCGCCAGACGGCCGCGATCGAGGCGCTGACGGTGGAGGTGCAGGCGCTGCGGGCGCAGGTGGCGGCGTTGACGAGTGAGGTGCCCCCGGTCAGTTCTCCCAGACCTTGAAGGCCCGTACGCGATAAGGCGATTCGGGTGTCCAGGTGCCGCCGCCGGGATAGGTGTCGAACTCCCCCGTCTCGGCGCACTCCGCCGACTGGTAGGTGGTGACCGGTCGGCCGGTGCGGTTGGCGAGGGCTTCAGCGCTGCCCCCCTCCGGCAGCGCTACACAGCTCTCGATGTCGATCTCGGACAGGTCGTACACCTGTCGAGCACCCCGGAAGTCCGCTTTCCCCCAGAGGCATAGCTCCCCTGGCCCGCACCCGGCGAGTGTCGGTGGCGCGGCGGCGCCGGCGCGCTTGGCCGGGGTCATGGAATCGGCCTGCGCGGCGGTCGTCGTGGCCCCCGCGTGTGCGGGTGTCAGGATCACCGCGGCCAGGGCGGTAGCTGCGGAGATGGCTGCGGGCATGGTCGTACGCATCTGAATCAACTCCCGTGTCGTGTCGATCACTTGTCAGAACTGTGACCCACTCGCTCGCTCCGTCGGAAGGGGTACGGATGTGCGTCACCCAGATAGGCGAAAGCCCCCCAGGCGGACCCTGAGGGGCTTTCCCTGATGCGCGGACGCCGGGCGGATGCTTGCTCGGCGTAATGCGATGTATGCGACGGCTACGACGCATACGGTGTACGCGGCGTATGCCCTAGATGTGCCCAACTCCGGCGCCCGCATCGGCGTTGGAGCCGCGCTTGGTCAGGACGGCCACCAGGGCCGCGATGACCGAGACGACACCGGCGACGGTGAAGGCCAGGCCCATGCCGGACATGAACGTGTCGTGGACGACGTCCGTGATCTTGGCGAGTACGCCTTCGTTGACGCCGGGGGCCTTGGCCACCTGCTCGGGCACGGCGCCGATCGCGGCCGCCTTGTCGAGGCCCGGCGGCGGCGCGTCGGGCAGACCCGAGTCCTTCCACTTGCCCGCGAGGTCGGAGTTGACCTTGTTGGACATGACGGCGCCGAGGACGGCCGTGCCGAGGCTGCCGCCGACCTGCATGCCGGCCTGCTGGAGGCCGCCCGCCACGCCGGAGAGCTCCAGCGGGGCGTTGCCCACGATCACCTCGGTGGCGCCGACCATGACCGGGGCCAGGCCCAGGCCGAGGAGGGCGAACCAGAGCGACATCGCGGCCGTGCCGGTCTCCGTGGTCATGGTCGTCATGCCGAACATCGCGACGGTCGTGAGCACCATGCCGCCCACCAGCGGAATCCGCGGCCCGAACTTGGTGATCAGCGCGCCGGCGATCGGCGAGGAGACGATCATCATCGCCGTCAGCGGCAGCAGGTGCAGACCGCTGTCGACCGGGCTCATCCCATGCACGTTCTGCAGGTAGAAGGTGACGAAGAACAGCCCGCCCATGAAGGCGAAGGCCATGAGCACCATCAGCACCGTGCCCGCGGAGAGCGGTACGGAGCGGAACAGGCCCAGCGGAATGAGCGGCTCCTTGACCTTGGTCTCCCACACGGCGAAGAGCACGAAGAGCACGACCGCCGCACCCAGGAAGGCCCACGTCTTGCCGCTGCCCCAGCCCCAGGCGTCACCGGCCTTGATGAGCGCCCAGATGAGGGAGAACATCGCGCCCGAGAGCAGGACGATGCCGGGGATGTCGAAGGACTTCGGCGCGTTCTCCGCGCGGTGGTCCTTGAGGATCACCAGGCCGAGGACGAGCGCGACGACACCGACCGGCACGTTGATGAAGAACACCGACTGCCAGCTGACGTGCTCGACCAGCACACCGCCGAGGATCGGGCCGCCCGCGGTGGAGGCTCCGATGACCATGCCCCAGATGCCGATCGCCATGTTCAGCTTCTCGGCCGGGAACGTGGCGCGCAGCAGGCCGAGGGCGGCCGGCATCAGCAGCGCGCCGAAGAGACCCTGGAGCACACGGAAGGCGATCACCAGGGAGACGCTCCCGGAGACGCCGATGGCCCCCGAGGCGGCGGCGAAGCCCACGACGCCGATGAGGAAGGTCTGCCGGTGGCCGAAGCGGTCACCGAGCTTGCCCGCCGTGATGAGCGCGACGGCCAGCGCGAGGAGGTAGCCGTTGGTTATCCACTGGACGTCCGCGAGCGAGGCGCCGAGATCCTTCTGGATGGCCGGGTTGGCGATCGCCACGATGGTGCCGTCCAGCGCGACCATCATCACGCCGATCGCGACGGAGAAGAGCGTCAGCCAAGGGTGGCCACGCAGGCCCTTGGTCGCGGCCGGAGCGGACGAGGGCTCCGGCGCCTTGTCCGCCTTGTCGACGGTGGTCTGACTAGTCATGTGCGCGAGGCTAATGTCAGCCGCTGACAGTTGACAAACCAATTCACAAGTCGGTAACTGTCACGTCGCTCACAGATAAGGTGAGCTGAGCGGACAGGCAGGAAGAGGACCACGGTGTGAGGACCGAGCAGCAAGCGTCGGACTCGGCGGAGTCGCAGGTCGAGGCGTACGGAGAGACGGCCGACGGGCCCTCCCGGCCGGGCCTTCGCGAGCGCAAGAAGCAGCGCACTCGTAACGCGCTCCTGCATGCGGCGCTCGAGCTCTTCACGACCAAGGGGTACGAGGAGACGACCGTCGACGAGATCGCCGAGGCCGTCGACGTCTCCCAGCGCACATTCTTCCGGTACTTCGCCAACAAGCAGGAGACCGCCTTCGCCGTGCAGGAGATGGTTGAGCGGCGGTTCGTCGAGGTGCTGCGCGAACGGCCCGCCGACGAAGCGCCGTTCGTCGCGCTGCGCGAGGCCGTCATCGGCGCCTGGGACGCGATGGGCCGGTCCATCGAGGAGGTCGTCCCGGTCGAACTCCACATGCGCACCTACCGGATGATCGAATCCACCCCCTCCCTGCTCGCCGTCCACCTGCGCCGCTCCATCGAGATGGAGGAGGAGATCGCGCGCGTGATCGCCGAGCGCGAGGGTCTCGACATGGACGAGGACCCGCGACCGCGGGTGGTGGTCGCCGCGTTCAGCGGGGTGATGCGGGTGACCGGTCAACTGTGGGGAGCGGGCGAGGACACCAGCGTCGAATCGATCCGCGCGCTCACCGAGTCGTATCTCGACCACCTGGGGCCGGCACTGGCGGAGAACTGGCGCAAGGAGTGATCGCGTACGCAGGGTGCGACCCACGTGACGCGATCAACTTCCGGAGCGTTTCGCTACGTTGAGCGGCACGGGTAAGCACCGTACGTAACCATGCGCCCCGAGTGCGCTGCGCTTACGCGCCACCTACGGAGCGTGATGAAATCGCTCGATGCGCGCCCGCTTTGCCTCAATTACCCCACAGGAAACGTGATCTGCCTCACCCAGTGCACGGCAGGCATCACGATTCTCCTAGGCTGTTCCGTAGTGACTTCCTTCGACTCCTCCCCCCAACTCAACGTCTGGCGCGCACTGCTCGCGCTCGCCGTCGTGTTCGTCATGCTGGCGACGACCGGCTGGACCGCGGTGCGCAACCACAAACACGCCGCGTCGCCGCTCGAAGCCACGCTCTCCGCCTGGGAGCGAGGGCACATCAACGGCCGGGCGCTGCCCGACCCCGATGGCCCGGCCGGCAGGCTCGCCCACTTCTTCGCCTCGCTCGACGCGCAGGATCGCGCCCGGCTCGCCGCCCGGTACCCCTTGGCGGTCGGCAACATGAACGGTGCCCCCGTAGAGCTGCGATACCGCGCGAACAACGTCGCGCTGGGCAAGGCCCGCAAGATCGAGCAGCGACGCATGCACGACAAGCGCCTCTCGCCCCTCGGGCAGCAGGAGGCAGAGCGCAGGATGAAGCGGTTCGGCGTGATGATGCGCCCGGGCCGGCAGGTCCTGTCCTTCGACCCGATGGGGTCGGGCCGCATAGCCGAGGTCTTCGGAGACCTCGAAAAGGCGTCCAGGGTGTCGGTCGTGGTGCCCGGTGTGGACACCAACCTGCTGACCTTCGAGCGGACGAACCGCAAGTACTCGGCACCCGTCGGCATGGCCAAGGCCCTGTACGGCGCGGAGCGTGCGGCGAGCCCACGCGCGCGTACCGCCGTGATCGCCTGGGCGGACTACACCGCGCCCGTCGGTCTCGGTGTGGACGCGGCGACGTCCATGCGCGCGGAGGACGGCGCGGTCCGGCTCAACTCCCTGGTGCGCGGACTGCCCGGCCACTCCCCCGTCGCGTTGTACTGCCACAGCTACGGCTCGGTGGTCTGCGGGGTCGCCGCGCGGGACCTGCCGTCCCGCGTCTCCGACATCGCGGTCGCGGGCAGCCCCGGAATGCGCGCCGACTCGGCGTCGCAGCTGGGCACCGGTGCCCGGGTCTGGGCCACCAGGGACGGCGACGACTGGATCGCAGATGTACCGAACATGGAGGTCGGCGGGCTGGGTCACGGGGCCGATCCGGTCTCACGGGACTTCGGCGCGCGGGTGCTGTCCGCCAGGGGCGCGGTCGGCCACACCGGGTACTTCGAACCGGGCACGGAGAGCCTCAGGAACTTCGCCGACATCGGCATTGGCTCGTACCGCTCAGTGCGGTGCGCGGACGGGGATGACGCGTGCCGGGAGGGTTTTTCCGGCACGACAGCGGCCTGACGCGCGTAGAAATCGACAAAACAGCGGCCCGCCGCAGGAGGGACGGAGGCGCGCGTGCCGCCTACGATGAGCCGCATGGGTGACGTACTGGCCGGATTTCATGCCGCCTGGGAGTTCGAGTCCGACTCCGTGCTCATCCGCTACGAACGGGGGATCCGCACACCGAAGCTCCTGCAGGCGCTCGGTGAACGCCGCATCCCCCATGAGGCGATCGCAGCGGTGACACTGACTCCTGGCAAGCGCGGGACTGTCGTCCTGCACGCCGTGCCGAGACCGGGCGCGGATCCGCTGATGGAGGCAGCGGCGGGTCAGCTCAAGGACGGCTGCGACCCGTACAGGCTCGTGCTGCCCGCCGAGCGGGAGACGCTCGCGGAGTACTACGCGGACGAGCTGCGGGCCCTGCTGACCCCGGACGACTGCGGGCCTCCGGATCGCTATCTGGTCGCCGCGCCGGAGACGCCGCTGCAGTTCAAGGCGTACGACGGCAAGGCGTCCTTCGACGGCAAATCGGTGGCCTTCCGATGGTTCTGGACCGGCGCTTCGTCCGCGAAGTGGAAGGCCGGCGACCAGAGCTTCCTGGTCACGGACCTGAGCGGCGTCGAGTGGCGCTCTCCCGAGGTCTTCGAGGGCCATCTGCGGCTGCTGCGTCGCGAGACCCCCGTCGCCCAGCCCGCGCAGGCGGACCAGGACCCCGCGGCCGTCGTCTTCGGTCTCGGTTACGGCCCGGTGCACGAGTCGCTGCCCTTCGCGGCGTCGGTGCTCGCCGCGGTGCGGGCGTCGGGCCCGGCTCTGACCCCTGGCACGGTCGGCGCTGCCGCCCCGGTGACCCGGCGCGATCCGGCGGACATCGCCGAACGTATCCGGCACCTCGGCGAGCTGCATCAGGCCGGGCTGCTGACGGACGAGGAGTTCACGTCGAAGAAGGCCGAGCTGCTGGCGGAGCTCTGACCTTGCGAGGCGGGAGCTGCAAGGTCGGAGCCGGGTCACGGGGCATGGCGGGGCCTGCGGGGCTCGGGTCATACCTCGGTATGGCCGGGGGCTCTGTTCGTACCTGGGTATGAGGTGCGGGTCAGCTCCGCGGTACGACGCCGAGCGAGATGCTTCATGCCTACGCTGAGCAGGCCATGAGCAGCGCATCGACACCACCGGACCAGGATCCCCGCCCATCGGCCGCCGAGCCGGGCCGGCGCGGGGGCGCCCTTCGACGTGCGACCGCGGGCGCCCGCGAAGGGCTCGGACGGGCCGGGGTGTTCTTCACGACGCCCGCGGGGCGGACCGATCCTGTGCTGGCGCAGGCTCCCCAGCGCTGGATGCGGCTGCTGCCCCTGATCATCGCGCTGGCGTTCGTCGCGACACTCATCCCGGTCACCACCCAGGTGCTCACGAACGACTACGGGGCGAGCGGCGGCCTCGCGGGCGCCCTGGGCGTCGCCCAGTCCGCACCCCTGCTGCTGGCGATCAGCCGCCCCATGCTCGCCTGGTACATCATGATCGTCGCCGATGTCCTCGGGGCGATCGTCACGATGTCCGCGAGCCAGGACCGCCCCGCCCCCTGGACGGCCATGATCATCGTGGCGTACGTGGCCCTGTGCCTCGTCCTCTCGCTGCGCGAGAGCCGGCGCACCCTCCTGGGCATCTGGCTGGTCACGGTCGTCACGAGCCTTGTCCTCGGCGCGTTCCGCGACGCCGGCAGCCAGGACACCAGCGTGCTGCTGATCGTGCTGAGCGGTGTCGCGTTGCTGCTCGGCGCCCTGCTGCGGGAGCGCGGCGACGCACAGCGCAGACTCGTCGAGCAGGAGACCATCAGCGAGGCCGAGCGCGCCCAGCGCACCCTCCTCGAGGAACGGGCGCGTATCGCCCGGGAGTTGCACGATGTCGTGGCCCACCACATGTCCGTCATCACGGTGCAGGCGGACTCCGCGCCCTACCGCCTGGACGGCCTTTCGGAGTCGGCCCGCGAGGAGTTCGGGAGCATAGCGGCGAGCGCCCGTGAATCCCTCACGGAGATGCGGCGGCTGCTTGCGGTGCTGCGCAGTGAGGACGCGCAGGGCGAGCGGGCACCGCAGCCGGGGCTCAGCCGACTGCCGCAGCTGGTGGAGGCGACGGTGCGCGCCGGCCTGCCGGTCGATCTGTCCCGTCCCGAACTGTCCGTGCTCACACAACTGGCCGATGTGACACCGGCCGTCGACCTGTCCGCGTACCGCATCGTCCAGGAAGCCCTGTCGAACGTGATGCGGCACGCGCCGGGAGCACGCACCTCCATCACCCTGACCCTGGACGAGGAACACCTGCTGATCCTCGTTGTCAACGGCCCGGCGACCGATCCACCCGCTCCGCTGGAGAGCGGCGGCACGGGACACGGACTCGTCGGCATGCGCGAACGCGTACGGTTGGTCGGCGGCACGGTCGACACCGGGCCACTGCCCGACGGCGGCTACCGCGTCGCGGCCCAACTCCCCCTCCTGAAGAAGGACTCCGGAACCGCATGACCATCCGCGTGATCATCGTCGATGACCAGAACATGGTGCGGGCCGGCTTCGCCGCGCTGCTCGCGGCGCAGAGCGACATCGACGTCGTGGGCGAAGCGCCGAACGGCAAGGAGGGTGTCGACGTCAGCCGCCGCACCCATCCCGATGTCGTCCTGATGGATGTCCGGATGCCGGAGATGGACGGACTGGCCGCCACTCGGGCCCTGTTGGACCCGCCGCCCGGCGTGGTGCACGTTCCCAAGGTGCTGATGCTCACCACCTTCGACGTGGACGACTATGTGTACGAGGCGCTGCGCTCCGGCGCCTCGGGTTTCCTCCTCAAGGACGCCCCGCCCGCCGATCTGATCTCGGCGGTCCGCGTGGTGGCGGCCGGGGAGGCACTGCTCGCACCGTCGGTGACGCGGCGACTGATCACGGACTTCGCCAAGCAGCGGCCGCGCAACGACCAGTCGCTGCGGCTGAACGGCCTGACGCCGCGTGAGACCGAGGTACTGGTGCTGATCGCGCGCGGGCTCTCCAATCAGGAGATCGCCGAGCGTCTGGTCCTCGCCGAGCAGACGGTGAAGACCCATATCGGCAAGGTCCTCTCCAAGCTGGATCTGCGCGACCGCGCACAGGCCGTGATCTTCGCGTACGAGTCCGGCCTCATCACGCCCGGCGAGCAGTAGAGCTCCCGCCCCCCCTACCGCGGTATCAGCTCCACATACCCCGGTATCAGTTGCGAGTTGGCACCGCAGTGTGAGGTGTCGCGGGTCATCGTCTTCCTACCTTTCCCCTCGTCACGCCAGAGCGCGCAACGAATTGGGGAGGGAGACGGGCCATGGGCCTTCGTTCTCAGGAATCTCGCAGGTCTCGCAGGTCTACCAGGTCTCGCGGCAACTGGAAGGCCCGCAGCAAGCGGACGCTGATCGCCGCGGCTCTCACGACGACGGTCGTGGCCGGTACGACGGGCTGGGCCGTCGGTAATGAACAGCAGCCGATCACCGGCCCACCACCGGGCACGCATGCCTGGCGCGCAGACCATACGCAGGGGGTGGAGCTGCCGGATCCGGCGACCGCGCCCCCCGCCCGAGTGGCCGCGTTCTTCGGCTCGTTGAGCGACGCCCGGCAGCGTGAGCTGGCGGAGCGGCACCCGTCGGTCGTCGGCAATCTGGACGGCGCCCCGATCTCATTGCGGTACGAGGCCAACTCCCTTTCCCTGAAGGCCGAGCGTGACCGCGAGCGGGCCCGTGCGAGCGATCCGGGCCTCACACAGCAGGATCATGAGCGGGCCCGTTCCCTGGTCGCCCGGTACGAAGAGCTGCTGGATCCCGGTCGGCGGATACTCGCCTTCGACCCGCGCGGCAGGGGCCAAATCGCGGAGGTCTACGGCGACTTGGCGAGCGCCGACCGTGTGTCGGTCGTCGTGCCGGGATCCGACATCGACCTGAGCACTTTCGACCGCTCGAAGGACCAGTACGGCACACCGGCGGGGATGGCACGTTCGCTGCACGCGGCGGCGGGTGACCGCACGGCCGTGGTGGCCTGGGTCGGGTACACCACGCCGGTCGGTCTCGGCCCCGACGCGGCGACGGGACGGCTCGCGGAAGCGGGTGCTCCCCGCCTCGCGCGATTCGTGCAGGGACTGACGGCGTTGGGTGCCCCACGGCCCGCCGTGTTCTGCCACAGCTATGGCTCGGTGGTGTGCGGCCTCGCGGCTCCGAAGCTGCCGGCGTCCGACCTGGTGGTGCTCGGCTCCCCCGGCATGCGTGCGGACAGCGTTTCCGATCTGCACACCACCGCCCGCGTCTGGGCCGCCCGGGACGACAGCGACTGGATCGGCGATGTGCCGAACGTCGAGCTGTTCGGCCTCGGCCACGGCGCGGACCCGGCAGGACCGGGCTTCGGCGCCCGGCGCGTTCCCGCCGAACGGGCCGAGGGCCACACCGGCTACTTCGCGCCGGGGACGGATTCGCTGCAGGCCTTCGCCGCGATCGCACGGACACCTTCCGGCACCACACCGGACAGCGGCATCGACGGAAGTGAGCCCACCGCCGGCGCCCGTCCCATCGGAGAGCGGTCATGAGCCTTGCACCCCTGGCCAAGCTGCGCGGGACCGCGGCAGCGATCGACGCCAAGACGCCCGCCCATCGCGACCGGGCCATAGACGGGCTGCGCGCGCTGGCCCTGCTCGCCGTGCCGACCGGGCACTGGCTGCTCGGCGGCTTCACCCTCGACGCGGAAGGCGCGCTGCACAATGCCAGTCCCCTGGCCGCGTTCGGATTCTTCGCACCGCTGAGCTGGGTGCTGCAGATGCTGGGCATCTTCTTCCTGGTCGGCGGATATGCCTCCGCTCTGTCGTACCGCCGTGCGGTGGCGCGCGGCGAGTCGACGGGGCGTTGGCTCCGCGGGCGGGTGGCGCGTCTCGGGCGCCCGGTCCTCGGGGTGACGGCCGTATGGGCCGCGTTGCTCCCGGTGTTGTACGCGCTGGGGGTGCCGGGGACGACTCTGCGCACGGGGTCCACGCTGGTCATACAGCCGCTGTGGTTCGTCGGCATCTATGCGGTGATCACCGCTCTCACGCCGTGGTGCATCCGAGCGGCAGAGCGGCTCGGGGCCTGGGCCGCGGCGCCGCTGCTCGGCTCGGTCGCCGTCGTCGACTTCCTGCGCTACGGGCCGGTCGGGGACGCCATGCCGTCCTGGCTGAGCTTGTTGAATCTGCTGCCCGGCTGGATGTTCGCCTATCAACTGGGCGTCAGCTGGGGCGAGAAGAAGCTGGGCAGGCGCGGCGCGTGGTTGCTGCTGATCGGGGGCACGGCCCTGTTCGCCGCCTTGCTGCTCGCGTTCCACTATCCGGCGTCGATGGTCGGCGTGCCGGGCGAGGCCCGGACCAATTCGCATCCTCCGTCGCTGCTGGTCCTGGCGCTGGCGGCCGCGCAGAGCGGTGCGGCGATCCTGTTGCGCGAGCGGATCGGCAGGCTGCTGCGCAGGCCCGCGCTGTGGGCGCCGGTCGTCGTGATCAACCTGTCGGCGATGACGATCCTGTGCTGGCACCAGACGGCGCTGCTCGCCGCGGCCGTGCCCGGTTCGTTCCTCGGGGGCACGGTGCCGGGGCTGACCGCGGCACCGGACACCCTGGGCTGGATAGTCGCCCGGATCGCCTGGCTTCCGGTCTTTGGGGCCCTGCTGGTGCTGATAGGCAGCCGCACGCGCGGCTTCGAGGCTCCCTGGAAGCGGGCGACGCACGGGCGTCGGGCCCTCGCCGGGCTGTTGGCGGCCGGGTTCGCGGTCTTCGCCCTGGGGTTGGCGTGACCGGCCCGAGCCGGTGGGCGGGGACGACCCGGCAGGGCCGAGGCGTCCCCCTGGGGCTACTCCCGGCCGGCCGAGGTGAACGTCATGTCGGCATAGCGGTCGCCCGCGACCTGGGCGGCAATGGGGGCGAGGAGGTCGAGTTCGGCGGGGGTGAGCTCGATGCGGGTGGCCGCGGTGTTCTCCTCGACCCGGGTGCGCTTGCGGGTGCCGGGGATGGGGACGACGGTCAGCCCGTAGGTCTGGGCCTGCCGCTGGACCCAGGCGAGGGCGATCTGGCCGAGGCTCACGCCGTGGGCGTCGGCGACGGTGCGCACCGGTTCGAGGAGGGCCGAGTTGGCGGCGGCGTTGTCGCCCGTGAAGCGGGGCTGCTGGCGGCGGAAGTCGTCCTCGCCGAGTTCCTTGTCGGCGCTGACGAACGAGCCGGTGAGGAAACCGCGGCCGAGCGGCGAGTAGGGGACGAGGCCTACGCCGAGTTCGGCGGCGGCGGGGACGACGCCCCGCTCGATGTCCCGGCTGAAGAGCGACCACTCCGACTGGAGGGCGGCGATGGGGTGGACGGCGTGGGCGGCGCGGAGTTCGGGGCCGGTGACCTCGCTGAGGCCCAGGTGCTTGACCTTGCCGGCGGCGACGAGTTCGGCCATCACGCCGACCGTCTCCTCGATCGGCACGTTCGGGTCGCGGCGGTGCATGTAGTAGAGGTCGATGGCGTCCACGCCGAGGCGTCGCAGGCTCGCGTCGACGCAGGAACGGATGTACGCGGGGTCGTTGTTGATGATCCGCTTCGTCGGATCGTCCGGGTGCACGGCCAGGGCGAACTTGGTCGCGATGACGACCTCGTCGCGATGGGCCTTGAAGAAGGGAGAGAGGAACTGCTCGTTCTCACCGGCGGCGTAGGCGTCGGCGGTGTCGTAGAGGGTGACGCCCAGGTCCAGGGCGTGTTCCAGGGTGGCCCGGGCCTCGTCGGCGTCGGTCGGGCCGTACGCGAAGCTCATGCCCATGCAGCCGAGTCCCTGGACGCCGACCTCGGGTCCTTCCGTCCCGAGCTGGACCTTCGCGATCTGGCCTGTCTGTGCGGTCATCAGGTTCAGTGCCTCTCCGGCGCCTGTCGGGCGTCCGAGTAAAAGTTGATCTTGTAGTCGAGTACGGCGAGCGTGTCCTGGAGTTCCGCGATGCGCGTGCGGACGTCGCGGCGTGTCTGTTCGAGGAGTTCGTGGCGCTCGTTGAAGGTGTGGTCGCCTTCGCGGACCAGTTCGGCGTAGCGGACCATGTCGGCCACCGGCATTCCGGTCAGGCGGAGCTTGCCGACGAAGGTGAGCCAGTCGAGATCGCGGTTGCGGTAGCGGCGCTGGCCCGTGTGGGAGCGGTCGATGTGGGGCATCAGGCCGATTCGCTCGTACCAGCGCAGAGTGTGTGCGGTCAGGCCGATGAAGGCGACGACCTCGCTGATCGTGTAGTGGTCCTGCCCGTCCGGGCGTGGGTGGGCGGTGGGCGCCGAGGCGCAGCCGTCAGCCTTTGTGTCGGTCAGTCCCTGTGCGGGGGTGGTCTCGGTCTCCATCACCGTCATGACCACCACGCTAGAACCTTGGAGTGCGCTCGAAGCAAGCGGTACCGGGAGGAAATATGTGACGGAAACAATCCACGGGAAATCCCGTCGAGCGGTGACTACGGTGTCGATCATGACTGTTGTTCGCCGTGCGCTGCCAGAGGATGCCGAGGAACTGATCAGGTTGCGGCAGGTGATGATCGATTCGGTCTTCGCCGCCCGTTCCGGGGGCAAGTCCGACACCAGTTGGCATGCCGAGTCCGTGCCCACGGTGCGGGGCAGACTGGCCGATCCGGACGGGGAGTTCGCGGCGTTCGTCGTCGACTTCCCCAACCGGCCGGGGAGGCTGGCGGCCTCGGTCGTGGGGACGTTGGACTACCGCATCGGGCGGGCGGGGAATCCGCACGGGGCCGTCGGTTATGTGTTCAGTGTCGCCACCGATCCCGAGCAGCGGCGCCACGGGTATGCGCGGGCCTGTATGGAGGCGCTGCTCGACTGGTTCCGTGAGCGGGGTGCGGGCAGTGTCGATCTCAACGCGTCGGCGGAGGCGGAGCCGCTCTATGCCTCGCTCGGCTTCGTGCGCAGGCCGGACCCCTCTATGCGGCTGAGCCTCTAGGGCGCTTAGGCTCGTACGCATGCAGAGCCTGGCGTTGATCGAGAACTGGCCGGTACCGACCGCTGCCGCCGCCGTCGTCCGAGCGGACGGCACGATCGTCGGGGCCCATGGGCCCACGGGGCACCGGTTCGCGCTCGCCTCGGTCACCAAACTGCTCGCGGCGTACGCGGCGCTGGTGGCGTACGAGGAGGGGGCGATCGAGCTCGACGAGCCCGCCGGGCCCGAGGGGTCGACCGTGCGGCATCTGCTCGCGCACACCAGTGGGCTCGCCTTCGACGAGCACCGGGTGACGGCGCCTGCCGGGACGCGGCGGCTGTACTCGAACGCGGGGTTCGAGGTGCTTGGGGATCACATCGCCAAGGCGACGGAGATTCCCTTCGGGGAGTATCTGCGGCAGGCGGTGCTTGAGCCGCTGGGCATGGGGGCCACGTCGCTCGAAGGGGGTGCATCGCCCGCCAAGGACGGGGTATCCACCGTGGATGATCTGGTGAGGTTCGCGGCGGAGGTGCAGGTGCCGCGGTTGCTGGATCCGCGGACTGTGGCTGAGGCGATGTCCGTGGCGTATCCGGGGCTGAAGGGGGTGCTGCCGGGGTACGGGCATCAGAATCCCAATGACTGGGGGCTCGGATTCGAGATCCGGGACTCCAAGTCGCCGCACTGGACGGGGAGTTCTTCTTCGGCGCGGACGTTCGGACACTTTGGGCAGGCCGGGACGTTTCTGTGGGTCGACCCTGATGCGGGGGCGGCGTGTGTCGCTCTGACGGATCGGGCGTTTGGGCCTTGGGCGGTTGAGGTGTGGCCCGCGTTTACCGATGCGGTGCTCTCCGAGCTGTAAGCGGGCCTTGATCGACCCCTGGGTTGGCTGTGCCCCGCGTCTTGGGTGCCGGACGGGGGTTTCCGCAGCCCGGCGGTTGCGGGGTGCCGCCGTTGTGCCCACCCGTGCCGCCCCAGCGGCACGACTGCCCACAACGGCGGCGGCGGTGCGCGGCAGCGGGTGCCGCTAGGCGCGTCCCGCTCTCAGCCCGACATCTCCCACACCAGCAGTTCCGCCCCCGTCGGAGACGTAGCCGCTGCCTCCTGAGGGGCCTCCCCCGTCAGCCGGGCCGCGTCGCCCTGCCGTAGATCCGCCCCGCCCAGGCGGACTTCGCCGCGCACCACGTGGACGTACACGAAAGGCGCGGACGGTAGCGCGGTGCGTTCCTGCGGGGACAGGCGGCGGACGTGGAGGAGGGCTCCCGCTGCCGGGACCGCGTAAGGGGTGGAGTCCGCGATGCCGTGGACCACCTCGTAGGACGGGTCGCCTCCCGGTGCGAGCGGGGAGAGCCACATCTGGACGAAGACCAGGGGATCCGCTCCGTCGTTGCGTTCCACATGGCGGACGCCGCCGCCCGCGCTCAGGCGCTGGACGTCGCCCCGGCGGACCACCGACTGCTGGCCCGTGGAGTCACGATGGGTGAGCTCGCCCTCGGCCACCCACGTCACGATCTCCGTGTGGCTGTGCGGGTGCTCGTCGAAGCCCGCGCCGGGCGCGAGCCGCTCTTCGTTGCAGGCCAGGATCGCGCCGAAGCGGAGGTTGTCGGGGTCGTAGTGCGGCCCGAAGGAGAAGGCGTGGAAGGTCTCGATACCGGTGCCGGGCTCCCCGCCGCGGTACCGATCGCCGGAGCGCCGTACATCAATCACGCACCCACGGTAGACCGCGCATCGCCCGCCCCCGCCCGGAAACCCACACCCCGGCCAACCTCCGGTACGGTGCGCCGCCACCCCCAATCCCCACCCCACATACGACCCGGCACCGCACACCGCCGTCCCGATAAGGCAGTCTTGTCCCCGTGCCCGAACCCTCTGCGAACGAAGCCCACCAGGACGCCCACCAGGCAGCCCATGAGGAAGCCGCCCGTCAGGACGCACATCGGAAGGCTCACGCGCACTCAGCCACGCTGAAGCGCCTGGAGCAGTCCTCCGGCAGTCTGGCGGCGCAGGCCATCGCGCGCATGGACGAGACGTTGTCCTGGTACCGGGCGATGCCACCGGAGAACCGGTCCTGGATCGGCCTGGTGGCGCAGGCCGGTATCGCCGCCTTCACCGAGTGGTTCCGGCATCCGGATGCGCCACAGGCCATCTCCACCGATGTCTTCGGGACCGCACCCCGCGAGCTGACCAGGGCGATCACCCTGCGCCAGACCGTCGAGATGGTGCGTACGACGATCGAGGTGATGGAGTCCGCGGTCGACGAGATCGCGGCCCCGGGAGATGAGTCCATCCTCCGCGAGGCGCTGCTCGTCTACGCCCGCGAGATCGCCTTCGCCACCGCCCAGGTCTACGCGCAGGCCGCCGAGGCACGCGGTGCCTGGGACGCCCGGCTCGAGTCGCTCGTCGTCAACGCCGTCCTGTCCGGGGAGGCCGACGAGGGGGCGGTGAGCAGAGCCGCCGCGCTCGGCTGGAACTCGCCCGAACACGTCTGCGTCGTCCTCGGCACCGCGCCCGACGGCGACAGCGAGCTCACCGTCGAGGCCATCCGCCGCGCCGCCCGGCACGCCAAGCTGCAGGTCCTGACCGGTGTGCTGGGCGACCGCCTGGTCGTCATCGCGGGCGGCAGCGACAATCCGCTGCATGTCGCCAAGGGGCTCATCGGTCCGTATGCGGCCGGGCCCGTCGTCGCGGGCCCCATCGTCCCCGACCTGCTCGCGGCCACCCGTTCCGCACAGGCGGCGGCCGCCGGGCTCAAGGCGTGCGCCGCCTGGCAGGACGCCCCGAGGCCCGTTCTCGCGGACGATCTCCTGCCGGAGCGCGCGATCGCGAGCGATCCCGCCGCGCGGGAGCAGCTGGTGGAGGAGATCTACAGACCGCTGGAGGAGGCGGGCTCCGCGCTCCTGGAGACGCTGAGCGTCTATCTGGAACAGGCGAGCAGCCTCGAAGGGGCCGCCCGGATGCTCTTCGTGCACCCCAACACCGTGCGCTACCGGCTGCGACGTGTGACTGACGTCACCGGCTGGTCGCCATCGGACGTACGCTCCGCATTCACGCTGCGGATCGCGCTGATCCTGGGGCGTCTGGCCGACGGAGATCTTCAACCGTAGGATTTTGTCGGGCCCCTACAATTCCCCCAGCGGTTCTTCGTCCCTGTCCCCACGGGCGGCATGCACCGTCCACAAGAGAGAGTGTGAGAGTGCTCGTACTCGTCGCTCCCGGCCAAGGCGCTCAGACGCCCGGCTTCCTGACTCCCTGGCTCGAACTCCCCGGCGCGGCCGACCGCCTCGGCGCGTGGTCGGACGCCATCGGGCTGGACCTTGCCCACTACGGCACGCAGGCCGACGCGGACGCGATCCGCGACACCGCCGTGGCCCAGCCGCTCCTTGTGGCCGCCGGTCTGCTCGCCGCCGAGGCACTCGGTGACGCGCTCGCGGCGAACAAGCCCGGCGCGGTCGCGGGGCACAGCGTCGGCGAGGTCACCGCTGCCGCGTACGCCGGTGTGCTCACCGACGACGACGCGCTGCGCCTCGTACGCAAGCGCGGGCTCGCCATGGCCGACGCCGCCGCGATCACGGAGACCGGCATGGCGGCGCTGCTCGGCGGCGACCCCGAGGTCACCGTCCCGCACCTGGAGAAGCTCGGCCTGACGCCGGCGAACGTGAACGGCGCGGGCCAGATCGTCGCCGCGGGCACCGCCGAGCAGCTCGCCGCGCTCGAGGCGGACAAGCCCGAGGGCGTCCGCCGTGTCGTGCAGCTGAAGGTCGCGGGCGCGTTCCACACGCACCACATGGCTCCGGCCGTCGCCACGCTCGAGGAGGCCGCCAAGGCCCTCGACGTCGCCGACCCGAAGCTGACGTACGTGTCGAACCGTGACGGCAAGGCCGTGGCGTCCGGCTCCGACGTGGTGTCGCGCCTTGTCGGCCAGGTGGCCAACCCGGTGCGCTGGGACCTGTGCATGGAGACGTTCAAGGAGCTCGGCGTCACGGGCATGATCGAGCTGTGCCCCGGCGGCACGCTGACCGGGATCGCCAAGCGCGCCCTGCCCGGTGTGAAGACGGTGGCCCTGAAGACCCCGGACGACCTCGACGCCGCATCTGCGCTGATCACCGACACCGCATCCGCCGCCGACGCGGCGGGTGCCTGAGAAGGAGCCTGGAGAGCATGTCGAAGATCAAGCCCAGTAAGGGAGCCCCTTACGCGCGCATCATGGGCGTCGGCGGCTACCGGCCCACGCGTGTCGTGCCCAACGAGGTGATCCTCGAGACGATCGACTCGTCCGACGAGTGGATCCGCTCCCGCTCCGGCATCGCGACCCGCCACTGGGCCTCCGACGAGGAGACCGTGGCCGCGATGTCCATCGAGGCCTCGGGCAAGGCGATCGCCGACGCGGGCATCACGCCCGAGCAGATCGGCGGCGTGATCGTCTCGACCGTCTCGCACTTCAAGCAGACCCCGGCCATCGCCACCGAGATCGCGGACAAGATCGGCGCGGGCAAGCCCGCCGCGTTCGACATCTCCGCGGGCTGCGCGGGCTTCGGCTACGGCCTCACCCTCGCCAAGGGCATGGTCGTCGAGGGTTCCGCCGAGTACGTCCTGGTCATCGGCGTGGAGCGGCTGAGCGACCTCACCGACCTGGAGGACCGCGCGACGGCCTTCCTGTTCGGTGACGGCGCGGGCGCCGTGATCGTGGGCCCGTCCGACGTGCCGAAGATCGGCCCGACGGTCTGGGGCTCGGAGGGCGACAAGTCCGAGACGATCAAGCAGACCGAGTCCTGGGACGCGTACCGCAAGGGCGCGCCCGACAAGTTCCCTGCCATCACGCAGGAGGGCCAGGCGGTCTTCCGCTGGGCCGTGTTCGAGATGGCGAAGGTCGCCAAGGAGGCGCTGGACGCCGCCGGCCTGAGCCCGGACGACCTGGACGTCTTCATCCCGCACCAGGCCAACATGCGGATCATCGACTCGATGGTGAAGACCCTGAAACTGCCGGAGCACGTCACGGTCGCCCGTGACGTGGAGACCACCGGCAACACGTCGGCCGCCTCGATTCCGCTCGCGATGGAGCGGCTTCTGGCGACCGGCGAGGCGAAGAGCGGCGACACCGCGCTCGTCATCGGCTTCGGGGCGGGTCTCGTGTACGCCGCCACGGTCGTTACCCTCCCCTAGGCATCTCGTCCGGATCATCCGGTCCGGTTCGGAAGCCGCCACACCCTCTGGATACATAAGAAGGAGCGCCAACATGGCCGCCACTCAGGAAGAGATCGTCGCCGGTCTCGCCGAGATCGTGAACGAGATCGCCGGCATCCCGGTCGAGGACGTCCAGCTGGACAAGTCCTTCACCGACGACCTGGACGTCGACTCGCTGTCCATGGTCGAGGTCGTCGTCGCCGCCGAAGAGCGCTTCGACGTCAAGATCCCCGACGACGACGTCAAGAACCTCAAGACGGTCGGCGACGCCACCAAGTACATCGTCGAGCACCAGGCCTGATCAGGCCGCACTGCTGTCGCCACCCGGCGGTGGCGCCGCTGATCCCCTCAACACCGTGGAGAATTTTCCTGTGAACTCGACCAATCGCACCGTGGTCGTCACCGGTATCGGCGCAACCACACCGCTGGGTGGCGACGCAGCTTCGACCTGGGAAGGTCTGCTCGCGGGCCGTTCGGGTGTGAGCCTGATCGAGCAGGACTGGGCGGCCGAGCTGCCCGTCCGTATCGCCGGCCAGATCGCCGTCGAGCCCGGCGAGATCATCCCGCGTCCGCAGGCCAGGAAGCTGGACCGCTCGGCGCAGTTCGCGCTGATCGCGGCCAAGGAGGCCTGGGCGGACGCCGGCTACACCGACAAGGCCGGCGAGGACAAGAGCGTCGACCCCGACCGCCTCGGCGCGGTCATCGCCTCCGGCATCGGCGGCGTGACCACCCTGCTCGACCAGTACGACGTGCTCAAGGAGAAGGGCGTACGCCGCGTCTCCCCGCACACCGTGCCGATGCTGATGCCCAACTCCCCGTCGGCCAACGTCGGCATCGAGCTGGGCGCCCACGCCGGTGTCCACACCCCCGTGTCGGCGTGCGCGTCGGGCGCGGAGGCCATCGGCTACGCGATCGAGATGATCCGCACCGGCCGTGCCGACGTCGTCGTCGCGGGCGGCACGGAGGCGGCGATCCACCCGCTGCCGATCGTGGCGTTCGGCAACATGATGGCGATGTCCAAGAACAACGACGACCCGGCGGGCGCCTCGCGCCCCTACGACGCCGACCGCAACGGCTTCGTGCTCGGCGAGGGCGCCGGCGTGATCGTCCTGGAGTCCGAGGAGCACGCCAAGGCCCGCGGCGCGCGGATCTACGTCGAGGCCGTCGGCCAGGGCATCTCGGCCGACGCCCACCACATCACGCAGCCCGAGCCGTCCGGCAACGGCATCGCGGCGGCGCTGCAGAACCTGGTCGACAACACCGACCTGAAGCCCGCCGAGATCATGCACGTGAACGCGCACGCGACCTCGACCCCGCAGGGCGATGTCGCCGAGATCAAGGCGCTGCGCAAGGCCTTCGGTCACGACGTCGACCACATGGCGGTCACCAGCACGAAGTCGATGACCGGTCACCTGCTCGGTGGCGCGGGCGGCGTGGAGACCGTGGCCACGGTCCTCGCGCTGAC
This sequence comes from Streptomyces sp. NBC_01381, assembly GCF_026340305.1. NCBI lineage: Bacteria > Bacillati > Actinomycetota > Actinomycetes > Kitasatosporales > Streptomycetaceae > Streptomyces > Streptomyces sp. NBC_01381. Next base: position 2,653,910 of record NZ_JAPEPI010000001.1, on the reverse strand, counting down.
CAACCGCGTCGCCCCGCCGACGATCAACCTCGAGAACCTCGACCCCGAGGTCGACGCGGACATCGTCCGCGGCGGGCCGCGCAAGCTGCCCGAGGGCCGGATCGCGGCGCTGAACGACTCGTTCGGCTTCGGCGGCCACAACGTGGTGCTCGCGTTCAGGACGGTCTGACCCAGGACGCGTACGAAAAGGGCCCCCACCGATCGGTGGGGGCCCTTTTCGTACGCGTCAGACCACGCGTCAGACCACCTGGTGCAGCCACCGCACCGGCGCGCCCTCGCCCGCGTACCGGAAGGGCTCGAGCTCGTCGTCCCAGGGTTTGCCGAGGAGCTTGGCGAGTTCGGCCTCCAGGTCGCTCTCGCCCTGCTGGGAGCGGGCCAGGGCGGCGCGCAGCCGGTCCTCCGGGATCAGGATGTCGCCGTGAATGCCGGTGACGGCGTGGAAGATGCCCAGCTCGGGTGTGGCGCTGTAGCGCTCGCCCTCGGCCGTGGCGCACGGCTCGGACGTGACCTCGAAGCGCAGCAGATCCCAGCCGCGCAGCGCGGACGCCAGTTTGGACGCGGTGCCCACCGAGCCCCGCCAGGAGAACTCGGATCTCCAGCTGCCGGGCGCCGCGGGCTGCCGGATCCAGTCGAGGTTGACGCGCGCGCCGAGCACGCCCGCGACTGCCCATTCGACGTGCGGACACAGCGCGCGGGGCGCGGAGTGCACGTACAGAACTCCACGTGTCGTCACCGGGACCTCCAGTGTGGGTCGAGGTTCGCCTTCCCCAGCGGCCTCGCGCCCGTGCCGAGCGTTGTTCCCTGAATTCGAGAAACTCCCGAAAACGGGACAGATGTGACGTGATGTAATTTAGCGGAACCGCGAGAAGAGGGTGCCACTGGGTGGCGAGGCTACCGTGCGGCGGCGCAAGGAGTGTGACGTACCGTCGGTCCCAAAGCCAGGAATCGCCCACCATTCACCCGACGGGGCGCCATATCGCTCAGTTCGCGTACGCGGACCACAGATACGCCGACGACAGAGGGGACCTGGGGATGCGGAACCGAAGGCACCGCTCACGTGCCGCCGTCGCCACCGCGACGGCGGTTCTTCTCGGCGCCGCCGCCCTGACCGCGTGCGACGCCCAGGGCGGCGCGTCTCCCGCCCCCAACGGCCCGTCGGCGCACAAGAAGCCGAAGCCCAAGCCGACCCCCACCTGGGACTCGACGCCGCGCTCCATCGCCGCGGTCGGCGACTCCATCACCCGCGGCTTCGACGCCTGCTCGGTGCTCTCCGACTGCCCCGAGGCCTCCTGGGCGACCGGCACGGACTCCGAGGTGCAGAGCCTGGCGACCCGGCTGCTCGGGAAGGACCGGGCCGCCGAACACAGCTGGAACCACGCGAAGACGGGCGCCCGGATGGCGGACGTGCCCGGGCAGCTGGAGGAGGCCGCGGCCGAGCGCCCCGAGCTGATCACGGTGATGGCGGGCGCGAACGACGCCTGCCGCACGTCGGCGGAGGCGATGACGCCGGTCGCCGATTTCCGCGCCGACTTCGAGGAGGCGATGCGTACGCTGCGGCGCGAGCTGCCGAAGACTCAGGTGTACGTCGCCTCCGTGCCGGATCTGAAGCGGCTCTGGTCGCAGGGGCGGACCAACCCGCTGGGCAAGCAGGTGTGGAAGCTGGGCATCTGCTCCTCGATGCTGGCGGATCCGGACGCGGTGGACGCGAAGGCGACGCAGCGCAGGGACACGGTGCAGGACCGCGTGGTCGCGTACAACGACGTGCTCAAGGACGTGTGCGCGAAGGATCTGCGCTGCCGGTACGACGGCGGGGCGGTCTTCGACTTCCGCTTCGACGGCGACCAGTTGAGCCACTGGGACTGGTTCCACCCCAGCAAGGACGGGCAGTCGCGGCTCGCGGAGATGGCCTACCGGCAGGTGAAGGCCAAGAATCCGGCCAAGAACCCCGCCAAGGATCCGGCCGGGTGAGGCCGCGCGGCCCGGCGTAGGGTCGCGATCATGCGCAGCGAACTCTTCGGGACGCTCCCCGACGGCACGCCCGTCCAACGCTGGACCCTGGAAAGGGGCGGGGTGCGGGTACGTGTCCTGACGTACGGCGGGATCATCCAGTCGGCGGAAGTTCCGGACCGGTCGGGGCGGAGCGGGGCGGTGGCGCTCGGGTTCGACGATCTTCAGGGGTACGTCGACCATCCCGGCCCCTACTTCGGCGCACTGGTCGGCAGGTACGCGAACCGGATCGCCGGGGGTTCCTTCGAACTCGACGGCCGTACGTACCGCCTGGCGCGGAACAACGGGGCCAACGCGCTGCACGGCGGGGACGCCGGGTTCGACAAGCGGGTGTGGGAGGCGGCGGAGGTCGAGCACGGGGTGCGGCTCTCCCGGGTGAGTCCCGACGGCGAGGAGGGGTATCCGGGGCGGCTCGCGGTCTCGGTGACGTACACGCTGGACGAGGCGGGCGGGCTGCGGATCGCCTATCGCGCGACGACGGACGCGGCGACGGTCGTGAACCTCACCAACCACACGTACTGGAATCTGGCCGGGGCCGGCAGCGGTGGCGCAGGCGGGCACGAGGTGCGGATCGCGGCGGCGCGCATCACGCCGACGGACCGGGCGCAGATTCCCACGGGGGCGTACGAGGAGGTCGACGGGACGCGGTTCGACTTCCGGGCGGCGCGGAAGGCCGGGGCCGGCTTCGACCACAACTTCGTGCTGGACAAGGGGGTCACCGCGGAGCCGGTCGAGGCGGCGGAGCTGAGCGATCCGGCGTCGGGGCGTGTGCTGACCGTGGCGACGACGGAGCCGGGCCTTCAGCTCTACACGGCGGACCACTTCGACGCGGGGCTGCCGTTCGCGCCGGGGGACGGGATCGCCCTGGAGACACAGCACTTCCCCGATTCCCCCAACCGGCCGGAGTTTCCGAGCACGGTGCTGCGGCCGGGTGGGGTGTACGAGTCGGAGACGGTGTACGGGTTCTCGGTGCGCTGAGCGGGATCTTGATGCGCCGAGAGACTTCTCAGCCGCTCTCGCCGCGCATCGTCCTGCCCGCCTTGGCGAGCAGCGTCACGGCGCCCAGGCAGATCAGCGTGAAGACCGCCGCGATGGCCTTGGTGTCCCAGCCGCTGCCGCGGAAGGTGACGATGATGCCGAGGAGCAGCAGCACCGAGTAGAGCGACTGGCCGACCCTGGCTCCCGCGGGGATCACCCGCAGGAGCTGCGGGATGGTGGACGCGGCGGCGAGTGCCTGGCCGAGCGGGATGGCCGCGCCGAGCATCAGGGCGCCGAAGCCGAACGAGTTGCCGTATGCGCCCCAGCCGGCGCCCGCGATGAGCAGGAACACGGCGACGGCCAGCGAGAGCAGGGCTAGCAGGCCGTTGAGATACGCCGCGAGCGTGGCCGCCTTGCGGGCGCTCTGGAGGTGGGCGACCGGGGAGCGCCAGGCGTCCGCGGTGATCGAACGGAGCTGCCGCTTCATGGCGTTCATCTTGAGGAACGAGATGACGCCGACCACGAAGCCGACGATGCCGACGGGCACGGCCGCGAAGCCCAGCGGCTTCTCGGTGATGCCGAAGTGGGCGCCGCCGAAGGTGGCCGGGATGCCGACGAAGAGCCCGAGCACGAACACCTTCGTGGTGTTCTGGATGCGCAGGACCAGGTCGCGCTGCTCGGGGCTGAGACCGGGCGCGGGCGCCATCATGCCGTCGCCCACGGCTTGTTGGCCCTGCTGGGGCGGGTGCTGCTGATACTGCTGCTGCGGCGGGAACTGCTGGTACTGCTGCTGGGGCGGGAACTGCTGATATTGCTGCTGGGGCGGGTACGGCTGGCCCTGCTGGGGCGGATAGGGCTGAGGCGGGTATGGCTGACCCTGCTGACCTGGGTACATGTGTTTCTCCCCCGAACGTGCTGTTGTCGGCCCGCGAGTCTGCCACAGCCGCCCCGCACGCCACGGGCTCCGGGGGTACCGCCCCGGGGCCCGCACCGATCCACCGCCGAACCGTCACACGATGATCAACTCGCTCAGGCGGCGGTCGGCGATCGAGCGGCCCGCCTGCACTTCGTACGAACCACCCTGGCGTGCCCAGGAGTTGGCGGCCTCGTCCCAGATCTCGAAGGAGCGGGGCGGGATGTCGACCCGCACCTCCACGCTTTCTCCGGGCGCGGCTTCGACGCCCGCGAACCCGGCGAGCCAGCGGACCGGGCGGTCGCCGTCGTGCGTGGCCGGTGCGAGATAGACCTGGACGACCTCGCGGCCCGCGCGCTGGCCGGAGTTGCGGACGCGGACCGTGGCCGTCGCGCCCTCCACGGTGAGCGACTCGTACGTCCAGTCGGTGTAGCCGAGGCCGTGGCCGAAGGCGTACGAAGGGGTCCTGCCCTCCTTCTCCCAGGCGCGGTAGCCGATGAACACGCCCTCGGAGTAGGCGAGTTGGCCGTCGGCCGGGGTCACCGCGGTGACCGGTGCGTCCGTGAGGGTGCCCCATGTCGTGGGGAGGCGGCCGCCCGGCTCCTCGTCGCCGGTGAGGACGTCCGCGAGCGCGGCGCCGCCCTCCTGTCCGGGGAACCAGCCGAGGAGGACGGCGGCGACCTCGTCGCGCCACGGAAGTTCCACCGGGGAGCCGGAGTTGACGACCACGACCGTCCGCGGGTTCGCCGCGGCCACGGCCCGCACCAGGTCGTCCTGGCGGCCCGGCAGCCGCAGGTCCTGCCGGTCGAAGCCCTCGGACTCGACCCGCTCGGTGGTGGCGACGACCACGACCGCCGTGTCGGCGCCCCGGGCGGCCTCGACCGCCTCGGCGATCAGCTCGTCGGGGTCGCGCCGCGGCCCGAGGTGGACGAAGGAGAACACGACGCCGGGCAGCGGCGGGGCGTACCCCTTGTCGAGGCCGTGGTGGAGGGAGACCTCGACCGTCTCACCGGCCGTCAGGTTCACCTTGGCGCGCTCGACCGGTGAGCCGAAGAACGCCTCGAAGGGGTCGGATTCGGCCCCCATCACCTGCTCCCCGTCGAAGACGACTTCGCCGGCGACGGTGAGCCTGAAGGCGCCGAGCCCGCGCGTCCCGAAGGAGTGGTCGCCGCTCTCGCGCGGCGTGAACGTGCCGACGACCTCGATGCTCGCCATCGTCTCGTGGGTGACGCCGTCGGGCAGATCGTCGCCGATCCACTGGACCTGCCCGGAGGGCAGGCTGCCCTCGCCCAGGACGTTGCCGGCCGCGTCCCGGCAGATGGCGCGCAGCGCGAACCCCTTGTCGGCGGGGGCGAGTTCGTCGCTCGGGTCGGCGCCGACGGCGTACGTCACCGCATCGGCACCGAGCGCCGCGGTCAGACCGTCGAGCGGCGAGACGACCCTCGCGGGGAAGACGGTCGCGGAGCCGCCGCCCAGGACGCGGGCGTCGCGTGCGGCGGCGCCGATGAGGGCGACGGACGCGGTGCGCTCCAGGGGCAGCGCGCCGTTCTCGTTGCGTACGAGGACGAAGGCGCGGCGGGCGATCTCGCGGGCGAGGGCCTCGCCGTCGATCTCGGCGGGCAGATCGGCGACGACGGGCTCGGCGCCTTCGAGGACGCCTACGCGGGCGGCGAGGCGCAGGACGTTGCGGACGGCTTCGTCGACCGTCGACTCCTTGACCTCGCCCGCGCGCACGGCCTCGGCGAGGGCATCGCCGTACACGGTCCGGGGTCCCGGCATGGCGACGTCGAGACCGCCGTCGATGGCGCCGCTGGTGGAGCGGGCGGCCATCCAGTCGGAGACGTTGTAGCCGTCGAAGCCCCATTCGCCGCGCAGGACTTCATTGACCAGGTAGCGGTGCTCGGTCATCGTCGCGCCGTTGACCTGGTTGTACGCGGTCATGATGCCCCAGGGGTGGGCGTTGGCGACGATCGCCTCGAAGGGGGCCAGGTACAGCTCGCGCAGGGCGCGCCCGGAGATCGCGTTGTCGACCGTGAAGCGGTCGGTCTCGGCGTCGTTGGCGACGAAGTGCTTGACGGTCGTGCCGACGCCGCCGGACTGCACGCCCTGGACGTAGCCGGTGCCGATGACGCCTGTCAGGTACGGGTCCTCGCTGTACGCCTCGAAGTGGCGGCCGCCGAGCGGTGAGCGGTGCAGGTTGACGGTCGGCGCGAGGAGGACGTGGACGCCCTTGCGGCGGGCCTCCTGGGCGAGCAGGGTGCCGGCGCGGCGGGCCAGGTCCTGGTCCCAGGTGGCGGCGAGCGCGGTCGGGGACGGCAGCGCGATGGACGGGTCGTCGGCGGTCCAGCGGATGCCGCGCACGCCGATCGGGCCGTCGGACATCACGAGGGGCTCAAGGCCGATCTCGGGCAGGGCGTGCAGCGACCACATGTCACGGCCGCCGAGCAGCCGGGCCTTGGCGTCCAGATCCAGCGTGCCGAGCGCGGTCTCGACGGCCGCCTCGCGCGCCTGGTCGGCGCGGGTGGCTCCGGGGCCCTGTGTTCCCGCCATGGCGGTACCTCCTCGTTGAAGTCCGTTCCGTACGTTCCCTCATCCTGCACCGGCTACCTGTAGATCGGTAGATTTAGTTATCCCGCCGTTACATTTGGGGGAGCATGACGGTGGCGTACGGTCTGCGAGCAGGCGACTCAGGAACGCGAAGAGGCAGGTGCAGGTGCCATGGCGCCCAAGGCCAGGAGCAGGGCCAGGAGCGAGGAGCGGCGTGCGGAGATCCTCCGGGCCGCCTTCGAGGTGATCGCCGAGCGGGGCTACCGCGGCGCGACCCTCGGCGCCGTCGCCGAGCGGGTCGGCCTCACCCAGCAGGGCCTGCTGCACTACTTCCCCACGAAAGAGGCGCTGCTCGTCGCCGTCCTGGAGGCCCGCGACCAGTGGGACGCGGTGCCGACGAGCGCGATCCGCCTCGATCTGCTCGGCTCGCTCGTCGAGTACAACGCGATGCGCCCCGGCATCATCCAGACCTTCTCCGCGCTGCTCGGCGAGAGCGTGACGGACGGGCATCCGGCGCGCGAGTACTTCACCGGGCGGTACGGCTCGGTGCGCGAGAAGTTCGCGGACGTGCTGCGCGCCGAGTACGGGGACCGGCTGCCCGGCGGCCTCACCCCGGAGGCGGCGGCACCGCTGCTGGTCGCGGTGATGGACGGGCTCCAGTACCAGTGGCTCCTGGACCCCGAATCGGTGGACATGGCGGGGGCGTTCAGGGATTTCCTGGGGTTGCTCGGCGGGGATGCGTCGTAGGTCAGCAGGCAGAGTCATAACGGTCCTGGCACGAAGGTGATCATTCCCTGGTGCCGCCCCGCTCCCCCGGTGTGAGGTGAGGCCTCATGACCCGACGTGTGCTCCGTGCCTCCGCCGTACTCCTCTGCTGCGGGCTCCTCGCCACGGCCTGCGCGGCCGGCGACGAGCGCTCCGAGGACTCCGCGCGGCCGAAGCCGGGGAAGCGGGACCTCTCGCTGCCCGCCTGGAAGCCCGCGACGGCGGACGTGCCGCGCGGCAAGGGCAGCGAGCTGCCGTCGGACGTCAACGGGGACGGGCACGGCGACCTGGTGCTCCCGGTGACGTACGAGAAGAAGAGCAGGCTGACCGTGGTCTACGGCTCCCGCGACGGTCTCGATCCCGCCGCGCGCACGGCCGTCACGGGACCCGGCTCCCGGTTCTCGCCCAGCGGAACCGTCCGGACGGGCGACCTCGACGGGGACGGATTCGCGGACCTGGTCGGCCTGTTCAGCGAGGCGGCCACCGATCCGGCGACGCCCGGCCCGTCGGATCCGGCGGCGCCCGGCACGCCGCAGCCGACCATCGGGCAGTACATCGTCTGGGGCGGCCCCGAAGGACCTGACCCCGCCGCCGACCCGACCCCGCTGGCCACCGCGGCCGAACCGGATTCCATCACGGGACAGCCGGGCGACTTCGACGGCGACGGCCACACCGATCTCGCCCTCACCCGGGACGACCGCCTCGAAGTGCGGTACGGCCCCTTCACGCGGGGCGGCGGCGCGGCCCGTACGTCGACCGACTGGCGGGTGCCGTCGCGGCTGGCCGGGAGCGACTGCTGCCACGACGACATCGCCGAACTCACCGCCGGTGACGTGAACGGCGACGCGGCGACCGATCTGGTCGTCCAGCCGTCAGGCGACGGCGAGCAGACCGCCGCGGTGCTGCTGCTCGGCGGCGCCGCCGGGGGCCGCGGGGGCCGCTTCCCGGCCGCCGAGCACCGGTTGCCCCTGGGCAGTGCCACCGCGCTCGGCGACTTCGACGGGGACGGCCGCGGCGACATCGCCGTCGGGGACAGCGGCAGCCGCAACAACGAGGCCGTGGACGGTTCCGCCACACCGCACGACCTCGCCCCGATCGTCGTCGCGTACGGCTCCCGTGAGCGTTATGGCGCCCCGGTGACCAAGACCGTCCGGGGATCGGAGGCGCTCGGCCTTCAGTTGGAGGCGGCCGATCTGAACGGTGACGGCAAGGACGACCTGATCACCAAGTACGGCACGGACATGGACGCGATCCTCGCCAAGGACCTGAAGGGCGTCGTCGTCCTGCACGGCCGCGACGGCGGCCTCTCGGGCACCGACCGGCACAGCGTGCGCATCAACGGGCCGAAGCGGTACGCCGGGAAGACGCTGAAGCCCTATGACCGCCGGATCGGCATCTTCACGGCGGGCGCCTTCGGCGGCGCATCCGCCGAGCTCGTCCTGACCTGGTCCCGCAAGAACGTCCCGGCCCGCTGGTGGATCAGCCGCGGCGACTCCGGGACCGAGGGGATCACCTTCTCCGCGGGGCAGATCGCTTCGGGGTGAAGCGGGCGTTGTCAGTGGGGGCGTGCATCATCGAAGCACGGAACGAGGAAGGCAGGGGGGATCGTCATGCCGGTCAGCAACCAGCAGGTGGTCGGGCACGGATTTCTGGGGGAGCTCTACGGGGACTCGTACTACCCCGATCACCTCCTCGACAAGGGGAAGGCGATCCTGCTCGGGCTCTGCGCGCGGATCGAGTCCGAGCGGCCCGCCGACCTGGACGCGCTGTACGTCCTGACGGCGGCGGCGACGGAGGAGTTCAACGCGCTGGAGGAGGAGTTCGTCGCCGCCGACAGCGAGATCGAGACGATCGCGCGGGACGCGATAGGCGAGGACTTCGCCTTCGTGGCGTCGGCGTACGGCTTCGCGGACGCGGACGTGGAGGAGCTGATCGCCGCTCGTGAGTGGTGACTCGTCCGACGCGCTGTCCGACGCGCTGTCCGCCGTACTTTCTCCCGAAGGTCACCCCATGCCCCCGGCCAAGATGCACGCCGACGAAGCCGACATCGACGCGGCGCTCGTACGGCGGTTGCTCGCCGCGCAGTTCCCGCGGTGGGCCTCGCTCACCGTCACGCCCGTCGAGTCGAACGGCACCGTAAACGCGATCTACCGCATCGGCGACGACATGGCGGTGCGGCTCCCCCGCGTCGCGGGAGGCGTCGACGACGTACGGACCGAGGTAGAGCACCTGCCGCGGCTCGCCGAGCGGGTCCCCTTCGCCGTGCCCGCGCCGCTGGGGAAGGGCGAGCCCGGGGACGGCTACCCCTGGCCCTGGTACGTCTACCGCTGGCTCGACGGGGCGAATCCGCTCATCGGCGGCGTCGCCGAACCGAAGCTGCTCGCGGCGGACTTGGCGCGGTTCGTGACCGCGCTGCACCGGGTCGAGCCCACCGGCCTGCCCACCGCGTACCGCCCCGGCCCGCTCGCCCCGCGCGACCGGGACACCCGCGACGCCATCGCCCAACTGGACGGCGTCATCGACACCGGCGCGGCGGCCGCCGCCTGGGACGCCGCCTTGCGCGCCCCCGAGTGGGCGGGCCCGCCCGTCTGGGTCCACGCCGACCTGCAGCCGGGGAATCTGCTCACCACGGGCGGACGCCTCAGCGCCGTCATCGACTTCGGCTGCATGGGCATCGGCGAACCGGCCGTCGACCTGATCACGGCGTGGAGCCTGTTGACGGGCGAGGCGCGCAAGGAGTTCCGCGCCGCCCTGGACGTCGACGACGCGACCTGGGCGCGGGGGCGCGGCTGGGCCCTGTCGATCGCGCTCATCGAGCTGCCGTACTACCGGACGAGGAACGAGACGATCGCGAGCACCGCGCGGCACGTCATCGAGGAGGTCCTCGCGGATCACGCCGCCGAGAAGACCGAGAAGCTGTAGCCGCGGCGCCTTTCCTGCCGGAATACTGCCTCCACCCCCACCGGCCACGGAAGGACTCCCGTGTCACTCAAGCCTCCCCACCTCCCCAAGAGCCCCGCGCTCCCCCGGCTCACCGCGGTCGGCACCGCACTGCTGCTCGCCGCCACGACCGCACCCGCGGCGGCATCCACCACAGCCACCGCCGAAAAGACCGCCTCGGCCTCGGTCGAGGAGCAGCGGCTCGACCGCGCCGCCCCGCAGGAGATCCTGCGGCGCAGCGGATTCGACGCCGTGGCACCCCAGTTCGCCCGCGCGCTCGACCGTGCGCAGTCGTACGGCGAGGCCGAGCGCATCGTCGTACGTCAGGGTTCCGCGCTGTGGAAGCGTGCCGTCGACCGGGCACAGGACCGGGGCCCCGCGGCCGGCGACCTGAGCAGGGACGACGACCGGCCGCTGTACTGGGCCCGCATCGCGATGACACGGGAGCTTCGCCAATGGTCGGGCGCGGAGCACGACTTCGGGGTGGACAAGGACCGGCAGGCGGCTCTCATACGGGCCCTGGAGACCACATCGCGCGGCCAGGACTCCATCCGCCACCCGAGCCATCCGAAGAAGGACGCCGCGGGTCACCGCATCAAGCGGATCCTCGTCACCGGCTTCGACCCCTTCACGCTCGACCGGGACGTCCGCATCAGCAACCCGTCGGGCGCCACCGCGCTCGCCCTGGACGGCACCGTCATCGACACCGCCGACGGCCCCGCCCGCGTCGAGACCACCGTCTTCCCCGTCCGCTGGCAGGACTTCGCGGACGGCACGGTCGAGCGGGTGCTGCGCGACAAGCTGCCGCGCGTCGACCTGTTCACCACCATCAGCCAGGGCCGCGTCGGCCGCTTCGACATCGAGCGGACCAACGGGGCCTGGCGCGGCGGATTCCCCGACAACGAGACCCTCTCCCGCACGGAGACGATCCCGGTCACCGACCCGGCCACACAGCCCCAGTGGACGTCGACGACCCTCCCGTACAAGGAGATCGTGAACGGTGCGACGGGCCGCTTCCCCGTGTACGACAACACTTCGGTGACCGAGATCCCGGCGGGCGGCACCGATCCCGTGGTCCGCCCCGACGGGCCCACCGCGGGTTCTACGGCGCGGGAGGGCGGCGGCGGGAACTACCTCTCGAACGAGATCGCCTACCGGGCGACGCTGCTCCGCGACCGCCTCGGGCTGCACGAGAGCCTGCCGGGCGGCCATGTGCACACGCCGGTGCTGCAGTTCGGCGCCGGCAACACGGACCCGGCGACCGGCAAGGTCACCGATCCCGAGTTCGTCCGCAACCGGCTCGACATCATCGCGCAGGTACGGCAGATCCTGACGGCCGCTATGAACGCCCGGCGGTAGGTTCCGGTTCCGGGTCGTCCGCCGCGGGAGCGGTGTCAGCGGTGTCTTCCCCCACCAGTTCCCGCGCCATCAGCGTCGCTCCCGCGACCGCCCCCGGCATCAGGAACACCGCGACGAACGGCACCAGGAAGGCGACAGCGAGCGGGGTGCCGAAGCCCCAGGCCAGCTGCTTGTGGCCGCGCAACAGCGCGAGCCGCTCGCGGAGTTCGACGCCCCGCCGCTGCAGTGCAACGCCCGTCAGCTCCTCGACCAGGAAGAAGCCCGTCACGCAGAAGCCGACCACCGGGATCACGGTCTGGCCGACGACCGGGATGAAGCCGAGGGCGAAGAGCAGGACACCCCAGACCAGTGCCCGCACGAGGATGCGCAGGCTGTCCCGCGCCGAGATCAGCAGTTCGCGCCAGAGCGGCAGGCCCGACTCGGGGGCGTACCCGGAGACGGAGATGTCGACCTTCTCGGAGAGCGACTCGTAGAAGGGCTGGCCGATGAGGAGGGTGACCGCCGTGAAGGTGAGCACCGAGAGGAGCAGCGCGAGCGCGAAGAGCAGCGCGGTCAGGAAGCCGCGGAACAGTCCGGCCCACGGCGATGACCAGTCGTCGGCGAACGGCGTCGCCCAGTCGACGAAGTCCGCGCCCCACAGGCCGAGCGCGACGAGCGCCCCCGCGTAGAGAAGCAGGGTGATCAGGCCGGGCAACAGGCCGACTCCATACTGCTTGCCATGCTGGGCGACCCAGCGCTGGCCCTTCATCAAGTAGCCGAAGCCCCGTCCTAGATCACGCATGCGGCACAGCCTATCCGCCGGTCACAGGAGTGACGCGTGGGGCCCAAGGCCCTCTTGTTGTGCGGGGGTTGAAAGGGTAGACCACGCGTATCGATCCGATTCCGGAGGTACGTATGGGCATATCCCGGCCATCCCGGCCATCCCGGCCGTCCAGACCCGTCCTGCTCACCACGCTCGCCGCCGCGGGCGCCCTCGTCTTCACCACGCTCGCACCCGGCAGCGCGACCGCCGACCCGAGTCCGGGCCGCGACATCCACCGCGAGGGCTCGCCGCTCAGCAGCACCGAGCGGGCCGCCAAGGGTCCGGCGAGCGCGGCCGACCGTGCGCTCGACGACGCGAGCGGCAGCACCGGCCTCACGGACACGAGGAACCGCGGCTACCCCCGCGAACAGAAGCTGACCCCACCCCCCGCGAACCCTGACGACAAGTCGATAAAACTGGGCCTTGCGCCCTACCACTCCCTAGCCCCGAAGCTGAACGACATCCAGGGCATCGGCGACCGCGTCAGCGTGGAGATCGCGGGCCGCTCGGCCGGCGGCCACCAGCTCTACCTGGTGACCGTCACCGCGCCCGAGTCGGCCAAGGAGGCCGCCCGCCAGGAGCGGATGCGCGAGCTCATCGAGAACGCGCCGGAGGCCGCCGCCAAGGATCCGGCGGTCAAGTCCTCGTACAAGACACCGGTCTTCATCAACAACAACATCCACGGCAATGAGTGGGAGGGCACGGACGCGGCCCTCAAGCTCATCGAGAAGCTGGCGAAGGCCGAGGACGGGAAGTCGAAGGACCTCCTGGCCCACAACCGCCTCTACTTCAACGTCACGGCCAACCCCGACGGCCGTATCGCGGGCACCCGCGCCAACGCCAACGGCTTCGACCTCAACCGCGACTTCATCACCGCGTCGCAGCCCGAGGCCCGCGCGATGCGGGACATCGCCATCGCGAAGCAGCCGGCCGTCATGATCGACCTGCACGGATACGTCAACGGCACACTGATCGAGCCGACGACTCCGCCGCACGGCGAGAACTACGAGTACGACCTCTTCCTGAAGAACACCTACGCCAACGCGCTCGGCATGGAAGCCGCGGTCAACGGCCTCGGCTACACCCCCGAGAAGGACGGCGTGGAGCCCGCGGTCATCCCCTTCCGTGACCAGGAGGAGGGCTGGGACGACTGGCCGCCGATCTTCACCCCGCAGTACATGCCGTTCCACGGCGCGGTCGCCGCGCACACCATCGAGTTCCCGATGGTCGTCAACAACGAGGAGTACGACGACCTCCCGGTGCCGGAGCTGCGGCGCCGGTCGGCGATCAACGTGGACATCGCGGGAGCGGCGATGTCGGCAACGCTCAACTACACGCAAGAGCACCGCACTTCGGTGATAGCCGACCAGATCGAGACGTTCCGTCGGGGCGCCGCGGGTGCGACACAGGTGCCGGTGTCGCCGGAGACCGTGCCCGGGGTTCCGGGCATCGGCCCGGAGGACGTGTACACCACGGACTTCCCGCGTGCGTACGTCATCCCGGCCGGGTCGCGCGACCAGCGCTCGGCGGCGGCGGCCTCGCGGCTGGTGCGGCATCTGCTGGACAACGACGTGCGGGTGGAGCGTGCGACGCGCGACTTCCGGCTCGGCGGGACCTCGTACGACAAGGGTTCGTACGTCATCGACATGCGTCAGCCGAAGCGCGGTCTGGCCAATGTGATGCTCGCCGACGGCCGGGACATCAGCGACAAGGTGTCGACGATGTACGACATCTCCGGATGGAGCCTCGGCCGGCTGTGGGGCGCCACGGTCGAATCGGTGCGGGGCGGCGGCCTCGACGGCGTCCCCGCCAGGGCCGTTCACGAGCCCTCGCGGGTCGGGCGGGTCGCGTCGCGCGGGGATCTGCGGCTGCGGCTCGACGACGCGCGGGAGGTGGCCGCGCTCAACTGGCTGCTCGGGCGCGGGGTTTCAGTGCGGCGTGCCGCGGGTGACGACGGCAGCGTGATCCTCTCGTCGAAGGCGCGGGGTGCGGCGTTCGCCGCGGCGAAGAAGTACGACGTGGCGTTCGACGCGACCAAGGCGAAGGCGGGGTCGGTGGTGCGGCGCACGCGGGTCGCGGCGGCCGTGACGCCGGGTGAGCTGTTCGCTCTGCGGGAGATGAACTTTGATGTGGTGCCGGTTTCGACCGCCGTGCTGAACGCGGGGTTCGACTGGGAGAAGTCGGGTGGCGTGGACGCGCTGTTCGTCTCGGCCGGGCTTTCCTACGGGGAGTTGAACGCGGAGGCGCGGGACGGGCTCGACGGGTTCATCGCCGGGGGCGGCGGGGTCGTCGGGCGCGGTGCGGAGGGTGCCGCGCTGAACTCCGATGCCAAGTTGCTTGCCGCCAAGGCTGTTTCCGGGAACGGGGATGCGAATGGTGTGGTGCGGGTGGTGAATGCCGGGCCGCTGACCCGGGGTGCGCCGTCGCATTCGTTCGTGTACGCGCCCGTGTGGTTCTCGGAGTTGGGGAGTGGGGTGCGGGTCGAGCAGTCCTATGGGGACGGGAATCCGCTGCTGTCCGGGCATTGGCGGCCGGTGGACGGGGCGGGTGGTCCTGCGGATGCGGCGGGGCAGGCGTCTGTGGTGAGCGGGTCATCGGCTTCGGGTTCAGGGGTCGTCCTGTTCGGCACGGAGCCGCTGTTCCGTGACCATCCGAAGGGGGTGTTCCCGCAGGTGGGGAGGGCGCTGCTGAGCGTGGGCTGAGGTTCTGCCTCCGGCGGATCTTTCCCCGACCCCGCCCCTACCCGAATCACTTCCGGCTTCGCCGGCCGCGAGGTGGCCGTAGATCACCGGCTTCGCCGAGTTCGTCCTCAAACGCCGGACGGGCTGAAATACCTGCGGCCGGGCTCGAAGACCTACCGATGGGTGGGCGGGCAAGTGCCGGGTATCGGGCGGGTGGGCGGGAAACTCGCCGCGAAGCGGCGGTACGGCGGCGCGGCCGACGACGGCGTGTCGGCAGGCTGGGACCGCTGCCGGGCAATCGGGAAGGGGGTCCCCCCTGCTCATTAAGAGCTTGGGGGAGGGCGGGAAAGATCCGCCGCGAAGCGGCGGATCTTTCGGGAAGGGGCGGGTTGGGGAAGAAGAGTGCATGACCCGTGAGATCAAGGTGCACGGCACCACCGCAGCCGGATACGAAGCCGTTCGGGGCGAGTTCGCCGCTCTCCTCGCCGGGGAGAAGCCCGAGCATGCCGCGCAGCTCGCCGCGTACGTAAAGGGGAGGCGGGTCGTCGACCTGTGGGTGGGGCCCGACACGGACGGTGACACGCTCTTCGGGGTGTACTCGTCCACCAAGGGCGCCGCCCACCTCACGACCGCCCTGCTCGTGCAGGACGGGGTCCTCGACCTCGACAGGGAAGTGGCCCACTACTGGCCGGAGTTCGCCGCCGAGGGCAAGGGCGGCGTCACTCTGAGGGAGCTGCTCTCGCACCGCGCGGGTGTCGTCGGCGCAGACACCGGCTTCACTCCGGAGGAGCTCGCCGACGACCGCGCCATCGCCGCCCGCCTCGCGACCCAGCGGCCCTACTGGCGCCCCGGTACCGCCTTCGGCTATCACGCGCTCTCCATCGGCGCGCTCGCCGGTGAAGTCGTCTTCCGGGTCACCGGGCGGACCTTGCAGGACATCTACGAAGAGCGTGTCCGCGCCCCCTACGGTCTTGACTTCCACCTCGGCCTCCCCGAGGCGGAAGAGCCCCGCTTCCGCTCCGTGCTTCCGATGATCCCGTCGGCCACGGAGCGCGCCTTCCTCGACGCACAGCCGCCGCAGCCGGACACCCTGAACTCCATCGCCTTCAACCGCAACGGCGCACAGCCCACCGACCTGGAGTCACTCCCCAACTCCCGCCTCGTACGCGCCAAGGGGCCCGCCTCCGTCGGCGGTGTCGCCTCCGCGCGCGGTCTCGCCGGGATGTACGCGGCGGCGGTCGGCGGGCTCGACGGGCGGGAGCCGCTCCTGAAGCCGGACACCGTGGCCGAGTTCGGGCAGATCCACTCCAATGGGTACGACTTGGTGACGCAGGCCCATAAATCGTTCGGGGTGGGGTTCCAGAACACCGCCGAAGCCGGGTACCCGTTCCTCGGCGCGGGTTCCATCGGGCACAAGGGCGTGGGCGGCTCGCAGGCCTTCGCCGATCCGCGCAGCGGGCTCGCGTACGGCTATACGCGGCGCAGGTTCCCCTTCCCCGGCGGACCGCCCCCGGAGGACGCGCGTCTCGTACGGGCCATCCACACGGCGGCGGTCACCGGCTGACCGGGGCACTGGCCGACCGGGGGAAGGCTGACCTGCCGGACCGCATGACATAGGGCCGCACCCCTGCTTCGGGGTGCGGCCCTCGTCACGTACGCGCAGTGCGGGTCAGGCGGTCGCCAGCTCCACCTTGATGTTGCCGCGCGTGGCGCTCGAGTACGGGCACACCTGGTGGGCCTGCTCGATCAGGGACTGCGCGGTGGCCGCGTCCACGTTCGGTATGGAGGCGGTGATCGCGACCTCCAGGCCGAAGCCGCCGGCCTCGTTCTGGCCGATGCCGACCTTCGCGGTCACGGTCGAGCCGGAGATGTCGGCGCTCGCCTTGCGGGCGACCACACCGAGCGCGCCCTGGAAGCAGGCGCTGTAGCCGGCCGCGAAGAGCTGCTCGGGGTTGGTGCCGGCGCCGCTGCCGCCCATCTCCTTCGGCGGGTTGACGACGACGTCGAGCTTGCCGTCGTCGGTGGCGACGCGGCCGTCACGGCCGTTCTCGGCGGTGGCGACGGCGGTGTACTTGACGTCGATCTGCTGGATGGACATAAGTGCCGGTTCCTCCTGAGACGAGCCGCTCTGCGCGCCCACAGTGCGGCATTTTGGAAAGACTTTATCGGATGCCGGAAGGTGGCCATCTGCCGCCCGTCTCAGGAGGCCCAGCACAGGGCCAGCACAGGGCCCAGCACAGGCCCAGCACAGGGGCTCAGACGAGGGAAACGATCATCTTTCCCGTGTTCTCGCCGCGGAGCATGCCGAGGAACGCCTCCACGCCGTTCTCGACGCCCTCGACGAAGGTCTCGTTGTACTTGAGCTCGCCGGAACGGATCCAGCCGCCGACCTCCGCGACGAACTGCGGCTGCAGCGCGGCGTGGTCGCCGACGAGCACGCCCTGCAGGCGAAGGCGCTTGCCGATGATCATGGCCATGTTGCGCGGGCCCGGCGTCGGCTCGGTGTCGTTGTAGCCGGCGATCATGCCGCAGATGGTGGCGCGGCCGTGCACGTTCATCCGGCTGATGGCCGCCTCGAGGTGCTCGCCGCCGACATTGTCGAAGTAGACGTCGATCCCGTCGGGAGCGGCCTCCTTCAGCTGCTCGACCACCGGGCGCGGGTCCTTGTAGTTGAACGCCGCGTCGAAGCCGTACTCCTCCACCAGGAGCTTCACCTTCTCGTCCGAGCCCGCCGAGCCGACGACCCGCGACGCACCCTTGAGCCTGGCCATCTGGCCGACCTGGGCACCGACGGCACCGGCGGCGCCGGACACGAAGACCGAGTCGCCCTCCTTGAAGGAAGCGACCTCGAAGAGGCCCGCGTACGCCGTCAGGCCCGTCATGCCCAGCACACCGAGGTACGCCGAGAGGGGCGCGGCCTTGCCGTCCACCTTGGTGGCGTGCTTGGCCGGGAAGGTCGCGTACTCGCGCCAGCCGCCGAAGTGCAGGACGTGGTCGCCCACGGCGAGGCCCTCGGCGTTCGATGCGACGACCTCGCCGACCGCGCCGCCCTCCATGGGGTGGTCCAGCTTGAACGGCGGCGTGTAGGACTTCACGTCGTTCATGCGGCCGCGCATGTACGGGTCCACGGAGAAGTGCAGATTGCGGACCAGGACCTCACCGTCGGCCGGGGCGGTGACGGGGGCCTCGCGCAGCGCGAAGTCCTCCGGGACCGGCCAGCCGTGCGGGCGACGGACGAGGTGCCATTCACGGCTGACGGCGGGGAGCTCTGCGGACTCGGGGGTGACGGACATGCGGGGCGTCCTCCTGGAACACTGCTTCATGTGGTGAAACAACCATGCGCCTACATATTTGATGATGTCAAGTAACCGGGTAGTCTGGTGCCATGGCCACCAGCAGCTCCCGCCCTCCGCGCACCGACCCTCTGACACTCGAAGTCGTCGAGCTGATCGGCACGGTCGTGGCCCGCTACCACGAGGAGTACGAGGAGGCGGCGGGTGAGCACGCCCTCACCGGGGCGCAGGCGCGCGTCCTCGGCCTTCTCTCGCTCGAACCGGTCCCGATGCGGCGCATAGCCCAGAAGCTGAAGTGCGAGCCGTCGAACATCACGGGGATCGTCGACCGCCTTGAGGCGCGCGGCCTGGTAGAGCGGCGCCCCGACCCGGCCGACCGCCGGGTGAAGCTGGCCGCCCCCACGGACGAGGGCCGGCGGGTCGCGCGGAGCCTGCGCGAATCCCTGAGCTTCGCCCGCGAGCCGCTGGCCGAGCTCACCCACGAGGAGCGGCTGTCGTTGCGCGGGCTGCTGCGCAGGATGGTCGGCGAGAGCGAGGGCTGAGCCTGCGCTACGTGCACCACCACAGGAACCGGTCGCACGTCTCCGACGGGGTCGGCTCCGGCTTCGGGTCGGGCTTCTGCGAGGTCGGCGGGGGTGCGGGGCGCGTGGTCTGAGGGGTGTCGGGGGTGTCCGGTGCGGAGCTGGTGACCGGGGCCTGGGAATCGGCCCCGTCGTCCGCCTTGTCCGCCTCCCTCTCCTTGGCCTCCTCGGACTTCTTCTTCTGCCGCGCCGCCTCGTCCTTGTCGGTCGCGGACGCCGATGCCGTGGGGCTGGCCGAAGCGGTCGCCGTGGACCCGTCCTCGTACGCCGTCTCCTCGTCCCGGCCCGCCGACTCCCGTGCCGAAGGGCGCTCGCCCGCGTCCCCGTCCGGCGCGGACGCCGCCGTGGGGTCGTCGGAGGGGCCCTCGGTGCCGAGCTCGGCCAGGCTCAGGCCGCCCGCGGCGAGTGCGAGGCCGGCCGTGGCAAGGAGGATCCTGCGGCGCCTGCGCCGGTGCGCCTTGCGGCCGCGCTCCTTGCGGCGGCGGCCCCGGACACGCGGCGCCGCCACGTCGGACACACCCTCGGGGCCGTCCACCACTTCCTGCTCGCCGACGGCCTCCGCGTACTCACGGCAGGCTTCGGCCGGGGTTCCGCATCCCGGGCAGGCCAGGGCGCCGTTGAGGTGCCTGTGGCACGGGTGGCAGTAGTCCATGAGGCATGGAGGCTAGGTGAGCCACGGGGAACAGAGGAAGCGACTGCCGTGAAGGTTGTGTGCGGAATCGAATGTTCCGGCGGAAAACGCCAGGTGGATGTGGTGCTACTCGGTCAACCCGGCCTGAAAGCACAGCTATCCGGCGAACGCCGCCTGTGCCACGCCCTGGCCCGCGTCCGGCACCACGAGCACCGAGCCGGAGAGCGGGTGCGGCGCGTCGAGTCCCGTGCGCGCGCTGGTGATGTAGAGGTCCCGCAAATCGGTGCCGCCGAACGCGCACGCGGTGGGGCGCGCCACGGGGAGTTCGATCACCCGATCCAGGGCGCCGGACGGGGTGTAGCGGCGGACGGCGGCGCCGTCCCACAGGGCGACCCAGACGCAGCCGTCGGCGTCGACGGTGAGCCCGTCGGGGTAGCCGGCGCTGTCCTCGACGACCGCCAAGGGGCGCCGGGAGCGCGGGAGTCGGTCGTCGCCGAGGTCCAGTACGTCGATGCGCCGGGTCGGGGTGTCGATGTAGTACATGAGGCGGCCGTCGGGGCTCCAGCCGATGCCGTTGCTCACGGATACGTCGCCGAACACCTCGGTGGCGGTGCCGTCGCCGGTGAGGCGGATGAAGTTGGCGGCGCCCGGTGTCTCGTCGTAGCGCATGGTGCCCGCCCAGAGGGCACCGTCCGGTGCGACCGCCGCGTCGTTGCCCCGGCGGCCCGGTACGACATCGCGGTGCAGCCACCGGAAAGCGGAACCGTCGGCTGCGGCGTCGTAAAGTCCCACTCCGTCCCGGAGGTTGACCACCAGGCCGCCGCCCGCGCGGGGCTTGGCGGCGCCGACGTGCTGTTCGGTGGCCATGACCGAGCGGTGCCCGGTCGACGGGTCGTAGGTGTGGACGCGTGAGCTCAGGATGTCGACCCAGATGAGCCGCCGGGCGGCGGCGTCCCACGTGGGGCCCTCGCCGAGTGCTGCCTGCGCGCGTACCGCTATGTCCATCCCGGCAGGCTACCCGCGCGCCGCCGATCGGCCCACCGGTCCCAGCTCGCCCCGCAACCTCCTTGCTCTCAGGACCAGTTCGAGCTCGAAGCGGCGGTCCGGGTCGTCCACCTCGTCGCCCCACAGTTCCCTGATCTGCCGCAGGCGGTAGCGCACCGTCTGCGGGTGGACGCCGAGCCGGGCCGCCACTTCGGGCGCACCGCCCCGCGTCTCCAGCCAGGCGAGGAGGGTCTCGGCCAGGCGGCGGCCGTGTGCGGGACCGCAGTGGGCCAGGGGTGCGAGGCAGCGCCGGGCCAGGTCATCGATGAGCTCCTCGGGCTGCAGCAGGACCAGGGCCTCGGTGTGCTCGGTGCAGTGCAGGACCTCGCCGGATGGCAGCAGGCCGCGCTCCATCAGGCGGACCGCGGCCTGCGCCCAGCGCAGCGACTTGGCGGCGTCGGCCAGCGCCACCGGCGGGCCGATCGCGCCGGACCAGCCCGTCATGGCGCGCCGCAGCAGTTCGGGGCGCCCGGCCGCGTCCGGGTCGGGGATGACCATGCGGGGCTGCTCGGTCTCCATGTCGAGCAGCACGCCCTGCCCGACGGCGGGCGCCACGGCCTCCCGCGCGGGCCTGAGCAGTACGCCGACGGCGACGCGTTCGGGCAGCTGCCAGCCGACGCGGGCGGCCCGTTCATCGAGGGCGCCGCCCGGCTGCGCCGAACCGGAATACGGGCCACCGGCGGAAGCGGAATCGCCCTGCACCCCGGTCCAGGCATCGCCGCGCCGCTCGGAGAGCAGCAGCTCCATCAACTTCCTTTGCAGGCGCAGCCGTTCGCCCGCCTGCCGGGCCGCGGCCTCGGCGTAGCCGCGTACCGACTGGTCGACCAGGCCGTCGAGATACTCGAAGCCCGACTCGGCGAGTTCGTACATGGCGGGCGGCGGGATCTCGATCTGCTGGCCGATCTCGGCGAGGCGGCGCCAGGCGAGGCGCACGCCGAGCCGGTAGATGGCCTGCAGCGAGTCGAGGCTGCGGCCGTGCAGGCCCTCCCCGCGGCCGAATTCCTGGAAGACCTCCAGCGGATAGCACGGCCGGCCCTCGCCGGCCGCGATCTGCTGGACGAAGCCTTCGAGGGCGCGCCGGATGCCGATGAGCGCCATCGGCTCGCCCGAGTCGTCGAGGACCACGGGAAGCCCCGGGTACTCGGCGCGGATCTCCCGCAGGATGTCCTGGGCCAGCGCGGGCACCTCGTCCAGGGCGAGCGCGGCGAACTGCCGTACCAGCATCGGCGGGACATCCCGCCAGGCGGAACGGACGGACAGCGAACCCTGGCTCTCGCTCACGGGCACGGTCACTCACTGCCCCCGCGCGGCGGCTCGTAGTGCACGAGGGGCGTATTGGGCTGGTCCGGGGTCGCGTTCAGGGCAGCGACGAGGCCGAAGGCGGCAGCCACGGCGAGGGCGGCGGCGGCCACCGCGGTCAGTCCTGCGGCGAGCAATCGGTGCATGTCAGGGTCAGCCTCTCTGCTGGAGGTCGTCCCCACCCTGGTCGCACAGCTGGTGTTCGCACAGTCCTTTACCGGCCCCGCCCGGCGAGAGCACAGTTTCATCAATGCATTGACACAAAGTCAAGGGTCCGCCTAGCGTTCCGGCCCCATACGGCTCGGTAACCTTCGCCCCCGCCATCAGGAGTGCCGGATGCGCCGCACAGCCTCGCCCCTCTCGCTGGTCCTCCTGGGACTCGGCGTCTTCCTGCTCGTCCTGGCACCGCTGCTCGCGTGGTACGTCGAGCCACGGGCAAAACGCACGCCGGTCGACATCGACACCATTACGGTCTTCAAGGGCAAAGGCAGTTATTTCGACACCAAGAAGATCAAGACGGTGCATAACAAGAACCTCACGATCACGCGTCAGGTACGCGGCGACGTGGAGGACAGCACCAAAGAACACGCAGTCTGGGACGTGGTCACGTCGGTCGATCCCGACAAGTCCCTGCCGGCCGCGGACCCGCACGACTCGCTCCTGTTCACCCAGGAGCGCTGGGTCACCGACCGGGAGACCAACAGGCCGGTGCACTGCTGCGGCGAGAAGCCGTACTTCGAGGGCGAGGCCTACCTCAAGTTCCCCTTCGACGTGGAGAAACGCTCGTACGTCTGGTGGGACAACACCCTGGGTGCGACCGTCCCGCTGACCTTCCGCGGCACGAAGAAGATCCAGGGGTACGAGGGCTACCGCTTCACCGCCAAGGTGAAGCCCACCAAGACCGGGACCCGGCTCGTGCCGGGGCGCCTGGTCGGACAGCCCAAGCGCAGCAATGTGCTGGCCGAGGAGTGGTACGCCAACCACGGCGTGGAGCTGGTGGCCGACAAGACCACGGGCCGGATCATCTACGCGGCGGTCGGGCCCCGCAAGACACTGCGCGCGCCGGGCTCCGAGAAGGACGCGACGGTGCTGCTCGACAGCAAGCGCATCGCGTTCACGGCCAAGACGCAGAAGACGCAGGTCGGTCTCGCCGACGACGACAGCAGCCGGCTGAAGCTGGTGGGCACGACGCTGCCCGTGGGTGCGGGTGCGCTGGGTGCGCTGCTCACCGCCGCGGGAGTCGTGCTCGTCGTCAGGGGACGGCGGTCCAATAGTGGGGCAAATGGGTCCGGAGGACTGGATTCAGCAGCGGAGCCGGACCGTCCGAATGGCGATACGTCACCAAGCGCCCTGCAACCCACCACGATGTGATGAGACGTCAGCTAATGAAACCCCCGAAATTATCACTTCGGTGAGTAGCCGCGTCGAACAGGGCGGCGAAAACTATCCACCCCACCCGAACACAGTCCCCGCACCGCCCCCGCACAGACCGAGCACAGCACCTCCGCAAGACCCCGCACCCGCAAGACCCCCGTAAGTGACCCGAACGGTTCCACCCCCCACGGATCCGCACCCTGACGAGTTGGAGCACGCATGCCCCAGCACGTGCCATCCCCGCTGCGCGCCGCCACCCCTCGGGTCGCGCAGCGCCTTCCGGCGCCTCCCCCACAGCCGCGCCGGATCGTCTTCCTCGCCCGCCGCGACCTCGGCAATCCGGCCGCGGGCGGGTCCGAACTGCTCGTCGACCGGCTGGCCGACGGCCTGAGCAAGCTGGGCCACCAGGTCACCCTGCTGTGCGGGGGTCCTGCCGCCTTCCGCGACTACCGCGTGGTGTCGGCGGGCGGCGACCTCGGTCACTATCTGCGCTCGCGCTCCGCCTTCGCCCGGCAGGTCGGCGACTGCGACCTGCTGGTCGAGGTCTGCAACGGCATGCCGTACCTGGCGCCGCTGTGGCACCGCGGTCCCACGCTGTGCCTGGTCAACCACGTCCACACCGACCTGTGGGGGATGCGCTTTCAGGGCGCGCTCGCCCCCGCGGCCCGGCTCGGCCGAAGACTCGAGCACTGGTCGCTCTCGGGAGCCCAGCGCGGCAACCTGCTCGTGGCCGTCTCGCCGTCGACGGCCACCGCCCTGCGCGCGATAGGCGTGGAGCGGGAGCGAATACGGATAGTCCACAACGGGGTCGAAGAACCGGGCCCCCTCCATCCCCGCTCCGACGAGCCGCTGTTCCTCGCGATGGGACGGCTCGTCGAGTACAAGCGCATCGATCTGCTCCTGCGGCTCTGGGAGCGCGTCAGACCCGTCACCGGCGGCCGTCTGGTGATCGTCGGCGACGGGCCCGAGCGGGAGCGGCTCGAGCAACTCGCCGGTCCCGGCGTGGAGTTCAAGGGCCATGTCTCCGAGGCGGAGAAGCACCGGCTGCTCTGCGAGGCCTGGCTGCTCCTGCACCCGTCGGCGGTGGAGGGCTGGGGCCTGGTCGTCACCGAGGCCGCCACTCGGTTCACCCCCGCGGTCGGCTTCGACGTACCCGGCATCCGCGACTCCATCGAGGACGGCGTCACCGGGCTCCTCGCCCGCGGCGAGAGTTCCTTCGCCGCCGCCTGGTGCGCCCTCGCCCTGAGCGCCGAGCGGCGAACGGCCTTCGGCAAGGCCGCCGGCGAGCGGGCCGCCAGCTTCCGCTGGGCCAACTCCGTACGCGAGTTCCAGACGGTCGCCGCAGAGGCGGTCGCATATCACGCCTCCCAGGGGTCCGCGTGAAGGACCCTTCGCTGCGCCGTTCCCTGACCCTCTTCCGGGCCTTCCTGCGTGAGCAGCAGGAGCCCGAGCGGTGCTACACGCTGCTCGCCCGTGACGCCGCCGACCAGGTCGAGGCGTACGGCACGGTCAGGGACCGGATCGTCGTCGATGTCGGCGGCGGCGGTGGCTACTTCACCGAGGAGTTCCGGCGGCGCGGTGCGCAGAGTTTCCTCTTCGAACCGGACCCGGCGGAGCTGGGCGCCAAGCCCCCCGAGGGCTCGGTCGTCGCTGACGGCTATCTGCTGCCGCTCGCGGACGGCGTCGCGGACGTCACGTTCTCCTCCAATGTTCTGGAGCACGTGGACGACCCGCAGACGTTCCTCAGCGAGATGGTGCGGGTGACCAGGCCCGGCGGTCTGATCTATGTCTCGTTCACCAACTGGTACTCGCCGTGGGGCGGGCACGAGTGGGCGCCCTGGCACTTCCTGGGCGCCGACCGGGCCCGGGCCCGCTATGAGCGGCGTACCGGCAAGAAGGCCAAGCACACCCTGGGCGAGAACCTCTTCGCCCACCACATCGGCCCCACGCTGCGCCAGGTGCGGGCCAGGGACGACGTCTCCGTCGTGTCCGCACGGTCCCGCTACTGGCCGTTCCTGGCCGGCGGCATCACGAAGGTGCCCGGCGTGCGCGAGTTCGCCACCTGGAATCTCCTCCTCATCCTCAGGCGGTGTCCATGACCACGGTCCAGGCCCCACCCCCGGCGGCGGTCCGCCCCACGACTGCCGCCCCGGAACCCGAACGGGGGCCACGCTCCAAGCGCTGGCTGCTGGGGTTCTGGGCCGTTGTGCTCGTGCTCTTCCTCGCCGTCAAACCGGGGCGGATGACGTTCGACACCAAGCTCGGCGTCGCCGTCGATCCCTGGCAGTTCCTCTCCGATCTGGGCCAGCTCTGGCACGACCGGGGCGGCTTCGGCGGGATCCAGGACCAGTACGTCGGCTACGCCTGGCCGATGCTGCCGTTCTACGGCCTGGCCAAGCTCGTCCAGCTGCCGGTGTGGCTCGCGGAGCGGCTCTGGCTCTCGCTGATCGTGTCGGTCGCGTTCTGGGGTGCGCTGCGGCTCGCCGAGCGGCTGAAGATCGGCAACAGTGCGAGCAGGCTGCTCGGCGCGGTGGCGTACGCGCTGTGGCCGACGTTCACCGTGGTCGTCGGGTCGACGTCGGCGGCCGCGCTGCCCGGCGCGCTCCTGCCGTGGGTGCTGCTTCCGCTGACGAACGACCGCATCAGCGCCCGTCTCGCGGCGTGCCGCTCCGCGCTCTTCATCCCCTTCATGGGCGGCGTGAACGCGGCGGCGACGCTCGCGTCCCTGCTCCCGGTGGGCCTCTATCTCCTCTCCCGGCCGAACGGACCGCGCAAGCGGAAGCTGATCACCTGGTGGGTTCCGGGAGTGATCCTGGCGACCGCCTGGTGGGTGGTGCCGCTGTTGATGCTCGGCATCTACGGCGAGAACTTCCTTCCGTACGTGGAGAATTCGGCCACCACGACCGGCACGATGTCGGCCACGGAGACGCTGCGCGGCGCCGGCAACTGGGTCGCGTATCTGCACTTCGGCGAGGCCTGGCTGCCCGCCGGATGGACGGTCGCCACCTCCGTCGTCGTGGTGGTCTGCTCGGCGCTCGCGGCTGCGCTCGGCCTCGCGGGCCTCGCCCGGCGTGATCTGCCCGAGCGGCGCTGGCTCGTCCTGACCGTGCTCTCGGTCGTCCTGGTCACGCTTGCCGGGTACGGCGGCGCGTTCGGCGCGCCCTTCCACGAGACCGTGCAGAGCTGGCTGAACGGCGGGCTCGTCCCCTTCCGCAACATCTACAAGTTCCAGACGGGCCTCGCGCTCGCGCTGGTCTTCGGCCTGATGCACCTGGTGGGCGTGGCCGCGCAGGCGCGCGGGGCGCGGCCGGTGAAGGGCCGCAAGTACGCTCCCCTCATCGCCGCCGTACTGGTGCTTCCCGGGCTCGCGTTCCCCTACCTCAACGGGTCGATCCTGCAGCCCGGTTCGTTCCAGAAGCTGCCCAACTACTGGCAGGCGACGGCCGACTGGCTGGAGAAGTACTCCCCCGACTCCCGCGCGCTCGTCGTGCCCGCGACCGCGCACGGCATCTACACCTGGGGCTCGCCCATCGACCAGCCCCTCGACGTGCTCGCCGAGTCCCGCTGGGCCCAGCGCGACTACGTCCCGTTCGGCACGCCCGGCAACCGGCGCGCGATGGACGCGGTGGAGCAGGCACTCGCCACGGGCAGTGAAGTACCCGGTCTGCGCGACTACTTGACCCGCGCCGGGATGTACTACGTCGTCGTACGCAATGACCTCGACCCCGACCAGGTCGGCAACGTGCCGACCGCGACGGTGAAGCGGACCCTGGAGGAGTCGGGATTCGAGCGGGTCACCGGCTTCGGCCCCACCGAGACCGGCGGGAAGATCCCCAACGACACTCCGCTCCAGATCGAGGGCCTGTATCCGCGCGAGCGCCCGGTGGAGATCTACGCCCCCGGCTCGGGTGCGGAACGCCCCGGCCAGGCCGGGATCAAGGCGGTCTCCAACACGGCCGTGGTGAGCGGCGGACCCGAGTCGCTGCTCCCGCTCTCCGCCGACCCCTCGATGCGGGACCG
The DNA here is from genome assembly GCF_026340305.1 of Streptomyces sp. NBC_01381. NCBI lineage: Bacteria > Bacillati > Actinomycetota > Actinomycetes > Kitasatosporales > Streptomycetaceae > Streptomyces > Streptomyces sp. NBC_01381. The sequence goes on along the minus strand of NZ_JAPEPI010000001.1, from coordinate 2,626,676 downwards.
TCCCTCCGTCCTGACGGGCGACAACCACCCGGGGATCGGGGCGCCCGGACTCCAGGCGGTCGGTGACGGACTGCGCCGCGCGGACACCCGCTTCGGCCTGGTCAACAACAACACCTCTTATACGTACGGACCGGGCGAACGCAACGCGAGCGACGCCCTCCAGGAGCCGGGCAAGAAGCCGCATCAGATCCTGCCCACCGACGGGATCGAGCACCAGACGACGGCGCAGCTGCGCGGCGCGAAGTCCGTCACCGCGTCGAGCTACGGCAACTGGCTGTTCCATCTGCCGCAGTACGACCCCGTGAACGCCTTCGACGGGAACCCCGAGACGGCCTGGGCCGAGGGCAGTCCCGGAAAGCCGAAGGGCTCGTGGATCAAGGCCGAGTTCCGGTCCAAGGAGTCGATCCCCTCCTCGATCAAGGTCATCCCGCTGCCGCAGGAGGGTGTGCGGGCCGCGCCCACCAAGGTGCGGGTGGAGACCGAGCAGGGCAGCGCCACCAGCACCCTGCAGCCCGACGGCATGCGGCAGCGGATCAAGTCGCCCGCCGGTGCGTCGAGTTGGCTGAAGATCACGATCCTGGACGCGCAGATCGGGCACGAGGGTCTCACCGGTGCCGGGTTCTCCGAGATCACCGTGCCCGGTGTGAAGGTGACGAAGCTCCTGAAGATGCCGTCGGACACCGGGGGCTCCTCCAGGGACACCGCTGTCGGCGCCGACGCGACGACGTACTCGATGCACCGCTCGTCGGACCCGAGCGCGCTGTCGCCGGTGAACACCGAGTCGGGCCTGCACCGCCGCTTCACGACACCCGCAGAAGGCGACTACGAGGTGTCCGCGAGCGCGGTCGCCGTACCGGGCAAGGAGCTCGACAAGCTGCTCTACCAGGTGGCGCCCGAGCAGAAGGACCAGATCATCGCCACCGCCGACTCCACGTCGGGGCTCGGCAGGAGTCTGTCGCCGCGCAATCTGACGGACGGCGACCTGACGACGGCCTGGATCGCCGGCGACACTCCGGTCGTCCATCTGAAGTGGCCGGACAAGCAGGCGGTCGGCGAGATCGTGCTTCCGGCGGCCGGTGGTCTGTCGACGCGTCCCGAGAAGATCGAGATCAGCTCGCCGGACGGCGCCGCGATCGTGGGCGTCGACGAGAACGGCGTGGCGCGCTTCGCGCCGATCACCACGGACGAGATGACCATCACGATCACCGAGACCGCGCCGTTGACGGTGCACAACCCGGTGGCGGACGCCGAGTTGCAGCTTCCGGTGGGTCTGACCGAGGTGTACGTCCCGGCCCTGGACAAGTACCGCACACCGCAGCCGGAGGCGTCCGCGACCTTCGAACTCGCCTGCGGCAAGGGCCCGGAGCTCGCCGTCGACGGCAAGCTGTACGCGACGAGCGCCAAGGGCTCGGTGCGGGATCTGGTGGAGCGGCGTCCCATCGAGGTGACGCTCTGCAGCCGGGGCGAGAAGAACACCAATGTGTCGCTCGGCTCCGGCGAGCACACCGTCGAGGCCGGTGACGCGGGTCCGCTGACCCTGATGGACGTCTCGATGACGCAGGGCACGCCGGGCGCGATCGACCGGAAGTCCCGTGCCCTGGACATCAAGGACTGGCTCGGCGACCGGCGCGAGCTGTCGGTCGGCTCGGGCGCGGCCTCGTATCTCTCGACGTACGAGAACATCAACGACGGCTGGAAGGCGACGCTGAACGGCGAGGAGCTCTCGTCGGTACGCCTCGACGGCTGGCAGCAGGGCTGGCTGATCCCCAAGGGCGAGGGCGGCACCGTCAAGCTGACCTACGAGCCCTCGCGTGTCTACGAGATCGGCCTGATCGGCGGTGGCGTCGGGGTGCTCGCCCTGGTCGCCCTGGTCCTGATCCGGCGCCGCGAGCCGAACCCGGAAGGCCCGGACACGGCACCGCCCGCGCCCGGCCTCGTCCTCGGCGCGGTCGCGCTGACGCTGGTCGCCGCGGTGATCGCGGGCTGGTTCGCGCTGATCGTGCCCGCGCTCGCCCTCCTCGCCTGGCGCCGCCACGCGCTGCTCGTGCCGGTCGCCTTCGTGGCGATGGCCGGGGCGGGCATCGCGGCGGCCATCGGCGCGGGCGAGCCGATCGCTTCGGACGAGGGGGCGTTCGGTCCCGCGGCCCAACTCCTGGCGATCATCGCGCTGTTCGCGGCGCTGGTGAGCGTGGGGTCCTCGGCTTCGGGGACTGCTGTGCCTGCGGCTGCGGCTGCCGGGCCTGGGGGTTCGGGTGATCCTTCCGGTCCTGACAGTGGCGGCCCCGGCAGCGGCGGCGCGACGCCATGGGGCCCGCCGCCCCAGGCCGCCCCGCCCGCGGCTCCCGCGCCGTCCCCGCCGGCTCCTGATCCCTCGACGGGACCCCTCCCGCTGGGCCCCGACCGGGACTTGGGCACCCAGCCGCTGCCCCGCCGCAAGCGCGGGGAGAGCGGGCCGGGGGCCGGTACGGAAACGGAAGGCGAGTCGTCGGAGGGCGAGCCGCAAGCCGCCAGTTCGACCATCTCCGCCCGAGGGCCCGCGTCCGCACAGCCGGAGCCCGCCCCGCCGGGCGAGCGGACCACACGGTTCAGGCGGCGCAGGCCGAAGGCTTCGGGCGGGTTCGCGGGGACCGCGGCCCCGACAGGCCCGGGGGAGGACACAGAGCGATGACCGCACTCGACCAGCCGGCACGTCACGCGGACGGACCCGAACGGCGGCCGAAACGCGTGCCGTTCCCCGTCGTCGACGAGGTCGCAAGGCACTGCCTCCAGGAGGAGGAGCCGGAGACGGTGCACATCGAGGTGCACCTGCCGGGCACCCCGGACCCGGCCCGGCTGAAGGCCGCGTTCACCGAGGCCCTGCGCCGTCACCCGCGCATCCTGATGCGGGAGGCGCGGGGGCCTTGGTACCGCCGCCGCTACGAGTGGGAACTGACGGCGGAGCCGGACGTCGAGGTGGTGTCGTTCCCGCCGCCGGAGCGGGACGCCCTCAAGAAGGCCCGCATACGCTCCCTCTCCGACTCGCCGCCGCTGTCGGCCTCACCTCCGATCCGCATGGAGGTGATCGCTTCCGAGGTGGCAGACGGCCGCCCCGAGGACGGCACCCCTAGCGTTCTTTTCCTCACCATCAACCACACCGCCCTCGACGGCCCCGCCTGCCTCCGCGTGCTCGCGACCGCCGCCGAGCTGTACGACGGCCAGGACAACTCCCCCGCCGCTCCTCCCCCGTTGCGTACGGCCCCGTCGCCCGCCCCCGAGGCGGAACGGGCCCCGGTCGACGCGCCTTCCGGGTGGGCGCCCCCTGCCCGGGTGTCCAAGGGGACGCCCGAGCCGTCCCCCGGCAACGGCATGCTCGTCGCGGAGCTTGCCGTGCCGCGCCGGCCCAAGGGCGCGCCCTTCACCGTGAACGACCAGCTCATGGTGGCGACCGCGCTGATGATCGCGCACTGGAACCGGGAGCACGGATCGCGCCCCCGGCCGTTCCGGATCACCATGCCCGTCGACGACCGGCCGCGCGACATGGAGATGCCGATCGGCAACGGCACCCGGCTCGTCGAAGTCCCCTTCAGCGCGGGCGAGTTGACCGGGAAGGAATGGGGACCCGAGGAAATCGGCGCACTGCTGCGGCGCACCGCCGAGCGCACCCGCGCCCTCAAGGCCCTCGACCGGCCCCAACTCGGCCACGGAGCCGCCCTGTTGACCTCCCCCGTGCTTCCCGTCACCGTCAGGGCCGCCCTCACCCGCGGCCTGCGCAGAGCCGCCGGGCCCTGGACCTCCACCACGCTGCTCAGCAACATCGGCCGCGTGCCGTACCCGCTCGACTTCGGTGACGCGGGACGCGCGTACGCCGTCTGGTTCTCCGCGCCCGCCCGCCTTCCGCGCGGCCTGACCGTGACCACCGCGTCCACCGCGGGCCGCCTCCATCTCGCCCTGCGCTGGTCGAAGACGCTGCTCAGCCATGGGGACGGGGCCCATCTGCGGGACCTCTTCGAGCACTATCTGCACGCCACGGAGGAGGGCACCTCGTCATGACAGCGCCCACCAGGTCCACCAGTTCCACCAGCAGCGCCCCCCGCGACCTGCGGGACTTCTACGAGGACCCGTCCGTCCCCGTCGCGTCCGGCGACGCCCGCAGCCTGCGCCAGGCCCGGATGCTCGCCGACGCCCTGGGCCCCGCCACATCGCGCACCGCCGTCGTCCTCGACATCGGCTGCGGCGACGGCACCGCGGCGGCGGCCGCGGCACCGTTCCTCGCGGGGCACCGCGTCATCGGCGTCGACTGGTCGCAGGACGCCCTCAAGCGCGCCCACTCCCATCTCTCGTACGTCGTACGCGGTGAACTCACCGACGGCGGGCTTCCGTTCGCGGACGGCTCGGCCGACGCCGTGCTGTTCAGCGAGGTCATCGAGCATCTCGTGGACCCCGACAGCGCGCTCGACGAGTTGCGCAGAGTCCTCAGGCCTGGCGGCCATCTGATGCTGTCCACGCCGAACCTCGCCGCCTGGTACAACCGCGGGCTGCTGCTCGCCGGGGTGCAGCCCGTCTTCTCCGAGGTGAGCCTGCGCGGGATCCACGGCCGCCCCGGCACCGAGGTCGTCGGGCATCTGCGGCTCTACACCGCGCGCGCCCTGCGGGAGTTCGTCGCCGCGTCCGGCTTCGACGTCGTCCGCGTCGCGGGCGCACCCTTCCACGGCGTACCACGACCACTGCGCGCCCTGGACCGGCTCGCCTGCGCGGTGCCGAGCGCCTCGTCGATCCTGCTGCTGCACGCCCGAAGGACTTAGAGCCATGTGGTGGGGTGTGGCCGCCGCTCTGCTGGCGAACGTGCTCTACAGCACCGGGTTCGTCCTGGAGAAGCGGGCCCTGACCGCGATGCCGTCCGTCAGCGTGCGAAGCCCGGCGCGGCTCCTGAAGCAGGTGATCAGCAGCCCGCTCTGGATCGGCGGATCGCTGGCGCTCGCCGCCGGGTTCGGCGCGCAGCTCGCCGTCTACCGGACACTGCCGATCGCCGCCGCGCAGGGCATCTTCGTATCCGGACTCGTCCTTCTGCTGCTGCTCTCCTCCAAGCTGCTCGGCGAGCAGACCTCCGGGCGCGAGCGGTACGCCGTCGGGGCCATCCTGGCCGCGCTGCTCATGGTCGTGCTTTCGCTGCGGGAGGGCTCGGACACGGTGAGCCGCAGCGCGCCCGTGCCGCTGGTCCTCGCCGTCTGTCTGCCCTCGCTCGCGGCGGGGGTCCTGCTGTACGGATCGGCCGAGCGCCGGGCCAGGCACCGGCACCGGCTTCCGACGACCGGCGTCGAGTACGGGGTGGCCGTCGGCCTGCTCTACGGCGTGAGCTCGCTCGCCATCAAGGGCGTCTCCAGCTATCTGACGACGGAGGGACTCGGCTCGGCGCTGCTCGATCTGCTGAGCTCCCCGTATCCGTATCTCCTGCTCTTCACCGGCGTGTTCGGCCTGATCATGTCGCAGGCGGCGCTGCAGCGCTGCCGGGCCTCGCTCATCGTCCCCGTGTGCACGACGGTCACCGCGCTGTTCACCGCCGTACTCGGGACCCTCGCCTTCGGCGAGCCGCTGCCGGAGGAACCGTTGCGGCTCGCCCTGCGCATCGCGGGCACGGCGCTCGCGGTGTCCGTGCTGCTCGCCATGCCCAAGCACGACCCCCGACCCGAGCCGCCTGCCCAACCCCCCACCCCCACCAAGGAGCTGACCAGCTGATGAACCCCGAAGACCCGCTGCTGAAGATCCTCGCGTGCCCGCTCGACAAGGGCCCGCTGCACCTCCTTGAGCCCGAGGAACCCCTCGTGCCGGAAGAGGTCCTCTACAACCCGCGGCTGCGCCGCCGTTACCCGATCATCGACGGCATACCGCAGCTCCTCCCCTCCTCCGGCGAGCAGATACCGGAGGACGAGCACGAGCAGCTCCTGAAGCGGATCTCACCGTGACGGGGCCCGACAAGACTCCGGCGGGGCCCCACAAGACCGTCGCCGCCCGCCTCGCCCCGCACCTTCCCGCCCGGCTGATCGGCGCCCTGGCCCGGCTCGTCTACCCCCGCTTCGAACCGGAACTCGCCCGGCTCGGCGACCTCTGCCCGCGCGGCTGCTCCACGGCGGTCGACGTCGGCGGCTGGTACGGCCCGTGGTCGCGGCGCCTGGCGTCCCGCGCGCGCCGCGTGGTGACCGTGGAACCGGTGCCGCATCTGGCCCGCCTCCTGGAGGACTCCACTCCCGGCAACGTCCGGGTGATCCAGGCCGCGGCCACCGACCGTCCCGGCACGGCGCGCCTCTGGCTGCCGCGCGGCGACCGGGGCGACCGGGGTGTCTCCTCGCTCATCCGCAGGGACATCCACGCGAAGGCGGTCGACGTGCCGTGCCTGACGCTCGACGGACTCGGCCTGCACGACGTCGACTTCATCAAGATCGACGTGGACGGCAACGAGCTCCAGGTCCTTCGCGGCGCGCACGATCTGCTCACCCGCGACCGCCCGGCGCTCTTCATCGAACTGGAGTCCCGTATCCAGCCGATCACCCCGATCGTCGACCTGCTCACCCGGCACCACGGCTACCAGGGCTGGGTCCTGCCGCACGACACCTGGCTGCCGCTTGAAGGCTTCGACCTGGAGGCGCACCAGCACGACACGGCGTACGTCGTGTCGCAGGGGCTACTGCGCAGAGCCCTCACGCCCCGGCACCCCCGGTACGTCAACTCGGTGCTCTTCCTTCCCCGCGGCCGCCGCCCGGGAGGCGCCGCGGTGCGCGACCATGGAGCCCATGCCCGCTAGCTCCGCCTCCGCCTCCTCACCGAAGCCCGGCCCCTTCACTCCGCTCGACTTCCAACTGGTCCTGTTGCGCCGCATGGCCGACCACAACCCGGACCTGGTGGAGGACGCCCGCCACGAGCTCGGCGTCTCCATCGCGGACATGCGCGAGGCCAACCGCCGCTGGCAGGCGATGACCCGCTCCCCTCGCGCACGGGGCTCGGCCTCCCGTTACCGCTCGGTGCTCGGCCCACCGGCCGCCACCGTGCCCCGCCGCATCGGCGACCTGGAGTGCGAGGCCCTGCTGTGGCCGGTGCCGCTCTGGCCCACCCTGCGCTTCGAGGTGCTGCTCGCACCGAACGGCGCCGTGTGGAACGAGTGGCTGGTCCGGGCGCCCGGCTCCCCCGGGCCCGGACTCCACACCCTTGACGACCTCACCCCCTGGTCGTGCACGGTCGACGAGGCCGCCCGCGCGTTCGCCCCGGCCCACCCGATGGAGGGCACGGCACCGACGCGCTGGCGGCTCGTCTTCACGGCTCCCGACGGTTCGGGTCAACCACGGCGCTGCGTCGCGGAGTTCACCTGGGGGCTGCTCCAGCGGGTGTCGTTCCCGGACGGCGCCTGAGGCCTTACCAGTGCTACCGCGAGGGCCGACGCCACCAGCAGCGCGCTGACCCACAGCGGCGAGCGGTAGCCGAGCCCCGCGCCCAGGGCGAGTCCGCCGCCCACCGGCCCGACCGCGGCGCCCACGTTCAGCGCGGCCGTGGCGAAGCCGCCCGCCAGCGTGGGGGCGCCGGTCGCGGCGTACAACACCTGGGTGATCAGCGCCGAGCCGACGCCGAAGGACAGCGCGCCCTGGACGAGGACGAGCAGGACCGCGGCCACCGGGTTCCCCGCGGTCAGCGCGAAGAGCACCCAGCCTGCGAGCAGCGCGAGCGCACCGCAGAGGAGGAAGGGCACGGGCCGCACGTCCGCGAACCGCCCGGCGACAGTGACGCCGACGAACGATCCGACCCCGAAGAGCGCGAGCAGCACGGGCACCCAACTCTCCTCGAAACCGGTGACGTTGGTGACCAGCGGCGCGAGATAGGTGAACGTACAGAAGGTGGCGCCGTTCACCAGCGCCGCGAGGAGGAGGGTCACGCCGAGCCGCGGGCCGCGCAGCGACCGCAGCTCCCCACGCGCGCCGGTCCCGGCCGTGTCGGGGGCGCCGGCCGGCACGGACCGCAGGATGGCGACGACGGCGGGCACCGAGACCAGCGCCACCGCCCAGAACGCCGACCGCCACCCCCAGTACTGCCCGAGCAGCGCACCGCCGGGCACACCCGCGACGCACGCGATGGTGACCCCACCGAGCAGGGCGGAGGTGGCCCGCCCCTTGGCGTCCGGCGCGACCATGCCGGTGGCGGCGACGAGCGCCACGGCGAGGAACCCCGCGTTGGCGAGCGCACCGACGACACGCGTAGCGAGCAGCACCGCGAAACTGCTGGTCAGCGCCCCGACGACATGGACGAGCAGAAAGGTCACGAGAAAGCCGAGCAGCGCGTTCCGGCGCGGCCAGCGGCGGCTGAGGACGGCCATCAGCGGGGCACCGACGACCATCCCCACGGCGAAGGCCGAGGTGAGGGTGCCCGCGGTGGACAGGGACACGTTCAGATCGGCGGCGATGTCGGGGCCGAGACCCGAGAGCATGAACTCGGAGGTTCCTTGCGCGAAAACGGCAAGTCCGAGCATGTAGATGGCAAAGGGCATGAAGGTACTCCGCGAAAGGGAGCGCCCCCGCAGGGGCGCGAGGCTGCGACATTTGCGGCTCCGCCGCGTGGGCGCGACCAGCCACGACGCACCCGCAGTGGGGCGTCGGCATCGAGAGAACTACTGGCCACCGGACATGCCGGGCCGGTGGCTAGAGTCTGTCGGACTCAGGGCTGGTCATGGCCGCAGGCTATTCACGCCTCGCGCGCCACGTCCACCCGATTAACTCGCGGCGTTCAGGATCTCCTCCGTCACCACAGCCAGCGAGCCGGGGTGAAGGTCGATGAAGAGGTTCGGCTCGACGAGTTCAAGCTCCATGACGCAGGGATTCCCGGCCGCGTCGTCGACAAGGTCCACCCGGGCGTAAAGCAGCTCGGGCGCACCCGGCACCGCCGCCAACGCCCGCTCGGCGACGTCAAGTTCGGCAGCAGTCGGCTGCCAAGCACGCAGATCGGGGTGCGGCACCTTCTCATCGTCGTACGCCGCCCCCGGCGCAAGCACCGCACCCTTCTGGACGGCGTGCAGGAACCGCCCGCCGACGTAGACGAGCGCGCGCTCGCCGGTCTCGTCTATGCGGGGCATATAGGGCTGCACGATCGCGGTGAACCCGTCCTCGTGCATCTTCGCGACATGCTTCGAGGCGGCGTCGTGCTCGCCGGCCCCGTACCGGGCGGCGAGGCGCGCGCCCGCCCCGGAGGTGGGCTTGACGACGAACTCGCCGCCGCCGTCCGGGAATTCGACCGGGTCACCGGCCGCCAGATACCGGGTGGGCACGACGGGGACCCCCGCGTCCGCAAGCTCCCCCAGGTACCGCTTGTCGGTGTTCCACCGCACGACGGACGCCGGATTGGCGAGGACGGTGAGGCGCGCGACGCGCCCCGCCCAGGCCAGGAACTCGGCGCCGCGCCAGCTGTAGTCCCAGGTGGACCGGATGACGACGAGGTCGAACCGCTCCCAGTCGACCCGGGGGTCGTCCCAGGTCACGGTGGCCACGTCAGACCCCGCTTCGCCGAGCGAGCGCGCGAGCTCGGGGAGATCACGGTCGATGCCGGTCTCCAGCTGGATGCTGCTGGTGACCAGCGCGATCGCGGGGCGGTCGGGTGACACGGAGGCCTCCTGGGTTCGGTTGTGCGCACCGCAGGCTAGCAACCCTCGACGTGCACCCGACAACGCCCATGCCCAGGTCACCGGGGTGTTCCGACCAGGCCCGCCTCGTACGCGATGATCACCAATTGCACCCTGTCGCGGGCGTCGAGCTTGGCGAGCAGCCGGGTCAGACAGGTCTTGGCGGTGGCGACGCTGATGGTGAGTTCGGCGGCGATCTCCGTGTTGGAAAGACCGCTGCCGACGAGGGTGAGGACCTCGCGTTCGCGGTCGCTGATGCCGGTGATCGAGCCCCGGGGCCGGGCGTCCTTGGTGGAACGGCCTCGAACCAGAAGGCGTGTTGTGGGTATGCGGCCTCTTCCGCCGCCTGGCCACCGAGGGCCGCACCGTCGACGAGCACGGGCGCGTGGACCGTCTACGCGGCGTGGCCCCTGGCGGCCGCCGCCGTCGCGGTGACGGCGGTGCACCGCCGAGATCAGTGAGCCGCAGCCACGAGCTTCAGCACAGCCCCGAGCCCCCGCACGGACCCCGGCGCCGCCCCACCCGGCAGCACATAGGACCGCAGGCCCGCGCCCGCCGCGCCGCCGTCCTTGGCGGGATGGTCGCCGACCATCAGGGTGTCGGCTGGAGCCACGCCGAGTTCCGCGCAGGCGTGGCCGAAGAGGTGCGGGTCCGGCTTCTCCGTGCCGTGTTCGTACGAGTGGACCCAGCTTGAGAAGTAGCCGTCGAGGCCGTGCCGGGCGAACGTGGCCCGCAGGTCCCAGCCGACGTCGCTGACGATGCCGAGCGCGATGCCCCGCGAGGCGAGCGCGGCCAGGGTGCGCTCGGCGTCCGCGTACGGCAACCAGTGCTCCGGGGAGCGGAGTTGCTCGTAGAGGGTGCCGGCGTGCGGGGCGAGGGCCTGGGCGGAGGCGTACCAGGTGGTGAACGCGTGGCGGTGAGCCTCGGACGAGACGTCGCGGGCGTGCTGCGCCGCGATGACCGCCGGGTCCGCGAGGCCCTTCTCCAGGGCGGTGAGGATGGCGTCCATCGTGGGCTCGTCCACCGGGTCCGGCAGTGCGGCGCGGATGCGTTCGGCGTACGGGGCGATCTGGAAGAGCGTCCCGGAGAAGTCGAAGAGCACCGCGCGGGGCGCGGTGACGAGCATCGGGGCGGTGGCCCGGATCGGGCCCTCCGGGCCGCACACGGACGGAAGTTGGGGAGCTGGCATCCGGCCTTCCTATCGCGCGCCGGGTAAGCCCGCGATCAGGCCACGGAGACACCGGCGCCCTGTGGGGGCGGGGCGCCGGTGTCGTTCGTGGGGTCAGAGGATGAAGACGCTCTGAGCCGTTTCCGTGTAGTAGGTCTCGCCCGGGTAGACGAGCCACTCGACCTGGCCGGAGCAGCCGGGGCCGCTGTGGACCTCGGCGATCGCGTTCGTGTTGTTGGTCACCGATGACGGGAACCAGTCGACGGGGTAGCAGCCGCTCGGGTCGACGTACGCGTTGCCGTTGATGGTCAGGACGCCTTCCGCCGCGTACGCCGAGCCCGACATCCCGAGTGTCAGAGTCGCCGCTGCCGCCATCGCCCCCAGGGTCATGGCCATGCGTCGTCGTCGCATCATGAGTGAGATCCCCTCCGCCGCACGGGCCGCTCCCTACGCGGCACCGCTCAAGTCACCTAAAGTAGGCGATCAGGCACGCCACGTATCCGGCGTGCGGGGGCACATCCCTGTGGCACGTGCGCCGTTCACTTCTCTTCACTGCATGGTCACGGCACAGCCGCACCATCACCATCAGAGCTCCCAACTGCGCCATCTGCAACGGGAGTTCGTATGATGCGGGCCATGGCAAGTCACGGGGATCTCATAGCGGGGCGCTACCGCATCACCACACCGCTCGGGCGCGGCGGCATGGGCACGGTCTGGCGGGCGAAGGACGAACTACTGGGGCGCGCCGTCGCGGTGAAGGAGCTGCACGTCGACGCGGGCCTCTCGCCCGCCGACGCCGAGAGCCGGCGCGAGCGCACGCTGCGCGAGGCGCGCTCGGTGGCGCAGGTGCGGCACCCGGGCATCCTGGTCCTGCACGACGTCGTCCAGCACGACGGGCAGCCGTGGCTGGTGATGGAGCTGATCGACGGCAGGTCGCTCGCCGACCGGATCGCCGTGGACGGCCCGGTGCCGCCCGCCGAGGCCGCCCGGATCGGTCTTGCGCTGCTCGCCGCGCTGCGTGCCGCCCACGCGGCGGGCGTCCTGCACCGTGACCTCAAGCCCGCGAACGTGCTCCTGGAAGCGGCCACGGAGCGCGTGGTGCTCTCCGACTTCGGGATCGCCCAGGTGGACGGGCAGACGACGCTGACCGAGACGGGTGCGTTCGTCGGCTCGCCCGAATACACCGCCCCCGAGCGCATGTCGGGCAAGCGCACCGGCCCGGAGTCCGACCTGTGGTCCCTCGGCGTGCTGCTCTGCGCCGCCGTGGAGGGCGAGTCGCCGTTCCATCGCGACTCGGTGGCGGGGGTTCTGCACGCCGTCGTGATGGACGAGATCCAGGTGCCGGAATCCGCCGGTCCGCTGACTCCTGTCGTACGGGGACTGCTTGAGCGGGATCCGGCACAGCGGCTCGGTGCCGACGAGGCCGAGCAGGCGCTGCGCGGTTTCCTCGTGGAGGAGCGGATGCCGACCGTGCCCCGCACTCCGGTGGCCCGCAGACCCGCGGCGCCGCCCCCGTCCGACGACGCGATCGTGCTCGGCGCCGCCCCCGCACCCACCGCACGCCCCCGGATCCGTACGGCGCTCCTGGCCGGCGCCCTGGTGCTCGCGCTCGCCGCGGGCGGCACGGGCGCGTGGGTCATGACGCGGGACGACTCCAGCAGCACGAAGACGGACGCCACGGGGAGCGGCGGGGCTGCCGACGAGGTGAGTGAGAAGCCGGAGAGCGCGAAGCCGTCGAAGACTCCGACGAAGAAGCCCTCCAAGAACCCCGACAAGCCGAAGAGCCCCGGCAAGAAGCCGGCCATCGACCCCAAGCCCTCCACCGACGGCACCGCCAAGCCCACCCCCGCCGGGACGAAGACCCCCTCCAAGCCCGCCGAGGATCCCGCCCCCGCGGGCTATCAGACGGTCGACGACCCAACGGGGTTCACGATGGCGACGCCCACCGGATTCGTCCGCTCCAACGAACCGCCGCGCGTCTTCTACAACTCGGCGGACAACGTCTTCCGCATCGGCGTCCACCCCCAGCCGCTCGATCCGGATGGCCCGGTCGCGGTGATGCGGCAGGCGCACAAGGACGGGCCTTCGGACTACCCCGGCTACCGCGACGGCTCGGTGCGCGAGACCACGCACAACGGCCACCCCGCCGCCGTCTGGGAGTTCACCTGGGACGGCGGCGCCGGTGACGGCGGGCCGCGCCGCACCTACGACCTGAGCTGGGACGAGGGCGGCAAGATGTACGACCTGTGGGTCTCCGCGCCCGCCGGGCGTGCGGCGGCGGGTGAGCGCCACTTCGTCGAGGCGCACCAGTCCTTCACTCTGGGCGGCTCCTGACGCAGGGGCTCAGGCCTTCCCCTCCAGCAGCACGGACCGCAGCGTGGGGACATGGCTGTGCTCCGGGTCCCGCACCGCGGTGATCAGGGTGACCGTCCCGGCGTCCGCGAGCTCCCGCAGATGCAGGATCGCGTCCTGCTGCTCCGGTCCTTCGAGCTCGGCGCGGTAGCGGCGCGCGAACTCCTCGTACTCGTCCCGGTGCTGATGGAACCACGTGCGCAGCGCGCTGGAAGGCGTGACCTCCTTGGGCCATTCGCTGATGACGGCGAGTTCCTTGGAGACGCCTCGCGGCCACAGGCGGTCCACCAGGACGCGTACGCCATCGGCTTCGTTCGGCGGGTCGTACACGCGGCGCACGGGGAACGGCTGGGTCTCCATGGCCCCATCGTCGCGCCCCGCGCGGCCGCTCCTTCACCGGCGCGGCGGCAGCTTCACCCGAAGGCTGTAGAGGCGGGTGATCTGCTGCGGCAGTTCGTTGTCGTCGCTGACGAGCAGCAGCCGCAGCGCGCCGTGACCGCCATGACCGCCGTGACCACCGCGGCCGGTCACCGCCATGCCCTCGATGTTGTCGATCAGCGGGTTGTTGCCGGGCGGCAGGTTCGAGGGTGCGCCCAGGGAGGGGCAGTCGGTGAGATCGGCCAGGAGCGTCTTGCGCAGCACGCGCGTGTTCCCGTCCAGGTGCTGCACCGCGCCGGTCTCCTCGGCGCCGCGCACCTCTGCGACGTACAGCCGTACGGAGATCATGAAGTCCGGTGTGAAGCCGCGCTCCAGGACGAGGAGGCGGCCGTCCCCGGCCGGCGCGAGCTCGACCAGACCCATGCCGGGGTCGACGGCGTACCCGTACTGCGGCCCGACGCGGAACTCGCCGCCGTGCGCGCCGCGTTGCCAGGTCTGTACGCGGTTCAGGGTGCGCCCCGCGGCGTCCGTGCCGTCGCCGGCCAGCGGGCCCTCCATCCCCGCGACCAGGGTGCGTCCGCCGGGCAGCAGGGCGAGGCTCTCGAAGGTCTGGTTCTGCCGGGCGCGGCCCGCCGGGGCCACCCGGAGAGGGTCCGGGACCGGTAACCGGCCCCTGAGGGTGGTTCCGTCCTCGTCGTAGCGGAGGACGGAAGGGGCCCGCTCGTCGGCGACCAGGCGGCTGCCGTCGCGGTCCGTGACGAGCCCTTCCGAGTCGAGCACCGCGCCCGTCTCGTCGGCCAGCGGCACGAACCCCGTGGCGCGTGGCTCGCTCCCGCGCAGATCGAGCGCGAAGAGCGCCGAGCGGTCGGAGACCGCGGTCACGCTGCCGTCCCGCTCGACACTGAGCGCCGAGAGGCCTCCCACCGGGCGGCCGTCGACGGTGGTCTTGTTCAGGGCGTCGGAGTAGCCGGAGACGGACACCCTTGGGGAGCAGGCCGCGCGGTCGGCGGAAGCGGGAGCGGCTCCCGTCGCCAGGAGTGCGGAGGTCGACGCCACCGCGAGCACTGTTCTCCGAGATCGCATGAGCAGCCCCTTGATTGACGGGGCGTCAGTACAGCATCCGATCCCGAAAATGCGAACAAGGGAGCAGGTGTTCCCTGGAACAGGTGATCGTCGCCTCAGGGATTGCATGTGACGCATGCGATTGACGATGATTACGGAACGCAAGCGACGGGCTGCAGACCGTAGTTGCCGCGTTCCCGGCCCATGTCCCATACGAGGTCCGGGAGTTGGAAGAAGACCTGAGCACGTCCCACAAGGAGAAGCACCACCATGAACCTCATCACTGACGTCGTCGCCGGTCTCGCCCACTTCCTCGGCTGGCTGGTCTGACGTCACCCGGAGTTCTCAGCACGGTGCCGCCTCCCCCGTCCCACGGGGAGGCGGCACCGCCGTGTCAGCGCGTCGGATCCGGATAGAACTCCCGCGCACCGCCCTTGCCGTCCTTCGCCTTGCCGAGCAGGCTCGCCGGGTACTCGATGAGCCAGTAGCTCGCCGTGCCGACGGCCAGTGCGACCGCGAGCACGATCAGCGCGGCGAACGGGAAACCGGCCTGACTCGTCGGCACCAGACCGGACTTGATGAGCCAGAGCATCACCGGCTCGTGCCAGATGTAGAGGCTGTAGCTGATGAGCCCGACCGCCGTCACCCAGCGCGCCCGCAGCACGCCGTGCCAGCGCACCTGTTCGCCCGAGCGGACCTGCAGCGTGGCGTAGAGCAGCGTGAACCACAGCACGGACGCGATCGGGTGGTAGTAGGTGTGCGCGAAGTTCTCCGGTTCGGAGAGGTACGACAGGGCGTAGAGCCCCGCCAGCGCCCCCGCCGAGAGCGGCACCGTCGCCCGCGCGCTCAGCCGGCCCCGCTCACCCAGCGCCACGAGCAGCACCGCGAGCGCCATGCCCGCAGCGAACCCCCCGAAGCGGGCCTGCGGTCCGAAGTACACCGGCCAGTTGGTGTGCGGCACCCCGACGACGTAACGCGCGACGGAGATCCAGACCACCGGCAGGACGAACAGCGCCGCGCACCCCGAAGCGCACACCGCGACACGGGCCCGCCGTGTCGAAAGCCTCCGGCACACCCGCACCGCCAGCGGGCCGAGCGCGATGAGCGCCAGGTAGAAGGCGACCTCCAGGGACAGGGACCAGGTGGGGCCGAGGGTGTAGAAGATCCGCTCCTGGTCGAAGATGTGCGTGAACGTGAGGTGTTCGACCAGGTCCCGCCAGTCCCCCGGCAGGGTCGGATTGCGGCTCGCCCAGACGACGAGCACCGCGAGGAAGTACAGCGGCAGGATGCGGATCGCCCGCCGGAAGAGGAAGCTCCGGCCGGTGCGGATCGTGCCGCCGTCGATGGCCGCGCGGGCGTACGACAGCGTGAGCAGATACGCGGACATCACGAAGAAGAGGTCGATCACCTCCAGTGAGACCAGCGCGCCCAGCCAGGGACTGTCGACCGGCGGGTGCGCGCCCGCCGCGTCGTAGGTGTACCACTCCTGCCATACGTGGAAGAGGACCGTGCTCAGGGCGGCGAGGCCGCGGTATCCCTGGAGTTCGAGCGCACGGCCGCGGGACGGGCGTGGAGCGGGAGGCGCCGGCCTGGGCCGGGTGGCCGTGAGGGGGGTGAGGGTGCTGGTCATGCCCGCACCGCCGGTTCGGCGGCCTCGGGGGCGGCGGCGGCCCGTGGCGTGACCCGCCACTGCCGGTCGCCGAGCGCCTCCTTCAGGTGCGCCTGGCGCGCCACCATGTTCTTGAAGTGGCTGTAGAAGAACGTCGACACCAGCAGATAGCGCCAGAACCACGCCTTGCGGCGGCGCAGTTCGGGCACCGCGAGCCGCCAGGCGAAGGCGGCCTGCACCACCCCGGCGGACATCGTGACGGCTGCCGCCATCAGGCAGACCGGCACCGCCCAGTCCAGCCGGTCCACGCCGCCCGCACGCCAGGCGGCGTGCGCCAGGATCGGCAGGATCTGCAGCGTCAGCCACGGCTGCACCTCGCGCCAGCCGAGCAGCACGAACAGGCCCGTCTTCTGGCGCCGCGAGAACACCGGCGAGCGCAGCGCGCCCCACAGATGCCGCAGCGACACCTGGAGCCAGCCCTGCGCCCAGCGCGAGCGCTGGTTCCACAGCGGCCGCAGCAGGGTCGGCGCGAGCTCACGCGAGATGAGCGTCCGGTCCATGGCGATCCGGGCGCCCTCGTTCAGGGCACGCATCGTCGAGTCGATGTCCTCGGTGAGCATCGAGCCGTGCATCCGGGTCCTGGCGAGGAGGTCCGTGCGCCAGAAGCCGTTCGACCCGCCGAAGACCCCGAAGCCGTACATCCGGGTCCGTCCGGGATGGCTGACGGCATAGATCGTCTCGAACTCGACGCCGACCGTCTGGGCGACCCACGAGCTGTCCCCGTTGCGTACGACGCAGTGACCCTGCACGACGTCGTAGCCGTTGGACAGCCAGTCCCACGCGTGCCGGAAGGCGTTCGGCGCGGGATGGTGGTCGGCGTCGAAGATGCCGACGAACTCGCCGTGCACCCGCGTCACCGCGGCGTTGATGTTCTGCGCCTTGGACGTGCTGCCCACGACCGGCAGGAGCACGAGGCGCGGATCGCCGGCCGCCATGTCCCGCAGGGTGTCCTCGACGGGCAGCGGATGCGGTGTGTTGTACGCGAGGACGATCTCCAGCTCGCCGGGGTAGTCGAGCCGCAGGAACGACTCGACGGTGTCGACGATCGTCGCCGCCTCGTTCGGCAGGTACGCGGCAATGACGGCGCTGGCGGCCGGATAGGGCGAGCCGGCCCGGTCGGGCCTGGGCGTGGCGTCCAGCGAGAACAGGCACTCCAGCATGATGAGCAGCGCGGAGAGCACGAGCCCGGCCACCACCACCCAGTAGGCGAACCCGGCCGCGTCCCAGCCCAGTTCGTACGCCTGCTGGTAGAGCGCGAACGGCACGCCCACGCCGAGCACAAGGGGAAGCACGGGTGAGATCAGCCGGGTCAGCCAGGTGAGCAGGACCCGGAACCCGGCGCGGGCGCGGCGGTGGCCGTGCGGGGCGCTCGCCCGCATCCACGGCTCGTAGCGCACCGGGCGCAGGTCCCGGTGGCGTACGGCCTCGGACACGGCGTCCCGCGCGTGCTCGGCCGCCCGGCTGTGGTCGGCGTACTCGGCGAGCGGGGTCCAGCCGATCGCCGGGGTGAGCCGGACGTTCTCGTCCGCGACGACGAACCGGGTGCCCGCCACGGACGCGGCGAACTCCCGCAGGCTCCGCGTGGCGGTCTCCTCGTCGACACCGGGCATCAGCACGAGCAGCTGCCCGCCCTCGTCCCAGCCGAGCCGGTCGCAGACGCCGCCCATCTTCTCGGCGACACCGGCGAGACGCTCGGCGACCTCGCGCCGCACGCGCGGCCCGAGCCGCGACTCCAGGGCGGCCATCTCGGCGACGCCGACGACGGCGAGCACGCCGCCGCGCCGGGCGGCCGGCGGGCGGCTGAGCTCGCGGTCGAGCTCGTCCATGAAGTGCGGCCCCGAGTAGAGGCCGGTGCGCGGGTCACGCAGCAGGTTCTCGACCGGGACCGGGACGCGGTGCAGCTTGGCCGTTATCCGCGCGGACAGCTCACGCGGGTCGGACGCCTCCGGCAGGCAGTCGTCGGCGCCGCTCTGCAGCAGATCGGCGACGGTGCCGGGGGCGTGCGTGCGGGCCCCGGTGACCATGAGCAGGGGCAGCGCCTGCCCTGCGGGGTCGGCGCGCACCTCCCGTATGACGTCGAGGCCGAGGCGCCGACCGTCCGGGCCGTCGTCGAGGGCCACGATCGCGTCGGGCGGCGCGAGCCTGACCTGACGGTGTACGTCGCCGGGTACGGCATGGGTGACTTCGTACCCGGTGAGCTTCAGCGTCCGGGTGAGCAGTTCACGGCTTGGCCCCGGCGAACCTACGGCCAGGACGTGGCCGCCGGGGGGCGCGGCCGACATGAGTGGATCGGGCCCCAGGGGCAATTGAAGGGTCATCAGTGTGGTCCCATCCTGTTCGGATTGTGGGGGGAGGACCGGATTCGTTTGTTGAGCCGCCAACTAGCCCCAGAAACCGGGGCAATCGGCTACATCAGCCTCAACGATCACTGTGACACAGCACCTTCACTGGCGTAACGCCTGCATTACGAGTGCGTGCAGGGGGTGCGTGGGCCTGCGGTGTGCTTGCCCCGCGGTCGTCCATCACCGGCTCCGCCGAGTTCGTCCTCAAACGCCGGACGGGCTGAATGATTCCGGCCGGGCTGGATAAATCCAGCCCGGCCGGCGTTTGAGGCCATCTTGTACGGGGGGGCTGCCCCTTACCTCACCCCCACCGCCCGGACGATCTCCTGCGTGACCGAGCCGCCCCTGTCATCCTTCGCCGACGCCCGCAGCGAGATGAACTCCGCAGACCCAGGAACCTTCAACTCGCCACCCCAGGACGCCTTCTCGCCGTTCCGGTCCAGGGCGACCTCCGTCCAGTTCGCGCCGTCGTTGTACGACACCTCCAGCTTGGCGCCGCCGATGGTCCCGACGTCCGCCGCTCCCTTGACGTACTCGGAGAAGATCCCGACGTCCACGGTCCGCCCGCCCGGTACGTCCCCGGCGAGGTCCGTGTCCACGTCGAACCCGAGGTTCAGCAAGGGAAGGAACGTCTTCCGGTCGGCCGGGGTCTCCTTCGACTTGAAGGTCCACTCCGAGTGGCCCTTCGTCGCGAGCCGCCACCGCCCCGGGTCCAGCGTCGTGTCCGTCACGACCTTGTACGTCCGCTCTGCGGGATCCGCGTCCCACACATAGACCCCCGAACTCTGCCGCCGGTCCACCAGCTCCCCGTCCGCGTACACCGCACTGACCTGCGTCATCGAGTCGTCGTTCCACACGTCGCCGAACCCCGTGTGATCGGGCCCGGAGTCACCCCACCCCGGCACGTTGAACTCCAGGGTGTTGCCGGCCCGCTGCTGCCCCCAGCCGAGCCCCGTGCCCAGCCACGGATGCCACACCGGCTTGAACCAGTTCAGGGTGGAGCGCTGACCGCCCCGGTACTTCACGAGGCCGCCGCGCTCCTCCAAAGCGCCGGGGCCGACCGACACGGACTCGTGCCACAGCTGGCCCGCACCCGTCGATGCGTAGTCCGTCCGCTCGACGGGGTAGTCGATCTCCTCCTGGAAGCCGAAGCCGATCGCGAAGGTGTCCGTCAGGGAGTAGCGGAACTCGCCGCCCGCCACCGGCTTCACCGCGTGGAACTTCGTGTCCAGGACGGCGAGTTCACGCTTCGACGGCTCATACGTCAGGTCGCGCGGCACCGCTCCCTTGTGGCCCTCCGACACGTCGTAGACGTACGGCGTGCGGGACGTCGCCGTGGTCTCCACGGCCCTGCCCGCCTTCGCCGCCGCGATGAGCCGTGCGCCGTCCGCCGCGCCGACCGTGCCGATCTGCAGCGGCCGGTCCGCGTTGTCGTCCGTGCCGAACCAGGCGTTCAGACGCCCCGGCACGTCGTCCGTCACGAACAGCGCCTTCGCGCCCGCGTCCTGGGCGGCCTGCCCGAGCTCGGCGGGTGTCGCGGCCGCCGAGCGGCGCGCGACGACGGCCTTGCCCTTGACGTCCTTGCCCGCGTACTCGGCAGCCGTGCCGCCGCCCACGTCGACGAGCGGCAGCCTGCTGCGGCCGTCGGTGACGGTGCCGCCGGGCTGCGCGACGACCTCGCCGAGTCCCTTCACGTCCAGGGTGGACTTGCCCAGACGCCAGACGGTGCGGTACTCGAAGCTGCCCTTCGTCACCTTCTCGGTGGGCGCCGCGAAGACGCTGTCGTACTTGACCGGCACCTGGACCGCGCCCATCAGCTCGGCGCCGTTCGCCTTGCGGTCGTACTCCATGAGGAGCTGGCGGGTCTCCGTGCGCCGGCCGACGTCCACGCCGACCTCGCGCAACTTCCGTCCGTCCAGGGTGACTTCGCGGTCCTTGTCGAGGACGATCTCGGGCGCGGCCAGGAAGCCGAGGCCGAGGGAGTCCTTGCCGCCGGCGCCGCGCACGTCGAGGAAGGAGGAGAGGGCGTACGTTCCCGGCCTCAGGCGCAGCTCCAGCGTGCCGGAGTCACCGACCTCCGTCTGGAAGGGGTCGACCTCCTCGGCGAGGCGCTGGAGCACGAGGCCCGCCCCGGTGGCGGCGCCGTCACGGTCCTTGACGTGGACGGTGAGCGTGTACCGCTCCTCCTCCTTGACCAGGCCGAACGCGGTGTGCGCGACCGGCTTCCCGGCGGCGCTCGCGACGATGCGGCCGCTGGTGTTGCCGACGGGCGCCTTCGCGCCGTCACCGATCACCGTGGTCGAGGCGGTGCCGTGCGCCGGGACGGTGAGCGTCTTGTCGGCGAGGGTCGCGACACCCTCCGCCGCACCCTCGGCGGCAAGCGTCAACTCCACTGCGGCGTCCGATGAGTTGGTGTACGTGAGCGTCCTCGTGACCGGCTTGTTGTCGCCGTACGGCCAGGAGTAGAAGCCCAGGTCGGCGCTGCCGCTCGCGGTGATCCGGGCGTCGATCGCGCCGGGCACGCTGACGCGACCCGCGCCCAGCTCATAGGCCGAGGCGTCGAGCCGCGCGGACGTCGACATCAGCGCGTCCTTGAGCCGCGCGCCGCTCCAGTCGGGGTGCTTCTCGGCGAGCAGGGCCGCGGCGCCCGCGATGTGCGGGGTCGCCATCGACGTACCGCTCATCTTGGTGTAGTAGCCCTCACCGCCGACGAGTTGGGAACGGGCGGCGAGGATGTCCACGCCGGGGGCCGACAGGTCGGGCTTGAGGGCGTTGTCGCCGAAGCGGGGGCCCTGGCTGGTGAAGTACGCGGCCTTGTCGGCGGAGTCGACGGCCCCGACCGTCAGCGCGGAGTCGGCGGCGCCGGGCGAGCCGATCGAGGAGGGGGCGCCGGTGTTGCCCGCGGCGATGACGAAGAGGGCTCCGGTGTCTTTGGAGAGCGTGTCGACGGCGACGGCCATCGGGTCGGTGCCGTCGCTCGCCTCCTGCGAACCGAGGCTCATCGACACGACCTTGGCGCCGACGTCCTTGGCCGCCCACTCCATGCCCGCGATGATCTGCGACTCGCTGCCCGAGCCCGCGTCGCTGAGCACCTTGCCGACGGAGAGGGCGGCGCCGGGCGCGACGCCCTTCTCCTTGTCGCCGTCGGACTCTGCGCCGCTGCCGCCGACAGTCGAGGTCACATGGGTGCCGTGGCCGTTGCGGTCGGCGACCTCCTCGCCCGGGATGAAGCTCTTGGTGGCGTCGACACGGTCCTTGAGACCGGGGTGGGAGGTGTCGACCCCGGTGTCGAGGACGGCGACCTTCACGCCCTTGCCGGTGAGCCCCGCCTCCCAGGCCTTGGGGGTGCCGATCTGCTCGTTGCTCTGCGCCATGTCGGCCTCGACGCGGCCGTCGAGCCAGATCTTGCCGATGCCGCCGGCGAGCTCACCTTCCCGTGAACCACCCTTTGATTCTGCGGAGTTGACGGCATCAGGCGCCACGGACCGCCAGAACGTGCCGGGCCTGCCCGCCTTCACCGCGACGCCGCCGACGCTCGGCAGCGACCGCACCTTGTCGGCACCACGCGGCACTTCTTGCCCCGCGGCACGCGCCGTCTTCTCGTAGGTGACGATCAGCGGAAGAGGGCCGGCCTTCTTCCCGGCGAGCCCCTGCCGGATCAGCTCCGTCACGTCGAAGAGCCGCTCGTCGAGGGTCCCCACGTTCAGATAGGGCCGCGCCTCGTCCGGTACGACGGTGATGCGGCCGCCCGATATCTCGCTCCGGACGGCTCCGGTGGACCCTTCGGGCCGGTCGACGGTGACGGTCTTCTTGCCGCCGCCGAGTTCCGTGACGGTGACCTTGTCGCCGGTTACCAGGGTGACGGTGTGGGCGGCGGGCGTGGCTCGTCCCTGCGGCGCGTCGGAAGGAGCCGCGGTGGCGGCCTGCCCTGCCGGGAGCAGGGCGAACGCGAGGCCGAAGGCCGGCAGCAGCCTCGCTCTTCGCCACGCGGGTGCTCTGGTCATGGGTGCCCTCTCTTCGTCGGACCCGGGCGGGGGTGGTTCCCGGGTGCTGCGACGAGTGTCAGGGGGCTTGTGTTGCGGGGATGTTGACCGGTCCTGGCGGGAAGCCGCCAGGGCACCTTCCCGCCAGCCACACCTGTCTCAGGCCGTTGCCCGGAAGACGGCTGACAGCGACGAGCACCTTCCGTGACAATGCAGTTGGCAGACAGTCAGGATGTGCGGCACGTGGTGCCCGGGGTTCGACAGGGGCAGTGATGGACGATCTGGTGGAGTTCAGGACCGACGACGGCGCACGGGTCGTCATGGCCGACGTGGACGACCTGCACGGCTCCCACCTCATCTCGCGCCACGGCGAAGGACCCGCACAGGCCGCCCGCACCTTCGAGGGCTCACTGGCCGGGGCGCGAGCGGCCGCGGAGTCCGCGCTGCGGGTGTTCCGGGACGGCAGCCTGCGCCCCGACTCGGTGGAGATCGAGTTCGGGGTCCGGATGACGGCGGAGGCCGGCGCGGTGATCGTGAAGGGCACGGCCGAGGGCCATCTGGTGGTGCGCCTGGCGTGGACTCCCGGCCAGTCCCCGGCGCCCGTCGCCGATCCCCCGGCAGGCCTGCCCCCGGAGGCCACCGCCACCTCATGAGCAGCGCATCGTGGCATGCCCGGATCGTCTGCGGCAGCGAGGTCGGGGCTGGGTTCCTGGTGTCCGAGCGGCATGTGCTGACCTGTGCGCATGTCGTGCGGGGCAGCGGCCGGGCGGCGGTCACCGTTTCCTTTCCGCACCGCGGGGACCTCGGCGAGGTGTCCGCTGCCGTCGGTGCGCACGGCGGGTGGGACGGGGCGGGCGCCGACCCGGGTGACCTCGCCGTCCTGGAGCTCGCGCGCCCCGTGCCGGTGCGGCCCGCCGAGTTCGCGGCGCCCGACGACGCGTACGCCGAACCCCGGCCCAGGCTCCTCGTGTACGGCTTCCCCAAGGGCTATCCGGAGGGCACCATCGCCGAATACCGGGCCACCGCGGCCCAGTTGATCGCCGACGAGTGGGTGCAGCTGGAGGCGTGGAGCGCCCACGGGCAGCCCCTCGCACCGGGGTTCAGCGGCGCGGCGGTGACCCTCGCGGACAGCAACCGCGTGGTGGGCATGGTGTCGGCCGCCGCCCGCGCCTCCAGCGGCGTACGCAACGGCAGGATGCTGCCCACCTCCGTCATGGCCCGCTACTGGGCCCCGCTCGGCGACTTCATCCCGACCCCGGGCCACCACCGGGCGGCGAAGGAGCGGCTTCGCGAGCTGGTGGAGCGGGCGGCCGGCAGCGGCCCGGCGGTCGACCCGGAGCGGCTGTACAACGACGCGGTGGGCCCTTTCGGCCCGCCCGTGCCGCACGGCGGCTTCGGCTCGCTGTGGTCGGCGGCCTGGTACGTGCTCTCCGAGGTCGAGGAGCCACAAGCGCTGACCCGTCTGGCCGACCGGCTCACCGGGCTGCTCGACGCGCCCCGGTCCACGGCCCCGTCCGGTGCGCCGCCGGACTGGTCCCCGATCCTCGTCGAGATCGACCACAGCGGCGCGGGCGACGACCAGCTCCTGGTCGAGGTCTCCGCTTACCGCGAGGGCCACCGTCATCCCGTCGGCTCGGACACCCTGGCCTCCGGCAGCGTGCGTACGTACGTCCAGGAGCGCGTCGACGACGCCTTCTCCCATCTCGCCCCCGGTACGGACGAGTTGCTGGCGTTCGTGCTGCCCCGCGCGCTGCTCAACTGGCCGGTGGCCCGGTGGGAGTGCGGCGCCGACGACCCGACGCCGCTCGGCTGCTCCTACCCCCTGGTCGTCACCGAGCGGTCCCGCCGCAAGGGCGGCCTGCGTCATCAACTCGCCCGTAAATGGGAGTACTTGGACGGCCACCCCGCGGCCTCCCTGCACCGTGTCGAGTGCGGCACCCAGGAGAAGCCGAACAAGCTGCGCTTCCGGCTGCGGCGGGACGGCGCGGACCTCGCGGGGTTCGGGGCACCACCCCCGGCCGACCGCACCGGACCAGGCGCCGACGTGACGCACTTCGACGTCTCGCTGACCGCACCCGCGCCGGTGCTGCTGTGGCCCCGCACGGGCTGCGACGGCGCCGATGGCCACGGCCCGGCGGGCGCCGGCTGCCCCGGTTCGGAGTTCCTCGACCGCATCGCGGCCCATGTGGACGGCACTTCACCCGCCGAACTCCCGCGCACCATACTGGCGTTGCGCGAGTCCGCCGAGGCGGCGGACGAGCCGGAACGACACTGGGCGCGGGACGTGCAGCTCCTCTGGGACGACCCGCGCTGTTTCCCCGACGCACCCGCCGCCCACCGCCACTCCCCCGTCGCCTGAGCCCGCCGTACGAAACCGTGAGCCCGACGCACAAGACCGTGAGCCCGCCGTACGAAACACCGACGTACGAAACCGGAGAACCCAGACCATGTCCCTGTGGCCCGTCTACACCGGCACGAACGAGCCCCACGACGGGATCACCGAGCTGCCTCCGCCCCCGCCCTGGCGCGCCTTCGACGGCGGCCCGGTCATCGAAACCCCCACGGACGACGGCTCGGCGACCTCCCCGGACCGCGTCCACCGTGCGCACACGTACCGCGCCACGGACACCTGCGTCCAACTCGTCAACGCCGCCCTGTACTTGAGGCGCCCGCTCCTGGTGACGGGCCCGCCCGGCAGCGGCAAGTCGAGCCTCACGTACGCGGTGGCACGGGAGCTGGGCCTTGGCCCGGTCCTCCGCTGGAACATCACGAGCCGCAGCGCGCTGCACGACGGCCTCTATCAGTACGACCCGCTCTCCCGCCTGTACGCGGCGAAGGACCAGGCCGCGCGGGAGCCGCGGCACGGCCGCTCCGGCGGCATCGGCGCCGAGGAGCGCCGCTCGGGCGCGGGCGTCGAGGACCACCTCCGCCTCGGCCCGCTCGGCACCGCGCTGCTCCCCTACGAGCGCCCCCGCGCCCTGCTCATCGACGAGATCGACAAGAGCGACCTCGACCTGCCCAACGACCTCCTGAACATCCTGGAGGAGGGCCAGTACGAGATCCCCGAGCTGGTCCGCATCGCCAAGCACACCCCGAAGGCCGACCTGCTGACCGACGGTTCCGACGACCCGGTGACGGTCGAGCGCGGCCGCGTACGCTGCCGGGCCTTCCCCTTCGTCGTCCTCACCAGCAACGGCGAGCGCGAGTTCCCGCCCGCCTTCCTGCGCCGCTGCGTCACGCTGCGCCTTCGCCAGCCGCGGGACGAGCATCTGGAGGAGATCGTCCGCGCCCACCTGGGCGAGCCCGACGCGTCCGCCCGTTCCCTCATCGCCCGCTTCCTTGAGCGCGGCACCGG
This sequence comes from Streptomyces sp. NBC_01381, assembly GCF_026340305.1. Lineage (NCBI taxonomy): Bacteria > Bacillati > Actinomycetota > Actinomycetes > Kitasatosporales > Streptomycetaceae > Streptomyces > Streptomyces sp. NBC_01381. Next base: position 2,600,739 of record NZ_JAPEPI010000001.1, on the reverse strand, counting down.
CGGCGAACTCGCCACCGACCAGCTGCTCAACGCGATCTATCTGACCGGCGCGGCGGGCGTCGACGCCGCATCGCGCGACGACCTCGCGCGGCAGCTCATGCCGTATCTGACGCAGTCGGCGGATCCGGGCCCCGATGCACACTGACGAGCCCCGGGACCGGGGGCCCTTCGCCAGGCTGGCCGATCTCCTCTCCCGGACGGCGGACGGCTCCCGGCCGACGTCGATCGAGCTGGCCGAACTGGTGTGGCTGGCACGGCAGATGGACGGAACTGCCGAGCCTGCGCCGCCGGACGCCCCCGACGGCGTAACGCCACCGACGCCGTCCACGCCACAGCCGACGCGCGTGTCACCACCGAGCGAGGCACCCGCTGAACCCACCCCTCGCCCGGACGATCGGGTGCCGCTGCGGCTTCCGGCCCCGACGGGCAACGGCGGTCCGGCACCGGCCCCCGGGCCGGACGGCGCACCGGAAGCCGCCTCGGACCACACACCCCTCCGCGTCCCCGTCCCCCCGATGGTGACGCACCCCCTCGCCCTGCAACGCGCCCTGCGCCCCCTCAAACGCCGCGTCCCCTCCCCCGTCGGGCAGGTCATCGACGAGGAGGCGACGGCCCACCGCATCGCCCGCCTCGGCGGCCACCCGCGCGGCTGGCTTCCGGTGCTCCGCCCCGCCGAGGAACGCTGGCTGCGCCTCTGCCTGGTGTACGACGCGGGCCCGACGATGCCGATCTGGCGCCCCCTGATCCACGAACTGCACACCGCCCTCGCCCAGTCCGGCATCTTCCGCACGGTGGAGCTGCACCGTGCGACACCGGACGGCAAGCTCCCGCCGCAGGCCGCGCACGCGCCCGCGACGGGCCGCACGGTCGTCCTCCTGATCAGCGACTGCATGGGCCCGCAGTGGCGCGAAGGCCCCGCGGGCAGCCTCTGGTACCGCACCCTCCACCGGTGGGCCTCCCGACTGCCGCTGGCCCTGATCCAGCCACTCCCGGAACGCCTCTGGCGCACCACGGCGCTCCCCACGACCCCGGGCACCCTCTCCGCCCCACACCCGGCGTCCCCTTCCGCCTCTCTGACCTTCACGCCGTACGCTGCCGACTCCGCGCCCCCACCCTCCGACGCGACGCCGATCCCGGTACTGGAGCCATCGCCGACATGGCTGTCTCACTGGGCATCACTGGTGGCGGACGCGGGCGGCAGCCAACTCCCGGGCTCGGTGGCCTGGTTGACGCACACCCCGCCCACCCCGGAGCCCGAGGCAGAGGCCGTCACCGACCTCACCCCCGAGGACCTGGTACTCCGCTTCCGCTCCACGGCCTCCCCCGAGGCCTTCCGCCTGGCGGGCCACTTGGCGGTGGGCGAGCCCCAGCTGCCGGTGATGCGCCTGGTCCAGGCGGCGGTGGAGGAACGCCCACGCCCGCAGCACCTGGCGGAGGTGATCCTGAGCGGCATGCTTGCTTCCGGCGCGGGCGCCGGGGCGTATGAATTCCGCGACGGAGTACGCGAGTTGCTGCTCCGTACACTGCCGAGAACCGCGCGGGGGCGTACGCGGGAGCTGCTTGCCCGGGTGGGCGGGTTGATCGACGAGCGGGCGGGGGTGGCGCCGGGGGAGCTGCGGGCGGTGGCGCCTTCCGCCGGCGGGGGCGCCGAGGGCCGAGCTCCTGCGGGGGAGCCGTTTGCGACGGTGGCTCCGGAGAGTGTGCGGCAGTTGGGGGGCGGGGCGGGGCGTTCGGAGCTGGTCTGGGGGCGATACCGACTGATGGAGCGGCTCGGAAAGAGCAGCTGGCTCGCGCAGGACATACGGGAGGAGGGGCGGGCCCTTGTGGTGCAGCGCTTCCCCCGGTGGCCCCGGGGGCGGCACTTCACGCAGGCCGCAGAGGAGCTCTCCCGGTTCCGGCACACGCATGTGGCCACCGTCCGGGACTACGTCGCCCGCGACGATGTCCCGTTCCTGGTGGTCGAGTTCGTCGACGGCCGCAGCCTCGCGGAGCTGCTGGCCGACCACCCCGACGGGCTGCCCTACGACCTCCTCCTGGAGCTGATCCGGCCCATCGCCCGCACCGTCGCCGCGCTGCACGCGGGCGGCCTCGCCCATGGTGCCCTCTCCCCCGGCTACGTACGGCTCTCGCGGCGAGGCCCGGTGCTGTGCGGCTTCAGGCTCGCCCCCTTCGCCCCCGAGACTCGCTCGGCGGACCTCCGCTCGCTGGGTCTCCTCGTGCGCGCGATGCGCGAAGGCGCAGAAGCGGCAACAGGGTCGGGACCGTTGACCCAGCCTCCGAGGACCGCGCGCCTCGCGCGCGGCGAGACGCTGAGGTCGGCCGTCGGCCACCTGGACTCGACCGATCCGGCCCGCTGGGGAGCAGGCCTCCACCTCCTTGAGCAGCTCGCCGCACCCAGGTCCGGCGACTGCGTCTACTCCGTCCTGGGCCCTCTCCACGTGACCCGACAAGGCCACCCCCTCGCCATCGAAACCCCCGAAGAGCAAGCCCTCCTCTGCATGCTCCTGCTCAAGCGCGGCCGCCCCGTCCCGTACGCCGAGCTGACGGAGGGAATCTGGGGCCCCTCCGCCCCCGGACGCGCCGAAGGCGATCTCCGCGCCTGCGCGCACCGCCTGGCCGGCACGCTGGCCCCCGAGACCTTGACCGCCGGGGACGAGGGCTACACCCTGCCACTGCCGTCAGGCCCCGACGGCGTCGACCTGTTCCACTGCCAGCGTCTTGCGGCGGACGCCCAGGACGCCTATTTCGCGGGCGACTTCACCCGCTCCCGGCAGCTCGTGCGGTCCGCGCTGGAACTGTGGCGGGGCACCCCGCTGCTCGACGTACCCGGCCCGGCGGCCCTCGCCACCCGCGTCACCATCGCCGAACTGCGGCAGTCCCTCCTGCGCACCTGGGGCGATCTGGAAGGCCGGGACGGGGATGCCACGGCCGAAGATTCCGCCGAACTGGCCGACCTGCTCCAGGAGTTCCCCCACACAGAAGACGAGGTCCTCGCCCCCCAAGAGGAACTCCCCAGCACCCAGCTGAACGACCTCGGCGTCAGCCGTGAACTGCCGGACGACCAGCCCACACCCCCGGGGACCACCCTCACCTTCGAGTACCTGACCCGCCCCACCGGCACCCAGTCAGAGACCCTGCACCGTCTCGGCCGGGAGATCTCCCACCTCCTCATCACCGGCGGCATCGGCCCCGACCGCTTCGAGCTGCGTCCCCGCCCGCGCGGCTGGGACGTGGCCGTCGCCCCGGAGGTCCACGTACTGCACGCGCTGACCGCGGCCCTCCATCAACTCCCCGTCGCTCTCGCGGAGTTGCCGCACATCGGGCTCGGCGTCACCGTCACCCACGAGCCGGACCCCACGGTGTCCGCCCCGGCCTTCCCCGCCGAGCTGCGGCACGTCTTCGGCCGCCCCGGCAGCCGCGCCGTCGTGATCGTCTCCAACGACCTGCACGACCGGCTCGTCCGCTCCGGACGGAGCAGCGACGCCCGGTTCGCGCAGGTCCCGCAGTCCGACGACTGGTACTGCGAGGTCACCGCGCCCGCCGAGGCCCGGCCGGCGGCCTCCCTCAGCACCCTGTTCGCCGGCCGCAGCGCCGTGATCCTCGGCTTCGACGGCCCGGTCGTGCCGCTGTTCCCGGCCTCACGGGCCCGCGAGACCGTCCTCGACCTGATGGGCGCCCTCACGGAGGCCCGCGGCGTCGACGACGCTCTTGAGGGCAGGCCGCCGCTGGAGGGGGCACTGGACGGGTACGAGGGCGGCGGCCACCCGATGGACCTGCTCCGCGCCCATCAGAACCACGCGTCCGCCGGCGTACTCCGCGCCCGGCTCCGGAACATCGAACAGCAGAGCCTGAAGAACGCCCGGCCGACCCCGCGCCTCCCCGAGCTCCTGAACACCCTCTCGGAACGGGGCATGGCCGTCGCGGTCGCCGGGGACTGCGACTCCGACGTCATGGCGGAGCTGCTCACCAGGCGCGGCCTCGCCGCCAGGGTCCCCGGCGGCACGCACGGCCGCCGCACGGACTCCCCCCTGCTGCCGGACCCCGACTGTCTGCGCCGTGCGCTCCAGGCACTGGAAGCCGAGCCCGGGCAGTGCGTGATGGTCGGCTCATCCGCGGCGGAGCTGCTCGCCGCACGGCAGATCGGGCTGCCGTTCATCGGCTACCGGCGCGACGAGAAGTCCCACCGCCGGCTCCAGGCGGAAGGCTGCGAGCAGACGGTGGACTGGCTCGCCTCGCTGACCGACGCGGTCCGCGGCACCTGACCTCGCCCGGGGCCCCTCACGCCTCCGGCACCTTCGCGTCGTACCGCGCAAACCCCCGCCACTTGAGCGCAAGCAACCCCACCGCGATGACACACGCGACCCCGCCGCCCGTGACCGCGAGCACCGGCGAGGCCACGTCCCCCACCGCCCCCGCCACGAAGTCCCCCAGCCGGGGCCCGCCCGCGACCACCACGATGAAGACCCCCTGCAGGCGCCCCCGCATCTCGTCCGGCACCGCCGCCTGCAGCATCGTGCTGCGGAAGACCATCGAGATGGTGTCCGCGCAGCCCGCCAACGCCAGGAAGAGCAGCCCCAGCCACAGCTCGCGCGTCAGTCCGAAGACGGCGACGGCCGTCCCCCACCCCGCCACCGACAGCAGGATCGCGAGCCCGTGCCGCCGGATCCGCCCGATCCACCCGGAGAAGACACTCCCGAGCAGCGCCCCCACCGCGGGCGCCGCGACCAGCAGGCCCACCGTCGTCGCGTCGCCCCCGAACCAGACCACCGCCACAGCGGGGAACAGCGCACGCGGATGCGCGAGCACCATCGCGCACATGTCCGTGAAGAACGTCATCCGCAGGTTCGGCCGGGTGGCGAGAAACCGCAGCCCGTCGAGGACCGAGGCCCGCTTGGCCCCGGCCCCGCCCCCCTCCGGCCGCATCGCAGGCAGCCGCCACATCGCGTACAGGGAAGCGCTGAAGGCCACCGCGTCCACCGCGTACGCCGCCTGATAGCCCCACAGGCCGACGATGAAGCCGCCCAGCATGGGGCCGAGCATCATGCCCCCGGTCGTCGTGATCGACGACAGGGCGTTGGCCGCGGGCAGCTGCTCCGGCGGCAGGAGCCGCGGGATCATCGACGTACGCGCCGGCGAGTTCAGCGCCCCGCAGACCGCCTGCAGCGCGACCACGGAGTACAGGAACCACACGTGGTGGAAGCCCGCGAACGCGCCCGCCGCAAGGGCGAGTGACAGCGCGCAGGAGCCGAGCGCCGAGTACAGGCCCAGCTTCCGCCGGTCCACCGTGTCCGCGATCGCGCCCCCGTACAGACCGAACACGACCAGCGGCACCAGGGAGAACAGCCCGACGAGGCCCACCGAGAAGCTGGAGTGCGTGATGTCGTAGACCTGGAGGGAGACCGCGAGCGAGGTCATCGCCTGGCCGATCCAGGAGATCGTGTTGCCGGCCCAGAGGCGGCGGTAGTCGACGGACGTACGCAAAGGCGTCAGATCGGCGAGTATCCGCCTTTTCGTGACGGGCCCGTGGGGCTCCACTGGAAGCGGGGGTATCGGGGGGTTGCTGTCGGCTCCGGGTGTCCGGGGGCCTTCGGCTTCGTCTTCTTCCGGGGGCGTATGCGTCACACGGGATGCTAACCGCGCGGCCCGCGAGGCGACCAAGACCACCCGTGCGGCCGCACCCCGCCCGGCTCAGCCCAGCGCGCGCGCCGCCCGCGGCCATCGCACGATGCGAGAGAGGACCGTCGTCCGACGGTCCGTACGGTCTGCGCTCTCGGGAGGATCTGCCATGACCGTCAGTCTGGAGCAGTTGCGCCGCTGCCACATCGCCGTCGACCTGGGTGCCGCGAGGACCCGGGTGTTCGTGAAGGGTGCGGGTCTCGTCGTCGACGAGCCGAGCGCCGCCGCCGTGAACACGCGCACCGGCGCGCTCATCGCGGTCGGCCAGTTCGCCGAGAAGATGACGGGCCGCACGCCCGGCTACATCCGCGTCGTGCGCCCCGTCTCCGGCGGCACCGTCATCGACATCGAGATGGCCCAGCGCATGCTGCGGCACCTGCTCGGCGAGAAGCTCCGCCGCGCTCTGCGCCGCAAGCCGCGCCTTCGCGCCGCCGCCACCACGCCGCACGACGCGGATCCGCTGGCCCAGCGCGCCGCCATCGAGACGATGGTCGGGCTCGGGGCGCGCCGGGTCGAGCTGGTGGACACGCTGATCGCCGCGGCGGTCGGCTGCGGGCTGCCCGTCGAGCAGCCGGAAGCGACCATGATCCTGGTGTGCGGGGCGGCGACCACGCAGGTCGCGGTGTTGTCGCTCGGGGCGATCGTGACGGCCCAGCGGATCCCGGTCGGCGGCGAGGCCATCGACAACGCGATCGTCCAGCATCTGCGCCACCACCACGAGCTGATGCTTCCCAGCCAGTCGGTACGTCCCCTTCAGCTCGCCCTGCGCGGCAACGGGCTCACGTCTGAGGGGCCCGAGTCGACCGAGATCCACGGCCGTGACGTCGCCACGGGGCTCGCCCGCTCGGTGCACGTCGACACCGCCGCCGTACGCGACGCGATCCACACCCCGCTGACCGCCGTGCTCGACGGCATCGGCAAGGTGCTGCGCGACTGCCCGCCCGATCTGGTGGCCGACCTGGCCGACCGCGGAATCATGATGGTCGGCGGCAGCGCGCTGCTCCCGGGGCTCGACCAGATGCTGCGGGACGCCACGGGGATGCCGGTGGAGATCGCCGAACGGCCGGATGCGTGCGCCGTCCTCGGGCTCGGGGCGATGCTGGAGGGCAAGATCCAGCCGCTGGTCCTCGACCCGCTGTCCGGCTGATCGGGCCGGCCCCTGCCGATACGGGCCGGCTCCCGCCGATCCGAGCTCAAGGGGAAAGCATCCGCATGTCGAAGCCAAAGCCGAAGCCGATACAGAAGCCGATGGCCACGCGGGGCGCCGCCGCGCGCACGGGCGCCCCGCGATGAACCCCGCGGGCCCGCCCCTCCCCCTCGACCCGCTGCTCGAGGCGGTGCTCGGCGTCGGCACGGACCTCGAGCTGCACACCACGCTGCAGCACCTGGTGGACAGCGCGGCCGAGCTGACCGGCGCCAGGTACGGCGCGCTCGGCGTCATCGACCCCGCGCACGGCAAGGTCACCGACCTGTTCACGACGGGCCTGTCGGAGGCCGAGCGCAGCCGCATCGGCCGCCTCCCCGACGGCCACGCGGGCATCATCGGCGCGCTGATCACCGACCCCCGGCCGCTGCTCATCGACGACCTGACGGCCGACCCGCGCTCGTGCGGCGTACCGCCGGGGCATCCGGAGATGCACAGCTTCCTCGGCGTACCGATCCACGTCCACGACGAGCCGTTCGGCAATCTCTATCTCACCGAGAAGCGCGGCGGCCCCTTCACGGAGGACGACCTGCAGCTCCTGCGGGTCCTGGCCAGTCAGGCGGGCATCGCGATCGGCAACGCCCGTCTTTACGAGGCGGCCAGGCAGCGCGAGCGGTGGATCGACGGTGCGGCGGCGGTGACCACGGCCCTGCTGACCGGCGAGCCCGCGGCGGACGCCCTGATGACGGTGGCGGAACGGGCCAGAATCCTCGCGGACGCCACGGCGGCGGTCATCCTGCAGCCGACGGACCAGGGCGGCATGCGGATCGTCGCGGCGGCGACGACGGAGGACGACGCCCCCCGGCCGGCGCACGCCCGGTCCCTCCCGTCCCCCCAGAGCGACCTCATCGGCACCACCATCGAGCCCGGCAGCGCCGTCCTTGAGCAACTGCTCGGCGGGGAGCCGGTGTTCATCGAGGACTCCGCGACCGACCCCCGGATGACCACCCGCGTACGGACCCGCTTCGGGCCCAGCATGATGCTGCCGCTGCAGGCGGGCGGCAGGCTCATCGGGACGCTCGCCCTGCCACGCTCCCGCGGCGCCCGCGCGTACACCTCGGTGGAGCGCCTGCTCGCGACGCAGTTCGCCTCACAGGCCGCCCTGGCCCTCGTCCTCGCGGACGCCCAGCAGAGCAGGCAGCGCCTGGCGGTGTTCGAGGACCGCGACCGCATCGCCCGAGACCTGCACGACCTCGTGGTCCAACGGCTCTTCGCGACCGGCATGATGCTGGAGTCGACCCGACGCAGGGCTGGCTCACCGAAGGTGGAGTCCGCCCTCGACCAGGCGGTGGACGAGCTGGAGTCGACCATCCAGGAAGTGCGTACGGCGATCTTCGCGCTCCAGCAGCCGCCCGCCGACGCCCCGACGACGTTCCGCGGCAAGGTGCTCCGCGAGGCGGCGGGTGCCTCCGCGGTGCTCGGTTTCCAGCCGTCGGTGCACTTCGCAGGACCGGTCGACACGAAGGTCACGGACCCGGTCGGCACCCAGCTCCTCGCGGCCCTGCGCCGCGCCCTGGCCGCCGCGTCCCACCGCCCGGACTGCTCCCGCATCGACGTCGTCGTCGACGCCCGCGCCACCCTGCCCGACGGCAGAAGGGGCGTACGGCTCACGGTGCACGACGACGGGGCGACGGAGGACGGCACCACGGGCACGACCCTGACCTGGCAGTCGCCGGTCTGAGCAGAGATCGGCCCGGGCTGACGGGCGCCGCCGGAGAGGCGGGGCGGCTCCGGGCAAATAGGGTGACCACTGGACATACTTCGTACGGCGCCGTCGGAGTGACCGGGAGCGCTTGGCATGACGGAGGCCGCGTACGGCCGGGCGGGAGCGATGTGATCCGTGTTCTTCTCGTCGAGGAGACAGATCTCGTGCGCGGGGCACTCGCGGCCCTGCTGACATCCGAAGAGGACATCGAGGTGGTCGGGGAGGCACCGGGGAACGAACACACCGTCCCCCGGGCTCTGCTGTACCGGCCCGATGTGGTCGTCATCGACATCGACGGCAATGCGGACAGGGCGCTCTGCGCCTCGACGGAGCTGACCGTGCGGCTGCCGGAGTGCCGGACCCTGCTGGTGGCCGGCTCGACGCCCCCCGATTACCTCAGACAGGCGCTGGCGCTGCGCGTCGCGGGCATCATCGGCAAGAACGCCCCCTGCGACGCCCTCGCCGCGGGGATCCGCAAGGTGGCGGCGGGCGAGCGGTTCGTCGACCCCGAACTGGCGGTCCTTGCGCTTTGCTCGGCGGAGAGCCCGTTGACCCGGAGGGAGCTGGAGATTCTGCGCCTCGCGGGGGACGGCACGCCGACGCGTGAGATCGCCGACCGGCTTTCGCTGTCCGTGGGAACAGTCCGCAACCACCTGAACGCGGCCTCCAGGAAGACCGGCGCACGCAACCGCATCGACGCCATCCGGATCGCCCGGGAGTCGGGGTGGCTGTAGGCCCTTTGCAGGCCCCGGCTGTGGGCCCCGGTTGCAGGCCCCCTTCAAAGGCGGCTTCGCCACCGCTTCGCTCCGCCGCTCCCGACGGCAGCCCGCGGTTGCTCCAAGTCGCCCCAGTGGCCGACCAGTTCACGGTAGAGGGCGCAGTCGGCGGTCAGCTGGTCGTGGGTGCCGATGCGGCAGCGCGGGCCGTCCATGACGAGCACGAGGTCGGCGCGCAGCGCGGAGCTGATCCGGTGGGCGCAGACGATCAGGGTGGCCGGGCGGCGGGCGAAGGCGCGTTCGGCGACCGCCTCGGCGGCGGGGTCGAGGTGGCAGGTGGCCTCGTCGAGCAGGACAAGGCGGGCGGGCGGCAGCAGGGCGCGGACGAGGGCGATCAACTGACGCTCGCCGGCCGAGAGCCGGGCCGGGTCCACGGCGGCGTCGTAGCCGCCGAGGCGTTCGGTGAGCGGTCCCGCGCCGATGGCGTGGACCGCCGTGTCGAGGTCGCACTTGGTGGCCTCGGGGTGGAGGTAGGCGAGGTTCTCGCGCAGGGTGCCCGCGAAGACGTACGCCTCCTGCGGGATCAGCACGCGGGACCGGGACAGCCGGCCGTTGTCCGGCGGCCGGACCGGGACACCGCCCAGGCGGATGCGGCCGGCCTGCGGTTCGAGCACCCCCGCGATGAGCGCGGCGAGGGTGGACTTGCCGGTGCCGCTGGGGCCGACGACCGCGAGGTGGGTGCCCGTCGGCAGGTCGAGGTCGAGATCCTGGACGACCGGTTCGGCGGAGCGGGCGTAGCCGAACGTGACGCCGCGCAGCTCGACCCGGCCGTCCACGCCCCCCGGTTTCACTGAACCGGCGGCCCGGGGCGGGGCTGTCCCCGTTTCCTTTGCCGTCGCCTGTGGCTCCTTGTCGCCATCGGCCGCCTCCAGGATGCGGCCGATGGTGACAAGGAGCCACAGGCCGCTGCCGCCGAGCCCCTGGACGAAGCCCCGCAGGGCCGGTTGCAGGCTCTGCGACACATACGTCAGGGCGCCCAGGATCGCGCCGGCCGTCGCCCCGCCGCGGACCAGCCACGGGGCCGCGACCAGGATGAGCACGACGGGCAGCCAGCCGCCGACGCCCAGAGCGGCGGTGCGCAGGGCGGTGAGCCGGGCCAGGGCGCGGGCCGCGCTCGCCGCGTCGTCGATACGGACACCGGCCCGGCCGCGTACGCGTTCCTCGGCGCCGCAGGCCGTCACGTCCCGCAGGCCGCCGGCCACCGCGCCCCCGTACTCGGCGATGGCTTCGTCGGCGAGGACGACCGCCCGCTGCCGGGCCGCCATGGCCCGCAGAGCCGACAGGAAGAGTCCAAGACCGGCCGCGAGGGGCGGCGCCACAAGGAGGAGCAGGACAGGATCGAGTGAGGCGAGGCCGATCAGCACGCTCACCGCGGTGACGCTGAAGGTCTGCACGAACATCACGACCGCCCCGTACGCCTCCCGGGCTATCTCCACCTGCTCGGTCAGCCGGGCCACGCCCGCCGTGTCCGCGGGCTGCCCGAGGCGGCCGGAGCGGCGCAGCGTGCCGGTGGTCACGAGATCGACCAGAACGTCGCGGAACGGCTCGACGATCCCGGCCAGTTCGAGCGTGGCCCGCCGGGTGCCCCAGGCGCCGACCAGGACGGCGCAGGCAAACAGCCCGAGCCAGGCGAAGCCCGCCGTGCCGCGCCCGGCGAGAAAGCCGTCGTCGACGGCCTGGGCCACGAGCCGGCCGGACAGCAGCGCGGGCAAGGCCTGCACCAGCGACCAGCCGGTGAGCCGGATGAGCTCCCGGCGCCGTGTGTGCAGTGCGGAGCGCAGCAGACCGCGCGGGCCCCCGTTCACCGCATGCCCCCGTGGAGTTCCGGTTCCGGTTCCGGTGAGAAGACGGCCCGGTACGCCGGCTCCGCCCACAGCTCACTGTGCGTGCCCTGCCCCTGGACACGGCCCGCGCCGAGCCACACGACGAGGTCCGCGCGCGCGGCGGTGGCGGCCCGGTGGGTCACGACGAGCCGCGTACGGCCCGCCAGCGCCCCGTCCCCGGTGAGCACCTGTTCGATGTGGTGTTCGGTGACGGTGTCGAGGCTGGCCGACACGTCGTCGAGGACGAGGATCCGGCCGGCCTGTACGAACGCGCGCGCGAGGCCGACCCGTTGGGTCTCCCCGCCGGACAGCGGGGCTTCGGCGAGCGGGGTCCGGTACCCCTGGGGCATGGTCCGTATGAAGGCGTCGGCGCGTGCGGCGGCGGCCCCCGCATGCACCTCCGTGTCGGAGGGCGTCCGCGGCCCGAACCCGATCGCGTCGGCGAAGGTCTCGCCGAGCAGCACCGGGCGTTCGAAGCCGTACGCGACGGCCCCTCGCAGCTCCGCGCGGTCCACGTCGCGCAGCGGCACCCCGTCGAGCCGCACCTCGCCGCCGTCCGGGTCGGTGAGGCGCCCGGCCAGCGCGGCCAGCAGGGACTTGCCGGATCCCGAGCGCCCCACGACGGCGGTCAGGGCGCCCGCCGGCAGGTCCAGGTCGACTCCGCCAAGGACGGTGTCGCCCTCGGGGGTGCGTACGGTCACCCGGTGGAACTCCAGGCGGCCGCCGCCTCCGTCGGGCAGGCGAGCGCCGCCGTACGCCGGCACGGGTTCGTCCAGTACCTCGGCGACCCGCCCGGCGGTGGCGCGTGCGAAGGCGAGCCGCCTCGCCGCGGCCACCAGTGAGCTCACGCCGGTGGCCAGCAGGACGTACTCGCCGGCGGCCAGCATCTGACCCGGTGTGATGCGGCCCCGCGAGAGCTCAAGGCCGGCCACGGCCAGCACGGCGATCTCAAGGAGGGGGACGATCGCCGCGTCCCGTGCGGAGACCCGGGCGTACGCACGCCACAACCCCATGCCGTGGCGGTGCAGTTCGGGCAGCGGTTCAAGGACCCGGTCCGCCTCGCGTGTCGTGGTCCCCGCCGCGGTGATGGTGCGGATTCCCGTGAGCGCGTCGGTGAGCCGGGCGGCGATCCGGCCCTGCGTGGCGAAGTAGCGGTCGTTGAGGTCGGAGACGTCGCGGACGAAGGAGCGGACCACCAGGACGATCAGCGGCAGTCCGGCGCAGAAGGTGAGGCACAGCCAAGGGTCGATCAGGGCCAGGGCCACCACGGCTCCGACCGGGGGGATCAGGTCGGTCACCGCCCACACCAGGCCCGCCGGGGCGCTGCCGGCCCGGGCGGTGTTGCCCACCAGGCGCGCCACCAGGTCGCCGGGGGTGTAGCGGCGGGTGGCGCGGGCGCCCAGGTCGAGGATGTGCCCGAGCAGGGTGTGCCGGAGCCAGGCCGTGGAGCGGGAGTTGGCGACGGCACCCGCGTAGTCGTCCACGGCGTCGCACACCACGAGGAGCACGACGGCGACGGCGGTCAGGGTCAGCCAGAGTGACGAGTCACCGTGTCCAAGGACGGCGTCGACCGTGCGGCCCATGAGGGCGGGCAGGACGACATAGATCGCGGCGAGCAGAAGGGACGTGGCGGCCAGGACGCCACCCCAGGCACCGCCTCGCCGGACCGTCGCAAGGAGCAGACGGTCCGCCGCACGTCGGTCCACGGGCCGCTCCCGTCGTCGTACGGTTCCAAGGAAAGGGGCGGGGACACCGGAAGCGTCCCCGCCGTAGTGGTGCGAACTAGCAGAGCAGCAGGCTGAGACGGCTGCCTGCGTCTCCGCCTCCGGTGCAGGCCTTGCTGGCCCGGCTGCCTGGCGGCGGTCCGTGGCCGTTCTCCGGTTCGATGGTCAGACCTTGGAGTTCGAGGATTGACATGGATCCTCACCTCCTCTCTCGTACTCGGATGGGGACGGGAACGTCGGGTGCGGCCGGTTCCGGTGTCAGGAACGGGAGTCCGGTGGGGCGGGAGTGGAAGGCGGCGCCCAGGGCGAGCAGGACGCCCGCACCGCCGGTGGCCAGGTCCATGGACAGCCGCATCAACTGCTCGCCGGGGAAGGCGAGCCGGCCGTCGAGCAGGCAGGCGTGGCGGGCCAGACGGCGTACGTGGTCCGCGATCAGCGGGTCCCGCGCGGCCGCCGTGCCGGACGGGTGCGGGTGGCTGAGGTGGAGGATCATCCCGGCGAGGCCGTCGAAGAGCCCGGGTTCGATGTAGAAGGACGCCCTGGCCGCCTTGCGGATCGCGTCGGCGGCGGCCGAGAACTCCTCGTCCGCGCGGTGCGCCAGGTACGCGTCGAGGACCATGCCGATGCCCACGCTGCCGTCGGCGAGATAGGGCATGGTGCGGAAGCCCTCGTTCACCTCCATCGACCCGTCCTCGCGCACGAGGCAGCGGCGCAGGTCCTGGCGGAGCGCGGTGGCGGCCAGGTCGAGGTGGGCCGGGTCGCCGCCGTGTTCATACAGGCGCAGGAACATCAGTGCGGGCCCGGACGCCCCGTACATCAGGCCCGCTCTCGGATGGGCGCCGCCGCTGGTCGTCGGCACCGCGTCGGCCGGGCCCAGGCGGTCGGCGACGGCTTCCGCGACGCGGTCCGCGGCGTCACTGCAGGCGGCGTCGCCGGTGGTGGCCGCGAAGTGCAGCAGGTTGAGCCCGATGCCGGAAAGCCCGCCCTTGAGGTCGAGGGCCAGGGCCTCCGAGCGCTCGCCCAGGCACATGTCGAGGGCCTTGGCGGCCTCCTCGTGGCGTCCGAGGTGTTCGAGGACGTACGCGATGCCGTGCATGCCGTTGTAGAAGCCGAGGCGGGTGCCAGGTTCCGGGTTCAGTGCGCGCCGGATCAGCCAGTCCTCGTGGTCGGGGTGGCGTCCTGCGCCCGTCACGTCCAGCGCGTACAGCACGCCCGCGGCGCCGTGCGCCAGGTCGAGGCCGCCGCCCGGAAGGGCGAACTGCTCGATGTCGCCGGGGAAGAGCCGGTCGTCGCGCCCTGGTGTGGCGGCGGCCAGGATGGCGTCGGAGATCGACTCCCGCGCGCGCAGCCAGCCGGAGTGGTCGGGTTCGAGGCGGGGCCCGTCATCCGCCCGGGCGCTCATCCCGCCGTCGCCGGTGATGGTGCTTACGGCCTCGTCGAGGAACCGGCGGGGTACCGGGAACAGTCGGGCGGCCTCCCTGGCGAGCTGCCCCGCCTTGCCTCCGTCCAGGTCGATCAGGCCTGTCAGCGGCATGAAGAGGAAGAGCCTCAGGCAGGCCAGCGCGTACCGGTCGATGTCGAAGCCTTTGGTCCCGCGCGGGGCGAGGAAGCCAGGAGCCGCGAGGACCTGCTGGCGCGCGTGCGCGACGTCCGACGCGCCCTCGAAGTCGATCAGCACCACCCTGCCGTCGGGGCGGACCAGGACGTTGTCGCTGTGGACGTCGCCGATCACGATGCCCCGCTCGTGGACGGCGGCGACCGCGTCCTCCACCTGCCGGGCGATGTCGAGGGCCCAGGAGGTGTAGTCGGCGAAGGCACCGGTGTCCGGGTCCAGTTGGGTGAGCGGATAGCGCTTGACGAACTGCGTGTGCAGGGCCGTCCCCTCGATGAACTCTTCTACGAGGAAGCGGTGACCGCCCAGTTCGAACTGATCGCGGAGCGCGGGGACGCAGGGCAGGCCGCTCAGCCGTTCCAGGGCGTCCCGCTCGCGCTCGAGGCGGACGACGGCGTCCGCGCCGTCCGGCGTGAGCCCCGCGTGGGGCCGGGCCTCCTTGAGGACGACGCGCTCCTGCGTGCGGGTGTCCACCGCGGCGTACAGTCCGCCCGCGTTGGAGAAGTGCAGCGCCTTCTCGATCCGGTAGGGCAGGTCGGCGACCGTGGTCCGGCGGCTCTCGGCGAGGTGGGGCTCGAGAAACCCGGGAAGCTTCACCCACTGGGGCGGCTGGAAGGTGGGGCCGCGCACATCGGGCACCAGACGCCCGGAGGGATCCTCCACCGCCTGCTCCAGTACGCCGTCGGCCGACACGCAGTACCGGTCGGCGAAGGCCCCGTACCTGACATGGAGGGGACCGTCCCCCCAGCGCAGATCGCTGAGAATGTACGGTCCCGGCCTGCCGTCGAGGACGGCTCCCAGCTCGGTGAGCACACACTCGCACTGGGCCTCGTCGACGGGGTAGACCGTCACGAACTTCCCGCTCGACCCGCGATGCGCGTACTTCGTGTTGGCGAGGAACAGGGCATCCATGCCGGGAAGGAACTTGAAGGCGATGCGGCGCGGGACGCAGTAGTCCCACACCGCTTCCAGGATCGACTCCGCGTTGTCCGGACACGCCGAGACGTGGATCTTCCAGCCCTGCGGCGGGAGCACCACGTCGGTGGGACGGCAGACCAGCCACTCGTCGAGTTCCTCGCGCACCCACGATGCGGAAAGCGGACGCCCGGCCTGCGGGAAGCGGCCACGCGTCCGGCCGTGGTGCGGCGCATCGTAGAAATGCGGGTGAGTGAGGCAGTACACCTCGTAGCGCTTGTCCACGAAAAGCCTCCCGGTCGGCCACCTTCTCGGTGCCTCTGCCCTTCCACGATGGCAGTGTCCGTGGGCACGAACATCGCTCGTCTGTCACCGGACGTGCATGAGATGCGCATGGCCCGCCCGTGCGCATCTCATGGAGAAGCCGGTCGGAATGCCACCTCCTGGACGCAGCCGGGGTCCCGCGAACGGACGGCTCGGTTACCGCAGACGGACCATGATCGTTTTATCTGCGGGCGGGGGCGGTGAGACCTGGCACTCGAAAGGTCCGTCCCCTCACCAGGAGGTACCCCATGCGCATGCGCACGCTCTTCGCCACAGCCGCCCTCGCCACGGCCACCGTCATCGGCGGAGCCGGCGCGGCCACCGCCGATCCCTTCCCCAGCGCCCATGCCGTTGGTGCCACGCAGTACTCACCCGGCCTCGTCAGCGGCAACGTCGTCCAGGTGCCCGTTCATTTGCCCGTCAACGCGTGTGGGAACACAGTGAGCGTCATCGGAGCTCTCAACCCTGCATTCGGCAACGCCTGCTTCAACAGGTGAACCGACCCGTGAGGGCACTCGCTTCATCCTCGTAACCAGACCGTTCCGCCTCACCGCTGAACGGCTCCCCGCCCCGTCGCGTGCTCGATGCGACGGGGCTTCCTCGTGGCAGGCGCCCCTCTGACCGTGGGGACCTCGACCCCTGGTTGCACCGGGAAAGTGCCGGGCGGACGATTGAGGGAGTAGGTCTGTGGCCGCCAGGACGAGGGGCCGTCCCACAGCTCCGCACCACCCATGAGTCCGATGAGAACGACCGGAGGTGGCGGGCGATGACCATGTTCATGGATGTCCACCACGACATGAAGGGCATCACTGCCGAGCAGCTCTCGGCAGCACACAAGGCGGATCTGGCGATCGAGGGCGAGGAAGGGGTGCACTTCGAGCGTGCGTGGGCCGACCCCGACGCCGGAGTCGTGTACTGCCTCTCCGAGGCACCCTCCGCGGACGCCGTGAAGCGCATTCACGAGCGCACAGGACACCCGCCAACGGAGATCCACTCCGTACCGCTCTCGGTCTAGCCCGGCCCAAGGCGCCGAGAGGGCCCCCGCCGATGGTGGGGGCCGCATGTCACCGCTGCTTAAAACGTTCCTGCATGGGCAACAGATGGTGGGGCGGGTGGGACTCGAACCCACGGCCGACGGATTATGAGTCCGCTGCTCTAACCGGCTGAGCTACCGCCCCTAACGGCGCGTCGCGCACATTTGTGCGCGCCGTCTGCCGCAGCATAGCCGCTCATACGATCTCCTGCTTCGGATGGTCGGCATCACTCGACCATGAGGACCGCAGTGCTGCCCACATGGTTCCACCGGGCACGAAAAAGGGCCCCTGAGTTGAAACTCAGGGGCCCTTCTCACAGCTCTCCCGACTGGACTCGAACCAGTAACCTGCCGGTTAACAGCCGGCTGCTCTGCCAATTGAGCTACAGGAGACCGAGCTCCCCCGACTGGACTCGAACCAGTAACCTGCCGGTTAACAGCCGGCTGCTCTGCCAATTGAGCTACAGGGGATCGTCTCGTCGCAACGATGTCACCTACCTGGGGATTCCCGGGCGGCGTTCGCTCGCTGCGACACATACATTAGCGCAAGCAGGGGGGTGCTCCGCCAATCGGTATCCCCCTCCGACGCAAGGGAAGGGTGGCAGCCATGCGCTACCGGCTCACTTTCGTGGCGGGACTGGCTCTCGGGTACGTGCTCGGGACCAGGGCCGGACGCGAACGTTACGAGCAGCTGAAGAAATCGGCTCGTGAGTTCGCGCAGAACCCGGCCGTGCGCAACACCGTCGAGTCCGCGACGCAGCAAGGGCGCGATGTGGCGGGCAAGGCCTTCCACTCGGTGTCCGAGAAGGTCGGCGACCGGGTGCCCGAATCGGTGGCCGACCGGGTGCGTTCGCTGCGCGAGCGCGGGCAGGGCGCGCCCGCCGAGGACGACTGGGGAACCAGCAACACCTAGACGGCAGCGCCGGCTGGGGCCTGCGGTACGGGACACGGTGCGCGGTGCGGCAGAATTCCCACATGGGGATAGTCGCTGGGCTGGACAGTTCGCCCGATTTCACGCGCATCGTGGTCTGTGACGCGGACACGGGCGCCGTACTCAGGCAGGGCCATGCCCCGCATCCGCTGGAGAACACCGAGAGCGGAGGGCGGCCTTCGGACGTCGATCCGCAGGCCTGGCTGCTCTCGCTCGGCGAGGCGGCGGGCGGTGGGCTGCTCGAGGGCGTGCAGGCCATCGGCGTCGCCGCGCAGCAGAACGCCCTCGTCGCCCTGGACCAGCACGGCAACACCGTGCGGCCCGCGCTCGTGGGCAACGACCGGCGGGCGCAGGTCGCCGCCGCCGACCTGATCGACGGGTTCGGCAGCCGCGAGGCCTGGGCGCAGGCCGTCGGGTGTGTGCCGCAGGCGGCGCAGCCCGTGACGAAGCTGCGCTGGCTGGCGCGGACCGAGCCGGAGGCGGCGCAGCGCGTCGCCGCGCTGATGCAGGCGCACGACTGGCTGGTGTGGCAGCTCCTGGGCCGTCCCGCACGGCGCACGACCGACCGCGGCGGGGCCTCCGGGACCGGCTACTGGTCGGCGGCGTCGGGGACGTACCGACCGGATCTCGTCGAGCTCGCGCTCGGCCACCAGGTGATGCTGCCCGAGGTGATCGGTCCCGCCGAGGCCGCGGGGACGACCCCCGAGGGGCTGCTGATCTCTGCCGGTACGGGCGAGACGATGGCCGCGGCCTTCGGGCTCGGGGTCCAACAGGGCGACGCGGTCGTCTCGTTGGGGAGGTCGGGGTCGGTGATGGCGGTGCACCACGAGGCGCTGGTCGATGCGAGTGGGACCATCACGTCGCTGGCCGATGCCACGGGAATGCATCTGCCGGTGGTGCACACGCTGAACGCGGTGCGGGTGCTGCGGGGCGCCGCCGAGATGCTGGGCGTTGCCGACCTCGAGGGGCTCTCCGATCTGGCCATGAAGTCGACGCCGGGTGCGCACGGGCTCGTACTCCTGCCGTATCTGGAGGGTGAGAAGACGCCGAATCTGCCGCACGCCGCGGGCACCCTGACCGGGCTTCGGCGGGAGTCGATGCGGCCCGAGCATCTGGCGCGGGCCGCCTTCGAGGGCATGCTGTGCGGGCTCGGTGACGCGCTCGACGTGCTGCGGGGGCGGGGGGTGGAAGTCCGGCGGGTGTTCCTGCTCGGTGCCGCCGCCGAGCTGCCGGCCGTGCAGGCCGCGGCGCCGATGCTGCTCGGTACGCAGGTCGTGGTGCCGCAGCCCGCGGACTACACGGCGATCGGCGCGGCACGCCAGGCTGCCTGGGCCCTGACCGGCCAACTGCCGCAGTGGCAGGGGGCATCGGCCCAGGTCTTCGAGCCCGGCGAGGAACTGCCGGTGGGTCAGGCGGTACGCCAGCAGTACCGAACGGTGCGGGAGCAGTCACATCCGGGAGCGTTCGCAGCCAGCGGTTTCTGAGGGTGCCGGGGAGGAGCGCCCCGTAAGGGGCGCGGGGCTGTGACATCTGCGGCTCCGCCGCGTGGGCGCGACCAGCCACGACGCACCCGCAGGGGCGTGCCTACTTCTTGACCCGGACAATTTTTTTACTGGGTCATGGCTTAATCGGTTGCACACGCCCGGGGGCGGTACCGGAGTATGGGGGGCGACCTCGCCAGAAACCCCGCCCACGCCTCTCGAAGAGACCCCGTGCTCATACGACTCCTGCGAGCCCATCTGGGCCCGTACAAAAAGCCCATCGCCTTGCTGGTGCTGCTGCAGTTCCTGCAGACCTGCGCCTCGCTGTATCTGCCCACGCTCAACGCCGACATCATCGACAAGGGTGTCGTGAAGGGGGACACGGGCTACATCCTGTCGTTCGGCGGCGTCATGATCGCCGTCACCGTCGCCCAGGTGGTCTGCAACGTGGGCGCCGTCTACTACGGCGCCCGCACCGCGGCCGCGCTCGGCCGCGACATCCGGGCCGCCGTCTTCGACCGCGTGCAGTCGTTCTCCGCACGGGAGTTGGGCCAGTTCGGCGCGCCGTCCCTGATCACCCGGACCACGAACGACGTCCAGCAGGTGCAGATGCTGGTCCTGATGTCGTTCACGCTGATGGTGTCGGCGCCGATCATGTGCGTCGGCGGCATCATCATGGCCCTCGGCCTCGACGTACCGCTCTCGGGCGTCCTGATCGCGGTCGTGCCCGTCCTCGGGATCTGCGTGAGCCTCATCGTGAAGCGGCTGCGCCCGCTCTTCCGCACGATGCAGGAGCGCCTCGACACCGTGAACCGGGTCCTTCGCGAGCAGATCACCGGCAACCGCGTCATCCGCGCCTTCGTCCGTGACGAGTACGAGAAGGACCGCTTCCGGCAGGCCAACGGCGCGCTGACCGAGGTGTCGCTGGGCACCGGCAAGCTGCTCGCCCTGATGTTCCCGATCGTCATGACCGTCGTGAACATCTCGTCGATCGCCGTGGTGTGGTTCGGCGCGCACCGCATCGACAGCGGCGGCATGGAGATCGGGGCGCTCACCGCGTTCCTCGCGTATCTGATGCAGATCGTGATGTCCGTGATGATGGCCACCTTCATGTTCATGCAGGTGCCGCGCGCCGAGGTCTGCGCCGAGCGCATCGAGGAGGTCCTGGACACCGAGAGCAGCGTGGTGCCCCCGGCCGACCCGGTGCGCGAACTGCGCAGCCACGGCCACCTGGAGATCCGGGCCGCGGGCTTCCGCTACCCCGGCGCCGAGGAGCCCGTCATCAAGGCCATCGACCTGGTGGCGCGCCCCGGCGAGACGACCGCGGTGATCGGGTCGACCGGCAGCGGCAAGTCGACGCTGCTCAGTCTCGTACCGCGGCTGATCGACGCGACCGAGGGGCAGGTCCTTGTCGGCGGCGTCGACGTGGGCACCGTCGAGCCGACGCTGCTCGCGAAGACCGTGAGCCTGGTCCCGCAGAAGCCGTACCTCTTCGCCGGCACGGTCGCCACCAACCTCCGCTAC
Organism: Streptomyces sp. NBC_01381; assembly: GCF_026340305.1. NCBI lineage: Bacteria > Bacillati > Actinomycetota > Actinomycetes > Kitasatosporales > Streptomycetaceae > Streptomyces > Streptomyces sp. NBC_01381. The sequence continues at coordinate 2,580,011 of NZ_JAPEPI010000001.1, read as the reverse complement.
GGCAACCCGGACGCGACGGACGACGAGCTCTGGCACGCCCTGAAGGTCGCCCAGGCCAAGGGCTTCGTCGAGGGCCTGGAGGAGGGGCTCAACGCGCCGATCTCGCAGGGCGGCACGAACGTCTCCGGTGGTCAGCGCCAGCGCCTGTCCATCGCGCGGACACTGGTCCAGCGCCCGGAGATCTACCTCTTCGACGACTCGTTCTCGGCCCTCGACTACGCGACGGACGCGGCGCTCAGAAGCGCCCTGTCCCGCGAGACCGCCGAGGCGACCGTCGTGATCGTCGCCCAGCGCGTGTCGACGATCCGGGACGCCGACCGCATCATCGTCCTCGACGAGGGCCGGGTCGTGGGAACCGGACGCCATCACGAGCTGATGGAGAGCAATGAGACCTACCGGGAGATCGTGCTCTCCCAGCTGACGGAAGCGGAGGCCGCGTAATGGCCGGTCCGGGCGGACACATGATGGGGCCGGACTCCCGGTCCATGGACTTCAAGGGGTCCGGCAAGCGGCTCCTGGCGCAGTTCAGGCCCGAGCGCGCCACGATGTACGGGATGATCGCCGCCGTGGTGCTCAGCGTGGCGTTCACCGTGCTCGGCCCGAAGATCCTCGGCAGGGCGACCGACCTGCTCTTCGCGGGCATCGTCGGCCGTGACATGCCGGCCGGGGTCACCAAGGACCAGGCGATCGAGCAGCTGCGGGACAAGGGCGACGGCGGCATGGCCGACATGCTCTCCGGGGTCGACTTCACGCCGGGCGATGGCATCGACTTCGGCGCGGTCGGCGAGGTGCTGCTGCTCGCGCTCGGTACGTTCCTGGCGGCGGGCCTGCTGATGCTGGTGGCGACGCGGCTCTCCAACCGCGCCATCAACCGGACCGTCTTCCGGCTGCGCGAGGACGTACAGACGAAGCTGTCGCGGCTCCCCCTGTCGTACTTCGACAAGCGGCAGCGCGGTGAGGTGCTCAGCCGGGCCACCAACGACATCGACAACATCGGGCAGACGCTGCAGCAGACCATGGGGCAGCTGGTGAACTCGCTGCTCACCATCATCGGCGTACTGGTGATGATGTTCTATGTGTCGCCGCTGCTCGCGCTGGTGGCGCTGATCACCGTGCCGCTGTCGTTCTACGTCGCCACGAAGGTCGGCAAGCGGTCGCAGCCGCAGTTCGTGCAGCAGTGGAAGACCACCGGCAAGCTCAACGCGCACATCGAGGAGATGTACACCGGGCACAGCCTGGTGAAGGTGTTCGGGCGTCAGGAGGAGTCGGCCAAGGCCTTCGCCGAGCAGAACGACGCGCTGTACGAGGCCGGGTTCAAGGCGCAGTTCAACAGCGGGGCCATGCAGCCGCTGATGTTCTTCATGTCGAACCTCAACTATGTGCTCGTGGCCGTGGTGGGTGGCCTGCGGGTCGCGTCGGGCGCGCTGTCGATCGGCGATGTGCAGGCCTTCATCCAGTACTCGCGGCAGTTCTCGATGCCGCTCACGCAGGTCGCGTCGATGGCGAACCTGGTGCAGTCCGGTGTCGCGTCCGCCGAGCGGATCTTCGAACTGCTCGACGCGGACGAGCAGGAGGCGGACCCGGTGCCGGGCGAGCGCATAGGCCGGCTGAGCGGCCGGGTCGAGATGGACCATGTCTCCTTCCGCTACGCGAAGGACAAGCCGCTCATCGAGGACCTGTCCCTGAAGGTCGAGCCCGGCCACACCGTGGCCATCGTCGGCCCGACGGGCGCAGGCAAGACCACGCTGGTCAATCTGTTGATGCGGTTCTACGAGGTCACCGGCGGGCGCATCACGCTCGACGGGGTCGACATCGCGAGGATGTCGCGCGACGAACTGCGGTCCGGCATCGGCATGGTGCTCCAGGACACCTGGCTGTTCGGCGGCACCATCGCGGAGAACATCGCGTACGGAGCGGCCAAGGAGGTCACCCGCGATGAGATCGAGGAGGCGGCGCGGGCGGCCCACGCGGACCGTTTCGTGCGGACGCTTCCGGAGGGTTACGACACGGTGATCGACGACGAGGGCACGGGGGTGAGCGCGGGCGAGAAGCAACTCATCACGATCGCCCGGGCGTTCCTGTCCGACCCCGTGATCCTCGTCCTCGACGAGGCGACGAGTTCCGTCGACACCCGGACCGAGGTGCTCATCCAGAAGGCCATGGCCCGCCTCGCGCACGGGCGGACCTCGTTCGTCATCGCCCACCGGCTCTCCACGATCCGGGACGCGGACACCATCCTGGTGATGGAGGACGGGGACATCGTCGAGCAGGGCACGCATGACGCGCTGCTGGCCGCCGGTGGGGCGTATGAGCGGCTGTACAAGGCCCAGTTCGCCGAGGCCGTGGCCGAGGTCGACTAGTCCAGGTAGCCGCGCAGTTGGTCCGCGAAGGCGTGGTCCCGCAGCTTGTTGAGGGTCTTGGATTCGATCTGGCGGATGCGTTCTCGGGTCACGCCGAAGATGCGGCCGATCTCCTCCAGGGTGCGGGGCCTGCCGTCCGCGAGGCCGTAGCGGAGCTGGACGACCTTGCGTTCGCGCTCGCCGAGCGTGGAGAGCACCGCCTCCAGGTGCTCGCGGAGCAGCAGGAACGCCGCTGATTCCACGGGACTTGTCGCGTCGCCGTCCTCGATGAGGTCGCCGAGCGCGACATCGTCCTCCTCGCCCACGGGGGCGTGCAGGGACACCGGTTCCTGGGCCAGGCGCAGGACTTCGCTGACCCGCTCGTGCGGCAGGTCCAGGTGGGCCGCGACCTCTTCGGGCGTGGGTTCATAGCCGCGCTCCTGGAGCATGCGGCGCTGGACGCGCACGACGCGGTTGATCAGCTCCACCACGTGCACCGGGACGCGGATGGTGCGGGCCTGGTCGGCGAGGGCCCGCGACATGGCCTGGCGGATCCACCAGGTCGCGTACGTCGAGAACTTGTAGCCCCGGGCGTAGTCGAACTTCTCGACGGCCCTGATCAGGCCGAGGTTGCCCTCCTGGACGAGGTCGAGCATGGTGAGCCCGCGTCCCACGTACCGCTTGGCGACGGAGACGACCAGGCGGAGGTTGGCCTCGATCAGGCGGCGCTTGGCCATCCGTCCTGCGACGACCAACTTGTCCAGGTCGAGCGCGAGTTGGGAGTCCAGGTCGGGGGCGAGCCGCAGCTTCTCCTCGGCGAAGAGCCCGGCCTCGACGCTGCGGGCGAGCTCCACCTCCTCCGCCGCCGTGAGCAGCGGGATCCGGCCGATCTCGCGCAGATACTGCCGGAACAGGTCGGACGACGGGCCGCCGGTGTCGGTGCGGCCGCGGGGTGCCGGGGGCAGCTCGCCGGTGTCCGGTTCGAGCGCCTCGGCGGGTTCAGGGGCGTCCGGGGCCTCTGTGCTCGCGGGGACCGCGGGGCCCGTTTCCGGGCGCCGTGCGGCGCGGCCCTGCGGCGGTACGGCCGCTATGAGGTCCGCGCCGGCCTCCGCCCCCGCTTTCGCGGGCACGGCGGTCTCGCTCTGTGTGAGGGTCTGGGTCTGCACGGGGGCGACCTCCATGATGATCGCTGCTGAGGCGTGCGGCAGCGGTACAGCGGGATCGGCTTCGACGGCCTCGCCGCTGTCCGTCCCGAACACGATGTGTGGAACCGCGGGTGTACCGGATCCGCATTCGCTGTCTGCGGGCCGGCCGCGCTCCGAGGACTCAGGCACCGCAACCCAGTGTGGGGCACGACACACGGCCGCCACGAGGGGCGTGCGGTGACTTTTTGAGTCCGGTCCGTGACCGGGTGGTTACCCGACGGGTAACCGGTGCCGTCCGGGGTGAACCTCGGAGCGGGCTCTAAAGGGCGTCCGCGCCTCGCTCGCGCAGCGCCTGGGCGTACTGCTGGAGGACCCACAACTCGTTCTGTACGGCGGTCAGTTGCGCCGGGTCGCCCTGGCCGCCCAGGCGGGTCAGGCTGCCCTGGACCTCGCGGATGCGGCGGTCGACGGCGCGCAGTCTGACCTGGACGAGCTGGATGCCCGCGTACATCTCGTCGACGGATCTGCGCAGGATCGCTTCGACGGCCAGCTCGGTGACCATGGCGCGGACCGAGTTGTCGGGCGCCGCGTCCAGGACCCTCGCCAGATAGGCCTGCGGCTCGGCGATGCCCGCGTCGGCGCCGCCCGCCTCCTCCACGCAGCGGCGCACCGCGGCGTAGGGCGGGGCGGTGAACTCGTCCATGCCGTACGCGTCGAAGGTCGGGGAGACCAGCTCCGGGCGCTGCAGGGCCAGCTTGAGCAGCTCGCGCTCGGTGCGGTGGGCGGGGCTGCGCAGGTTCAGCGCGGGCCCCGTGGGGGCCACTGGAGCGGATACTTGCGCCTGGGGAACGCGCTGCGAGGTGGCTGGCGCCGGCCCTCTGCTGCGCCGGTCCCGCGCCCAGCGCGACAACCGCGCAATGCGCTGCACCACGAACTGGTTGTCGGTCACGTAGCCCAGCAAGCCCGACAACATCACGGCGTACTTGTGCCGGATGGCCTCGTCCTTGATGTGCGCCACGATCGGGGCAGCCGCTTCCAGAGCCGCTGCCTGCCCCTCTGGGGTCTCCACGTCGTGCTGGTCCACCAGGGAACGGATCGCGAACTCGAAGAGCGGCGTACTTCCGTCAACGACTTCCCGGATGGCCACATCACCCTGAGCGAGCCGCAATTCGCATGGATCCATGCCCCCTGGGCTGACGGCAATGTTCGTCCGTGCAGCAAACTTTTGGTCATCCTCAAAAGCTCGCAACGCAGCCTTCTGCCCCGCGGCATCACCGTCGAACGTGAAGATCACCTTCGACCGCGAGTTATCCATCAACAACCGCCGCAAGATCTTGACGTGGTCGCCACCGAACGCGGTACCGCAGGTAGCGATCGCATTGGCCACACCTGCAACGTGGCAAGCCATCACGTCCGTGTATCCCTCAACGACGACAGCACGGCTGGTCTTGGCAATCTCCTTCTTAGCGAGGTCGATGCCGTACAGAACCTGAGACTTCTTGTAGATCGGCGTCTCGGGGGTGTTCAGGTACTTGGGGCCGTTGTCGTCGTCGCGTAGACGCCTCGCGCCGAAGCCGACGACCTCGCCGCTGATGTCGCGGATCGGCCACATCAGGCGGCCGCGGAAGCGGTCGATGGGGCCGCGGCGGCCCTCCTGGGAGAGGCCGGAGAGGGTCAGCTCCTTGTCGCTGAAGCCCTTGCCGCGCAGGAAGCGGGTGAGGTGGTCCCAGCCCGCCGGGCTGTAGCCCACGCCGAAGTGCGCTGCGGCGGCCTGGTCGAAGCCGCGCTCGGCGAGGAACTTGCGGCCGATCTCGGCCTCGGGGCTCTCCAGCTGGTCGATGTAGAACTGCGCGGCGATCTTGTGGGCCTCGACGAGGCGGATGCGCTCGCCGCGCTGGTTCGAGGGGTTGTACCCGCCCTCTTCGTACCGCAGCGTGATGCCCGCCTGGGCGGCGAGGCGCTCGACCGTCTCCGAGAAGGTGAGGTGGTCGATCTTCATCACGAAGGCGATCGTGTCGCCGCCTTCCTGGCAGCCGAAGCAGTGGAAGAGACCCTTGCTCGGGCTGACCTGGAAGGACGGTGACTTCTCGTCGTGGAAGGGGCACAGACCCTTGAGGTTGCCGCCCCCCGCGTTGCGCAGCTGGAGGTAGTCGGAGACCACGGCGTCGATCGGGACCGCGTCCCGAACCGCCTTCACGTCCTCGTCATTGATCCTGCCTGCCACGTAGGAATACTACGGCCCTGCTGTGACACTCCCGCCCGGCCGGTCACGGGAGCAGCGACTCCAGGGGGACGGAGGGATCCGAGAGGGACTCGGCGGGCGGCCGGGCACCCGCGCGGATCAGCTTCTGGATGGTGTCCGTGACGTCCCACACATTCACATTCATCCCGGCGAGGATCCTTCCCTCGCTCAGCCAGAAGGCGACGAACTCCCGCTTCCCGGCGTCGCCACGGACCACGACCTGGTCGTACGTCCCCGGCGGCGCCCAGCCCGAGTACTCGAGGCCCACGTCGTACTGGTCGGAGAAGAAGTACGGCACCCGGTCGTACGTCACGTCCTGGCCGAGCATCGCGCGGGCGGCCGCCGGGCCGCCGTTGAGCGCGTTCGCCCAGTGCTCCACGCGCAGCCTCATGTCGAAGAGCGGGTGCAGTACGGCGGCCACGTCGCCCGCCGCGAAGATGTCCGGGTCCGAGGTGCGCAGGCTGGCGTCGACGACGATTCCGCCGCCGTGCGCCCGGTCGGCGATTTCGAGCCCGGCCGACTCGGCGAGCGCGGTGCGCGGGGCGGCGCCGATCGCGGCGAGCACGTCGTGCGCCGGGTGCTCCTCGCCGTCGTCGGTGCGGGCGGCGAGGACCAGGCCGTCCTGTCCGGTGATCTCGGTGAGCTTCGCGCCGAAGTGGAAGCGGACGCCGTGCTCGGCGTGCAGGTCGGCGAACATCTGGCCGAGCTCGGGGCCGAGGACCGCGTGCAGCGGGGTGGGCTCGGGCTCGACGACGGTGACCTCCGCGCCGTACGTCCGCGCGGCCGCGGCGATCTCCAGGCCGATCCAGCCGGCTCCGGCGATCACCAGGTGGCCGTTGTCACGGCCGAGACTGGCCAGAACCTGACGGAGCCGGTCGGCGTGCGCGAGGCGGCGCAGGTGGTGCACGCCCACCAGGTCGGTGCCCGGCACGTCGAGGCGGCGCGGCTCGGCGCCGGTGGCCAGAAGCAGCCGGTCGTAGTGGATGACGGCGCCGTCCCCGAGGCGGACGGCCTTGGCGGTGCGGTCTATGGCGACGACGGTCTGGCCGAGGTGCAGCTCCACGTCCGACTGCGCGTACCAGGCGGGTTCATGGACGAAGACGCTGTCCCGCTCCTCCTTGCCCAGCAGATACCCCTTCGACAGGGGCGGGCGCTCGTACGGGTGGTCGCGCTCGTCACCGATGAGGATCACCCGGCCGGTGAAGCCCTCGGACCGGAGTGTCTCGGCCGCTTTCGCGCCCGCGAGACCTCCTCCGACAATGACGAACGTCTGATCCGCGTCGACCACTTGATGCCTCCTCAAAGCCTTGCCGTCAGGGGAGCGTCCCGCACAGAGCGTGATGGGGGAAGGGGTTGCGGCCCTATCCGGCCAGTTTTCGTCACGCCCCGTGGTCGGTCTGCTCGGAAATGGGGCGCCGTGCCGTGAGCCGCGCGTGCAGCGAGCGGGCGGCGGCGTCCGTGAGTGACGCGATCTGGTCCACGACCACGCGCAGGGCCGCGCGGTCGTCGGGCGCCACGTCGTACAGCGCGCGGAACTGCGGGTCGAGTCCTTCGGGGGCGCGGGCCGTGAGCGCCTCTGCCAGCTCGGCGACGACGATCCGCTGGTCGGCGCGGAGCCGCTCCTGGGCGGGGCGCTGCATCACATAGCGGTCGGCGACGGCCTTGAGGACCGCGCACTCGTGGCGGGCGCCGCGCGGGACGACGAGCTCGGCGGCGTACCGGGTGAGCGGGCCCGTGCCGTGGCGCGCGCGGGTGGCGGCCTCCGCGGCGAGGCAGAAGCGGCCGATGAGCTGGCTCGTGGCGTCCTTCAACCGGGCCTGGGCGACGGCCGATCCGTCGTACCCGTGCGGCCACCACTCCTGGTCGAGGAGCCGGTCGAGGGCCTGGGAGAGCTCTTCGGGGTCGGTGTCCGCCGGTACGTAGCGGCCGATCGCCACGGCGAAGATGTCCCGGCGCTCGGGCTCGGCGTGCAGCACGTTCGGGTCGAGGTGCCCGGCGTGCAGTCCGTCCTCGAAGTCGTGGACCGAGTACGCGACGTCGTCCGACCAGTCCATGACCTGGGCCTCGAAGCAGGTGCGGCGGCCGGGGGCCTGACTGCGGACCCAGTCGAAGACCGGCCGGTCGTCCTCGTAGACCCCGAACTTGAGGGACGCCGGGTCGGTGGGGTGGGAGCCGCGCGGCCAGGGGTACTTGGTGGCGGCGTCCAGGGCGGCGCGGGTCAGGTTGAGGCCCACGCTGACCAGTTCGTCCGTCTCCTCGCTTCGGATGAAGCGCTTCGGTTCGATGCGGGTGAGGAGCCTCAGCGACTGCGCGTTGCCCTCGAAACCGCCGCAGCTCTCGGCGACTTCGTTCAGCGCCTGCTCGCCGTTGTGCCCGAAGGGCGGGTGGCCCATGTCGTGCGCGAGGCAGGCCGTCTCCACCAGGTCCGGGTCGCAGCCGAGGGCCGCGCCCAGCTCGCGGCCGACCTGGGCGCACTCCAGGGAGTGCGTCAGGCGGGTGCGGGCGCTGGCGTCCCAGGCCTCGTTGCTCCGGGTGCCGGGGGTGACCACCTGGGTCTTGCCCGCGAGGCGGCGCAGCGCCGCGGAGTGCAGGACGCGCGCGCGGTCCCGCTGGAAGGCGGTGCGCCCCGGCCTCTTGTCCGGCTCGGCGGCCCATCGCTCGACGGCGGCCTTGTCGTAGGCGGCTTTGTCGTAGACCGCCTTGTCGTAGGCGGCCTCGTCGTCGTACGCGTTCGGTGCAGTGCCTTCCATGCACCGACAGTAAACGCAAGCAGTGACAAAGAGGGCTTCAGGGGCCTCTCATCGGCCGTGCGGCCGCGGGACGGGCGTCAGGCGGAGGTCAGCTGACGGGCCGGGGGCCAGGTGGCCGCGGTCGCCGGTGCCGCGGTCGTGCGGGCCTGTTCGTAGCGGTGCAGGACGAGGCGGGCCATCGCCTGGTGGTCGCCGAGCGGGGCCGCCGCGATCCAGGGCGCGGCCTCGGCGCACTGCGAGGCGAACCGGCCCGGCGCGGTGAAGTACGAGGCGACGGCGGCCCGGTGGCGTCCGCGGGCGGCGAGCGAGCGCACCGCGGCGGGCACGGTCAGCGGGGAGTTCGCGGTGGGCGAGGCGTAGGCGGGCACGACCGGCACGCCGAGGCGCCGCGCGAGGAGATCCGCCGTACGCCGGGTGTCGGCGGCGGAGTCCGGGTCGCGGGAGCCGGCGGCGGCGAGCACCACTCCGCTGGTGCGGCGCACGGCCTCGCTCGGGCGGGTCGGCCAGCCCGCCTCGACGAGCCGGGCGTGCAGCGCGTCGACGAGCAGCGGGTGCGGGCCGAGCGGGGCGGCGACGCGCGCGTCGAGGTGCGGCGCGGCGGCGATCGCGTCGGGGATGTCCTGCTTGACGTGGTAGCCGCGGCTGAGCAGCAGCGGCACGAGGACGGCGGAGCCGGTCGCCGCGGCGAGGGTGTCGGTGAGCAGCGGTTCGTTCAGCTCGATGTGGCCGAGCCGCACGGTGAGTCCGGGGCGCTGCTCGCGGACCCGTTCGAGCAGCGCCGAGACGGTGGCGAGGGCGCGCGGGTCGCGGCTGCCGTGCGCGACCACGACGAGCGCGGGCGCCGGGTCGGTGCGGCGCCTGCCGTCGAGCGACACGAGATTGAGCTGGCTGCCGAGCTGGCTGGTGATCCGGTCCATGAGTTGCGCCGTGCTTTCGAGAGGGGTGCCGTTCAGGAGCTGGGGCACAGAGGACTCGTCGCGAAGAGGGTTCGACGCCGTCATGAACCGAGGATGGCCGCGGCAGATTGCGTCGGCGTTGCGCGCCGGTGACGGGTCGTTTCAGCCGGGCTCACGGCGGGCTGGGCAGCGCTGTCAGCAATTGTCGGTGGGCTCGCTTACCGTTGTGGACAGTGATCGGATCGGGGGATCCGGCGGGGGACGGGGGTTCGGGATGGAACGGCCGGGGTGGGCGCGGTGGGCCCACTGGAAGCAGGGGGTCACATCGCTGTGGGCCCGCGTGCGGCGGCTGCGGCTGCCGCGCACGCGGCGGGGGCAGCGGCGGGCCGTGCAGGTCTTCATGGCCGCCTGCGTGGTGGCGCTGCTGCCGGCGACGTGGCTGTTCGTGACGACGGACGGCCGGTTGCGTACGACGGCGGACGTGCCGCACACGCGGGTCGCGGTGGTCTTCGGCGCGGGGCTGTGGGAGGGCGAGCCGTCGCCGTATCTCGCCCACCGCCTGGACGCGGCGGCCGAGCTGTACGAGGCGGGGCGGATCGAGGTCGTCCTGGTCACCGGGGACAACAGCCGGGAGGACTACGACGAGCCGGACGCGATGCGCGCGTATCTGACCGAGCGCGGTGTGCCGGGGCGGCGGATCGTCAGCGACTACGCGGGCTTCGACACCTGGGACTCCTGTGTGCGGGCCAAGAAGGTGTTCGGCGTCGACCGGGCGGTGCTGATCAGCCAGGGCTTCCACATACGCAGGGCGGTCGCGCTGTGCCGCGCGGCGGGCGTCGCGTCGTACGGCGTCGGGGTCGACGCCAAGCACGATGCGACGTGGTACTACGGCGGGGCGCGGGAGTTGTTCGCCGCGGGCAAGGCGGCGGTGGACTCGGCGTTTCAACCGGATCCGCGGTTCCTCGGGCCCCGGGAGCCGGGCGTGGATCGGGCGCTGGCCGCGCCTCGTTGAGCCTGGCCTCTGGGCCTTGAGCGGGGTCTGGCCCCTGGGCCTTGAGCGGGGTTGCGTCTGCCTGCTGCCGCTTGTCCGCCGGGTGCGGGTCGTGGTCCGTCCTCGCGCAGTTCCCCGCGCCCCTAAAGGGGCAGGACCTGGGCCGGGGTCTTCAGCGGGGTCGGGGATGCGTCTGCCTGCTCCCGCTTGTCCGCCGGGTGCGGGGCGTGGTCCGTCCTCGCGCCGTTCCCCGCGCCCCTAAAGGGGCACGACCTGGGCCGGGGCCTTTCGCGCAGTTCCCCGCGCCCCTGACGGGGCACGACCGGGGCTCACAGTGGGGTGTGGGGCTCGCTGAGGTTGGGTTACCGCGTGTGTAACGCGGGCGCGTCGGGGCGTGTAACACGCGCGGCGGACTCTGGGTGGTATGCACACCAAGGCGACACCGACCCACTGTCCGTACTGCGCGCTGCAATGCGGGATGGGCCTGACGTCCGGCCCCGGCGGGGTGGAGGTCGTGGAGCGTCCCGAGTTTCCCGTGAACGGGGGCGCGCTGTGCGGCAAGGGCCGTACGGCGCCCGCTGTGCTCTCCTCCCGGGTGCGTCTGACCGAGCCACTCATCCGATCCCACGCCACGGGCCGGCTCGAACCGGCCACCTGGGAGGAGGCCGTCGACCGCGTCGCCGACGGGCTCTCCCGCACGCGTACGGAGCATGGCCCGGACTCGTGCGGGGTGTTCGGCGGCGGCGGTCTGACCAACGAGAAGGCGTACGCGCTCGGGAAGTTCGCGCGGGTGGTGCTCGGCACGTCGCAGATCGACTACAACGGCCGGTTCTGCATGTCGTCGGCTGCGGCCGCCGGGCAGCGGGCCTTCGGGCTCGACCGGGGTCTGCCGTTCCCGCTCGCGGACGTCCCGCGCACGGGCTGCGTCATCCTGGTCGGCTCCAACCTCGCCGAGACGATGCCGCCCGCACTGCGGTATCTGACGGAACTGAAGGCGAACGGCGGCAAGTTGATCGTCGTCGACCCGCGCAGGACCCGCACCGCCGAGCAGGCCGATCTGCATCTGGCGCCGCGCCCCGGCACCGACCTGGCGCTCGCGCTCGGGCTGCTGCATCTGGTGGTGGCCGAGGGGCGGACGGACGAGGCGTTCATCGCGGAGCGCACCAGCGGCTGGGAGGAGGCGCGGGCGGCGGCGATGGCGCACTGGCCGGAGTACGTGGAGCGGATCAGCGGCGTTCCGGTGCCTCAGCTGCGGGACGCGGCCGAGATGTTCTGCGCCGCCGAGTCGGCGATGGTGCTCACCGCGCGCGGCCCCGAACAGCACTCCAAGGGCACGGACACGGTCGGCGCGTGGATCAACCTGTGCCTCGCCACGGGCAACGCGGGCCGCCCGCTGGCCGGTTACGGCTGTCTGACCGGGCAGGGCAACGGCCAGGGCGGACGCGAGCACGGCCAGAAGGCGGACCAGCTGCCCGGCTACCGCAAGCTGACGGACCCGGCGGCGCGGGCGCACGTCGCCGGGGTGTGGGGCGTCGACCCCGATTCGCTGCCGGGCCCCGGCAGGTCCGCGTACGAACTGCTCGACGCACTCGGCGGGGACATCAAGTCGCTGCTCCTGATGGGCTCCAACCCGGTCGTTTCGGCGCCCCGCGCCGCGCACGTGGAGGAGCGGCTGCGGTCGCTCGACTTCCTGGCGGTGGCCGATGTCGTCCTCTCCGAGACGGCTCAACTGGCCGATGTCGTGCTGCCGGTGACGCAGTGGGCCGAGGAGACGGGCACGGTGACGAACCTGGAGGGCAGGGTGCTTCTGCGCCGCCAGGCGGTGACGGCGCCCGACGGGGTCCGCAGCGACCTGGACGTGCTCCACGGCCTCGCCGCGCGCCTCGGCCACGAGAAGGGCTTCCCGACGGACCCGGAGGAGATCTTCGACGAACTGCGCAGGGCGAGCGCGGGCGGCCCCGCGGACTACTCCGGCATCTCGTACGCACGCCTGAAGGAAGGGAACGGGGAGGGGGTGTTCTGGCCCTGCCCTGCGGAGGACCTGGCCCCGGCGGAGGAGGAAGAGGAAGGGACGGACGCCGTGCACCCCGGGACCCCGCGCCTCTTCCTCGACCGGTTCGCCACCGAGGACGGGCTCGCGCGGTTCGTGCCGGTCGTGCACCGGGCCGCCGCCGAGGAGGCAGACGCGGAGTATCCGGTGCTGCTGACCACGGGGCGGGTGCTCGCCCAGTATCAGTCGGGGGCCCAGACGCGCCGTGTCGACGAGTTGAACTCAGCCGCCCCCGGGCCGTTCGTGGAGCTGCATCCGCGGCTCGCGGCGCGGCTGCGGATCGAGGAGGGCGAGCCGGTGACGGTGGTCTCGCGGCGGGGGCGGGCCGTCGCCCCGGCGCGGATCACCGGGGCGATCCGGTCGGACACGGTCTTCATGCCGTTCCACTGGCCGGGCGAGGGGCGGGCCAACTCCCTCACGCATCCGGCGCTCGACCCCGTCTCGCGGATGCCGGAGTTCAAGGTGTGTGCGGTACGCCTTGAGAGGGAGTAGCCCGCGGTCACGCGTCTGCGGGAATCAGCAGGTGCGGTTCACGTAGTGCGCGCCCTGGATCTTGCTCGCCGAACCCAGCCAGTGGTTGCCCGGGCCCACACAGCGCTCGTAGTCGGGGGCGAGGGCGACCCGCACCTGGATGACGACGTTCGAGCCGTCGCTCGTGCAGTGGTTGTAGAACGCGTCGCTGCCGGTCTCGTAGAACCCGCAGGGGTTCATGACGGCGGTCGGGGCGTGAGCGGACGCGGCGGCCGCCACGGGGAGGCCGAGAGTGAGTGCTACGGCGCCGACGAGGGCCGGAAGCGAACGGCGAAGGCTCATGGGGCAGCTCCTGCTGAGGACGTGGTGCTCACGCACCGACTCGCGCACCGACTGGTGCACACGGAGAGTGCCATAACCGCGACCCTTCGTGATCATGTGATTCGTGCGCGTAGCTCGCACGGGTGACGGAGTCCACCGGATCGAGTGCGCAGGCGTTTGAGCTGCGAAATCCGCGCCACGGACCGGCCCCGGCACGCCCTCACCGACGCGCCCGGAACCACGCCCAGTCCCCTCCCCCGATCACCGCCCCCGAGGCCCGCAGCCCCGCCGCCACCCGCGGCGCCGCCACGTACACCCACGCCCGGGCCGTGGCCCCGTCCAGGAGTGTCACGTCCCGCACCACCCGGTCGTACAGGTTGCGGGGGTCGCCCGGCGCGTAGTCCTCCAGTACGTCGAGCTCGGCGAGGAGCCGGTCGTACGCGGACGGCAGTGCGGTGATCAACTCGCCGCGCACCGGGCCCGCTTCGGGGTCCTCCACCAGGTACGGATAGCCGGGCCCCGCGTACAGGACCGCCCCCGCGAGCCGCGCGGGCTCCTCCGCGGCGACGCGGCCGCGCAGGTGGACGTCGTGGTTGGGCTCCCCCGGCCGCAGCGTCCCGTAAACGAAGAACGGCAGCCGGGCCGCCGCCGGGCTCACTCGGCGGTCTCCCGCGCCACCCACTCCAGGTACGCGGCGCTGCCCCGCACCACCGGTGTCGCGATGATCTCGGGGGTGTCGTAGTCGTGGGCCGCGGTCAGCCACGCCTCAAGGGCGTCGTACCGCGCGGCTGCCGTCTTGAACAGGATCTGCCACTCCCGCGCGGTCTCGATGCCGCCCTCCCACCGGTAGACCGAGACGACGGGCCCGCCGATCTGCGCGCACGCGGCGACCCGCGCCGCCACCGCGCCGGTCGCGAGGTCTTCTGCCTTCTGGGCGGTGTCGGTCGTGGTCAGCACGGTGACCACCGCCGGCTCTCCGGTTTCGTACGTCGACGTCATGCACCGATTCTCGCCGGAGACGCTCGCAGGACAGGGCCACCGGCCCTGCCGAAGGTCCCGAACCGCGCGCGCCGGGGCGGCGTACCGACGGCTGTTACACAACCTCCCGGTCTCCGTGACGGACGCTTCCTAACGTCGACAGGGCCATGAAACTCAGCCGCCCCCGCCCCCGCCTCCTGCGCGGCGCGCCCTTCGCCGCCGCCGCGGCGGTCGTCGTGCTTGCCGGATGCGGCAGCGTGGACGGGCTCGACGCCGGTGAGCCCGCGCCGTCCGTCTCCGTGCAGCCGCGCCCCGAGCCGCTCTGGCCCGCCTGGTCGGGTACGTCGGCCAAGGCGCCCGGCGCCGACACCGCCACCCACCAGCCGCCGCCGGAACCCCTGGACGGGCTGCCCGACGTGGGCAAGGAGGGCATCGGCAGCCTCGACTTCCGTGCGGTCCTGCGGGCCGACCCGCGGATGCGCGCCCTCGCCGACCGCCCCGCGATCGAACGGCCGGGGCGGGCCGGGCTCAGGCCGGTCATGCTGAAGGACCTGACGGGCGACGGGAAGCCCGAGCTGCTCGTGGCCGCCGACACGGAGAGCGGACGCAGTGTGCTCTCCGTCTACCGGGCGCTCGGCGGCCGCGTCTACCCCATCCTGTTCGCCTCGGGGAAGCGCGTGAGCATCGAGACGATCGGCCCGGATCTGCTGCTGCGCAGCTCGTGCGCGGGCGGTGGGGAGCAGGCGGTGCGGTTCCGCTGGGACGGCGTACGGATGTCCACGGTGAGCGACACCAAGAACTACAAGAACTACAAGAACTACGGGAAGACGCCGGGCCAGGACCGCACCCGGTCCCCCGCCCCGGCGCCCTCGCGCGGCTCGGAGCCCGGCGAGTGAGGGGCATCGCCCGGCGCGCCCGCGCCGCCCTCAACTCGCTCGGCCTGCGCTGGAAGATCGCCGCGCTGCTCTCGCTCGGCTGCGCGGTGGTCGCCGTGGCCATCGGCCTGCTCGTGCACCACGCGCGGCTCGAACAGGTCTCCGCGGGCGCCAGGTCGGGTGCGGTCGCGCAGCTGGTGCGGGTGCGTCAGCTGTACGAGCTGACCGGACAGGTCGACACGGACACCACGGACGGCACGGACGCCGCCCTCGACTCACCGGACCTGCCCGCGTCGCTGCGGGCGGCCGCGCTGGACGGGCGGCGGACCACCTACCTCGACATGGGCGCCGCCGACCCCGCCGTCTGGGCGGCGCGGCCGGTCGGCGACCATGTCCTGTCGGTGCGGGAGCCGCTGGGCGAACAGGCCGCCGAGATGGCCGAGTTCGACCGGCAGCTGATCGTCTCGGGGGCCGTCGTCGTCGTGCTCGCCGCGCTCGGCGGCGCCGGCCTTGCCAGCCGGCTCAGCCGCGAACTGCGGACCGCGGCGGCCACCGCGCGCCGCATCAGCCAGGGCGAGCTGGACGCCCGTATCGGCCATCCGCGGTCGCCGGACGTCCGGGGCGGCACCGGGCACGGCAAGGACGAGGTGGCCGAACTGGCCGCCGCGGTCGACACGATGGCCGCGTCCCTGCAGCGGCGCCTGGTGGCCGAGCAGCGCTTCACCGCCGATGTCGCCCACGAGCTGCGCACCCCGCTGACCGGGCTGCACACGGCGGCCGAGCTGCTGCCGCGCGGCCGCCCCACGGAGCTCGTGCTCGACCGGGTGCAGGCCCTGCGCACCCTCACGGAGGATCTGCTCGAAGTGGCGCGGCTCGACGCGGAGGTGGAGCGGCCCGACCTGGAGGTGCATCCGCCGGCCGTGCTGGTCGAGGGGATCGTCCGGCGGTCGGGGTACGGGGTGCGGTTCGTCGCCGCGGGCCCTGACGACGTCTTCGTACGCACCGACGCGCGCCGCCTGGAGCGGATCGTCGCCAACCTCGTGGCGAACGCCCGCAGGCACGGCGCGGAACCGGTGGAGGTGCGGGTCGCCGGGCCCGTGGTCACGGTCAGCGACCAGGGGCCCGGCTTCCCCGAGCATCTCCTCGCGGACGGCCCGCGGCGCTTCCAGACCGGCGCGCGGGAGCGCGGTCAGGGCACGGGCCTCGGTCTGACCATCGCGTTCGGCCAGGCGCAGGTGATCGGCGCGCGCGTGGAGCTGAGCAATGCGTGGCCCTGCGGGGCTGTGGCAGCGGTCCACTTGCCGGAGACCGACGGCTGAGATGGACCTGCGGGCCGGTGGGGGCTTGTCGCGCAGTTCCCCGCGCCCCTTCGGGGCTCGGACCCGCAGTGAACTTCAGTCCTCAACTGCCGTAAGGGCGTGCCTCCTTGGCGCTCCGCAGCGCCCAGGCCCACCACTGCAGCTGGTCGAGCATCGCCTTCGCCGCCGCGTCGGGACCGGTCGGGTCCTTGTGGGTGCCGTCGGCGTCGAAGAGGCCGCCCGCGTTGTGGAAGGAGACGGTGTCGCGGATGGTGTGGGTGTGCAGCTCGGCGAAGACCGGGCGCAGATGCTCGACCGCGCGCAGGCCGCCGGAGAGCCCTCCGTAGGAGACGAAGGCGAGGGGTTTGGCCTGCCACTCGGCGTGGTGCCAGTCGATGAGGGCCTTCAGCGACGCGGGGTAGGAGTGGTTGTACTCGGGGGTGAGGACGACGAAGGCGTCGGCGGCGGCCAGCTTCGGGGTGACCTTCTCCAGTTCGGCGACCACTTCGGGCGACGGGTCGAAGGAGAGCGCGGTCGGCAGCCGGGAATCGGCCAGGTCGACGACGTCCACCTCGAAGTCCGTGCGCTCGCCGAGCCGGGACAGCAGCCAGTCGGCGATGGTCGGCCCGAAGCGGCCCTCGCGGTTGCTGCCGATGATGACGGTGACGCGCAGGGGGGTGGGGACGGGGGTCTCGTTGACAAGCGTGTTCTGAGTCATGGGGAAGAGCCTCCTATCTCAACCTTGCTTGAGGTCAAGTCGCTCCCGTGGCCGATCTCGCGCCGGTCTCCAAGAGGGTGTCTCCTCGGGGTCCCCGCCACCTCGTACGGTGAGAGGCATGACAACTCCCGAGCTGGTACAGCGCCTTGAGATCGACGGCCGGGCCGCCACCGCCGACCGGCTGCTCCTGCCCGCGCTCGGCGCCGTCGGGCACTTCACCGCCCTGCAGGTCAGGGGCGGCGCGGCGCAGGGGCTCGCGCTGCATCTGGCCCGGCTCGACGCGGCGACGCGCGAGCTCTTCGGCCATGATCTCGACGGCGAGTACGTCCGCGGCCTCATCCGGCACGTACTGCGCGACGACATCACCGACGCGTCCGTACGCGTCCTCGTCCACGCCTCCGCCGACGGCGAACCGACCGTGATGGTCACCGTCCGGGCGCCGGGCCGGATGCCGGCGGACGCGCAGGCCCTGCAGTCGGTGCCCTATCTGCGGCCCTTCCCGCACATCAAGCATCTGGGCGGCTTCGGACAGGCCCGCTACGGAGAGCTCGCGCGGCGCGCCGGCTTCGACGACGCGCTGCTCACCGGGCCCGACGGGACGATCAGCGAGGGCGCCGTCACGAACATCGCGTTCTACGACGGGACGGAGGTCGTCTGGCCGGACGCCCCCTGCCTGGCCGGCATCACCATGCAGCTGATCGAGCCACGTCTCGCGGACGCCGGGCTGCCCACGCGGCACGGCCCGGTCACCCTCGCGGACCTGCCGTCGTACACGGCCGCCTTCGTCACCAACGCGCGCGGCATCGCGCCGGTGCGGCGGATCGACGACACGGAGTTCGCGGTCGACGCGAAGCTGATGCGGGCCGTGACGGAGGCGTACGAGAGCGCACCCTGGGACGCCGTCTGAGGCGAAGCCCGTGTCGACTTCTGAGCCGGCATCAGGTCCCTCGCGGGGCGCCGGGTCACCCATTCACAGGCGCCCCGCACCCCCTTCGGATTCTTCTCCGCGACACGCCGGGTGACCTGCTGGAACGTATCCGCCGAAACGTCAGAAGCCGCTCCACCGCAGAGTTTCTGACGGGCCTTCAGGAGGCGTGCTCCGGCAAGTGCCACTTACCTCGGTAGAGCGGGGTTCGACCGACGCAGCGGCACTTGGGGGTGCCGCGGGCCGTGCCCTCTGAAGGTCCCTCGGAGGAGCGAGCACGATGCGCACAGCCCGCCTGCTGACCACCGCCGCGCTAGCCGTCGCATCGGCGGGTCTGCTCACCCCGCCCGCCGCGGCCGCCGTGCTCGCCGCCGGCGGGGGCCTGGAGGTCTTTCCGTCCACGGTCACTCCCGGCAGCACCGTCACGGTGAACACCACCGCGTGCGGCAGCGAGGGGACGGCGACGGGCGACGCGAGCGCGGTGGGCGCGGGCGCCTTCACACTGGCGCCGGGCACGCACGAGGAGAACGCGATCGGGCAGTTCAAGGTGCCGCCGTCGGCGCAGCCCGGCACGTACGAGATCGTCGCGAAGTGCTCGGGCTCCGGCTCGGGCGGCAAGGAGGTGGCGGGCGATCTGGTCGTGACGATCACGTCCACGGCCGCCGCCCGTGAGCAGCAGGTCACCCCGAAGGGACATGTGAAGACGGGGGTCGGCGGCGCTCTCGGCCCCGACCCCGTGCAGACCGCGGCGGGTGTGGCGGCGCTTGCCGTGGCCGCCGCGGGCGGTACCTGGCTCCTGCATCGCCGGGCGAGAGGCGACAGGATCTGACGGACACCCTCCGCTGTCCACCGGTACCGCAAGCCCCCTCCCCCTCCCGGCCCGCGATGTCCCTCGCGGACCGGGAGGGGGACGAGGGGCCGGACTCCCCGACCCCGAGGAGGACGAACACGTATGCGCAGATGGACCCTCAACTCCGCGATAGGGGCGGTCACCGCCATCGCCCTGTGCTCCGGCGCCTGGCTGCTGCACAGCGGCGCCGGTCCGGGCCCGCCGCCGCAGCCGTCCGCCGCGCAGGCCGCTTCGGCTTCGGCTTCGGCGGGCACCGGCATCGGCCCCGCCCCCGCGTCGTCCGCGCTCCCCCCGTCGCCGCCCGACCGGATCCGGATCCCCTCCATCCGGGTCGACGCGCCACTCATGGGGCTCGGCCTCACCCGCCAGGGCAGCCTCGACGTACCGCCGCCGAAGCAGACGAATCTCGCGGGCTGGTACGAGTCGGGGACCACGCCCGGCGAGACCGGGACCGCCATCGTGGCGGGGCACGTCGACAACGCCGATGGCCCTTCCGTCTTCTACGACCTGGGCGGCCTGACCAAGGGCCGCACCATCGAGGTCGAACGCAGGGACGGCAGCGTGGCGATGTTCACCGTCGACGCGAACGAGGTCTACGCCGCGAAGAACTTCCCCGACGAGAAGGTGTACGGCGCGGCGGACCGCCCCGAGCTGCGGGTCATCACGTGCGGCGGCACGTACTCGCGCAAGACCGGCTACGAGGGCAACGTGGTGGTCTTCGCCCATCTGACGGGCGTGCGCTGAGACTCCGAAAGGTGTTTGCGGCTGCGGCTGCGGCTAGGCGACCCACTGCTCGTACGCCATCTTGGCCACGAGCCCGAACACGGTGGTCAGCAGCACGACCCGGACGAAACCGCTGCCCTTCTTCAGGGCGGTGCGCGCGCCGAACATGCCGCCCGCGAGGTTGAAGACGGCCATCAGACCGGCCAGTTGCCACAGGACAGCGCCCTGCCAGGCGAACATCGCGAGGGCGCCCGCGTTGGTGCAGCAGTTGACGATCTTGGCGGTGGCGGAGGCCGCCACCAGGTCGAGGTGGAGCACGGCGGTGAGCGCGAGCACCAGGAAGGTGCCGGTGCCGGGGCCGATGAGCCCGTCGTAGAAGCCGATGCCGAGGCCCGCGAGGCCGATCGCGGCGAGGATCCTCTTGGGCGAGGCGGGCCGGGCGGCGGGCGCGGTGCCGAAGTCGGGCTTGAAGATGACGAAGGCGCCGACGGCGACAAGGACGACCATGATGACGGGCTTGAGCACCTCGGTGCTCATCCCCGCGGCGAAGACGGCGCCGCCCATCGACCCGGCGAGCGCGGCGAGCCCGATGCGCACGGCGGTCGGCACGTCGACGGGTGTCTTGCGTACGTACGTCACCGCGGCGCCGGTCGTGCCGACGATGGCGACGGCCTTGTTCGTCCCGAGGGCGTGCGCGGCCGGGGTCGACCCCGGAAGCCCGATCAGCAGCGCGGGCAGCAGAAGCAGCCCGCCGCCGCCGACCACCGCGTCGATCCAGCCTGCCGCGAGGGCGGCGATACAGAGGACGACGACGGTGGTCAGCGATATGTCAGGCATGATCGCGACCCTATGGATCGGGTGATCATGCCGTCCATGAAATCGGGGAGAGTTGAGGGACTTCAGAGGTTCTGAAGTGTTCACCGGAGCTCCGATGCTTAACCCTCGTTGAGCCCATCCTCAAGCCCGCCTTAAGGATCACGGATACCCCTCTGACCAGCCACTTTCAGGCGCACCGCCCGCCTACGCTGCGGCCGTGACCACCGAGGCAGCCCATCCCCAACTCGCCGCGTGCCCCGCACTCCGCGTCAGCCCCGCCGCCCTCCGTGCGGGCATCGTCGGCGGTGCGGCCGCCGTCACCGCGCTGTGGGCCGCGCAGGCCGAGCCGTCGGCGCGGCTCGACGTGCTCTTCGCGACCGGCGCGCATCTGACCGGGCTGCTGGCCGGCTACGGGATCCTCGTGATGCTGTTCCTGATGGCCCGCGTCCCCGCCGTCGAGCACGGCGTCGGCGCCGACCGGCTCGCGCGGCGGCACGCCCTCGGCGGCCGCTACGTCCTCTCCCTCTGCCTGGGCCACGCGCTCCTCGCCCTGTGCGGATACGCCGCCCACGCCGACACCGACCTGGTCGACGCCACGCTCGACCTGCTCGGCTACCCGGGTCTTGCCCTCGCCGCCGTCGGCACCGCGCTGTTCGTGGCCGTCGGCGTGACGTCCGCGCGTGCGGTGCGCCGCCGCGTCCCGCACGAGACGTGGCGGGCCGTGCATCTGCTGACCCACATCGGCGCGGCGCTCGCCTTCGTGCACCAGCTCGCCGGGCCCGATGTGGCGGGCAGCGTCCTCACCGTGTGGGCCTGGTCGCTCCTGCACGCCGTCGTCGCGGTGCTCCTCGTCTGGTACCGCGTCGTCGTGCCGGTGCGGCAGGCGTTCCGGCACAGCCTGCGCGTCATCGACGTACGCGACGAAGGTCCTGGGGTCGTCTCGGTCGTGATGCAGGGCATCGGGCTCGACGGGCTGCGGGCCGAGCCGGGGCAGTTCTTCCGGTGGCGCTTTCTGCGGCGCGGGCTGTGGCGCACCGCGCTGCCGTTCTCGCTCTCCGCGCCCGTGCGGGACGACACCCTGCGGATCACGGTGAAGGCGATCGGCGGCCACACCCGGCGGGTGCGGCGGCTCAGGCCGGGCACGCGGGTGCTCGCCACCGGGCCGTTCGGGGCGCTGACCGCGCATCGGCGTACGCGGCGGAAGGTGCTGCTGCTCGCGGGCGGGGTCGGCATCACGCCGATGCGGGCCCTCTTCGAGACGCTGCCCGGCGGGCCCGGGGACATCACGCTGCTCTACCGGGCGGGGAGCGCGGAGCAGCTCGTGCTGCGGGACGAGCTGGAAGGCATCGCCCGGAGCCGGGGTGCGGCACTGCACTATCTCCTCGGCCGTTCCGACGCGTCCTTCGATCCTTCCCCAAGCTCTCAACTTCGTTCGAGCAGGGGAGACCCCATTTCCCCGCAGGCGCTGCGGAACCTGGTGCCGGACCTCGCCGAGCACGACGTCTATCTGTGCGGGCCGCCGGGGATGTCCGCGTCGGCTACGGCGGCGCTGGTGCGGGCCGGGGTCCCGGAGGAACGCATCCATGCCGAGTGCTTCGCCTTCTGATCCGAGTTCTGCATCGCCTTCTGATTCGCCTTCTGATTCGCCTTCTGATCCGAGTTCTGATCCGAGTTCTGGTTCGAGAGATCTGAGACATGGGACGTCACCGCAAACCCGCAGGCCCCGTCCAGGGCCCCACCCTCCAGTCCCGCCGCAAACTGGCGGCGGGCCTCGCCGGGGCGAGTGCGCTGGTCGCCACGGCGCTCACCCTCACGATCGCCCCCGCGGCCCCGCCTGCCCCCGACCGCGCCCCGTCCGGCGTGCCGGCACCGCAGGCCGCCCCCTAGACGCGCCCCTCACACCCCACCCCCACCCCCGCTGAGGGCAGCGTTCCCCCCGGGAAACAGTGAGGATGCGGACGGGTAACACCGCCCACGCACGCTTCCGTACATGACCTCATCGACCTCGAACGCACGTGTGGCGGTGATCGGCGCAGGCCTTGCCGGTGTGCGGCTCGCCCAGCGGCTCGGGGGTGCCGCCGTGCTCATCGGCGAGGAGACGCACGCGCCGTACAACCGGGTGCTGCTCGCCGATGTCCTCGCGGGCCGGTACGGACCGGAGGTCATCGGCCTGCCGGCCGCCCCCGGGGAGTTCCTGCGCACCCGCGCCGTCCGGGTCGACCGCGAGGACCGGCTCGTGCACTGCGCCGACGGCGGCGTCGTCCAGTACGAGACGCTCGTGCTCGCCACCGGCTCCAACCCGGTCCTGCCGCCCCTGCGCGGCCTCTTCGCGCCGGACGCCCGTGAGCTGCCGCGCGGTGTGCACCCCTTCCGGACCATGGACGACTGCCTCGCGCTCTCGGACGCGATACGTCCGGGCGTGCGCGCCGTCGTCATCGGCGGCGGGCTGCTCGGTGTCTCCGCCGCCCGCGCGCTCGCCGTGCGCGGCGCCCAGGTCGTCCTCACCCAGCAGGGCGACCGGCTCATGGAGCGCCAGCTCGACCCGGCGGCATCGGAACTCGTCCACCGGCACCTGACCGATCTCGGCGTCGAGGTGCACACCGAGTGCCGGGTGCGCGGCGTGCGGCAGGTCGACGGGGCCGTACGGTCCGTCGAGCTCGCCGACGGCTATCTGCTCGGCACCGACCTCACCGTGCTCGCCTGCGGCGTCCGGCCCCGCGTGGGCCTCGCCCAGGCCGCCGGGCTCGACGTGCGGCGCGGCATCGTCGTCGACGACGAGCTGCGCACGTCCGATCCGCACATCCGGGCCATCGGCGACTGCGCCGAGCACTCCGGCGAGGTGCGCTGCCTGGCGGCGCCCGCCCTCGAACAGGCCGACGCCCTGGCCGATTCCCTGCTCTCGCCGGACAGCGCGCGGCCGTACTCCGGTACCCGCGCCCTGACCCGGCTCACCCTGCACACCGGCCGTCCGGGCTCCGCTCCCCTGGACCTGGCGGCCTTCGGCGACCCCGAGCCCCGGCCCGACGACGACGTGGTGCAGCTCGCGGACGCGACCCGCGGCACCTACCGCAAGGTCGTCGTGCGGGGCGACCGGCTCGTCGGCGGGGTCCTGCTCGGCGAGCTCGGCACCGTCGGCGCGCTCGCCCGCGCATGGGAGTCCGACGACCCGCTGCCCGAGGACGACGGCAGCCCCTTGCTCCACCTGCTCACCCACGACGGAGGCCTCTGACATGCCCACGGACACCCCCCGCCACAGCACCGCCCGGAGCACCATCGTGCTCGTCGGGCACGGCATGGTCGGCCAGCGCTTCCTGGAGGCCGCGGCCGCTCGCGGTCTGACCGGCACGCACCGCGTGGTCGTCCTGTGCGAGGAGCCGCGCCCCGCCTACGACCGCGTACAGCTCACCTCGTACTTCGCGGGCCGCACCCCCGACGAACTCTCCCTCACGGACCCGGAGTTCATCGAGCAGCACGGCATCGAGCTGTACGTGGGCGATCCCGCCGAGTCCGTCGACCGGGACGCGAAGACCGTCACCGCGCGCTCCGGGCAGACCTTCGCCTACGACACGCTCGTCCTCGCCACCGGCTCCTTCCCCTTTGTGCCGCCGGTGCCTGGCAAGGACACGACGGGCTGTTTCGTCTACCGCACCATCGAGGACCTGCTGGCCATCGAGGAGTACGCGAAGACGTACGCGAAGACAGGTGCCGTGGTCGGCGGCGGCCTGCTCGGCCTGGAGGCGGCGGGCGCGCTGCGCGGGCTCGGACTCGACACGCATGTCGTGGAGTTCGCGCCGCGCCTTATGCCGGTGCAGGTCGACGAGGGCGGCGGCGCGGCCCTCCTTCGCACCATCACGAACATGGGCCTGACCGTGCACACGGGTGTCGGCACCCAGGAGATCGTCGGCGACCAGGGCGCGGTCAGCGGGATGAAGCTGTCGGACGGCAGTGAACTCGCCACCGATTTGGTCGTGTTCTCCGCCGGTGTCCGGCCCCGCGATCAACTCGCCCGTGACACCGGCCTGTCGGTGGGCGAGCGCGGCGGCATCACCGTCGACGAGCAGTGCCGCACCAGTGACCCGGACGTGTACGCGATCGGCGAGTGCGCGCAGGCCTCGGACGGCCGGGTCTACGGTCTGGTCGCGCCCGGCTACGAGATGGCCGAGACGGCCGCCGCGGCGATCGCCGCCGAGGAGTCGAGCTTCACCGGCGCCGATCTCTCCACCAAGCTCAAGCTGCTCGGCGTGGACGTCGCCTCCTTCGGCGACGCGCACGGCACGGCTCCCGACTGCCTGGACGTCGTCTACTCCGACTCGCGCTCGGGAACGTACAAGAAGCTGGTCATCGGTCCGGGCGGCGAGCTGCTCGGCGGTGTCCTGGTCGGCGACGCGGAGGCGTACGGCGTGCTTCGGCCGCTGACCGGCAGTGTGCCGCCGGTCTCGCCGGAGCAGCTGGTCCTTCCCGCGGGCGCCGGCGGCCCGGTGTCGATCGGCCCGTCCTCGCTGCCGGACTCCGCGGTCATCTGCTCCTGCCACAACGTCACCAAGGGCACGATCCGCGGCGCCGTCACCGAGCACAGCTGCACCACCGTGCCCGAGGTCAAGAAGTGCACCAAGGCCGGTACGGGCTGCGGCAGTTGTGTGAAGGTGCTGGGCCAGCTGGTCAACGACGAGCTGGAGGCCTCGGGCGTCGAGGTCGACAAGGGCCTGTGCGGCTGCTTCGGCCAGACCCGCCAGGAGCTGTACGAGATCGTCCGCACCCTGGGCATCACCTCCTACCGGCAGCTCCTCGACGCCCACGGCCGCGAGGCGGCCCGCGGCACCGAGGGCTGCGAGACCTGCAAGCCGGCGGTCGGTTCGATCATCGCCTCGCTCGCCCCGACGATCGGCGCCGACGGCTACGTACTCGAAGGCGAACAGGCCTCCCTCCAGGACACGAACGACCACTTCCTCGCCAACCTCCAGAAGAACGGCTCCTATTCGGTCGTCCCGCGCATCCCCGGCGGCGAGATCACCCCGGACAAGCTGATCGTGATCGGCGAGGTGGCACGGGACTTCGGGCTCTATACGAAGATCACCGGCGGCCAGCGCATCGACATGTTCGGCGCCCGCGTCGAACAACTCCCCATGATCTGGGCGCGGTTGGTGGACGCGGGCTTCGAGTCGGGTCACGCGTACGGCAAGTCGCTCCGGACGGTGAAGTCGTGCGTCGGGCAGACCTGGTGCCGCTACGGCGTACAGGACTCGGTGCGGATGGCGATCGACCTGGAGCTGCGCTACCGGGGCCTGCGCTCCCCGCACAAGCTGAAGTCGGCCGTGTCCGGCTGCGCGCGTGAGTGCGCGGAGGCCCAGTCCAAGGACTTCGGCGTGATCGCCACCTCCAGCGGCTGGAACCTGTATGTGGGCGGCAACGGCGGTGCGACCCCGCGCCACGCGGACCTGCTTGCACAGGACCTGTCCGACGCCGAACTGGTGCGCCTCATCGACCGGTTCCTGATGTTCTACATCCGCACGGCGGACCGCCTCGAGCGCACCTCGACCTGGCTCGAGCGGATCGAGGGCGGCCTCGACCACGTACGCGATGTGGTCGTCCACGACTCGCTCGGCATCTGCTCCGAGCTCGAGGCCCTGATGGCCGACCATGTCGCGCACTACCGCGACGAGTGGTCCGAGACCATCAACGACCCCGAGCGGCTCGCCCGGTTCGTCTCCTTCGTGAACGCGCCGGACGTCCCGGACCCCACGGTGAGCTTCGTCCCCGAGCGGGACCAGATCAAGCCCGACCTGCCGCTGCTGAGCATCGGCTCCCGCCCTCGCGACCTGGAAGGTGCGGCATCCTGATGAGTGCCCCGATGAGTACCCCGATGACTGCCCCTATGAGTGTTCAACTCCGCCTGGACGGCGACTGGTTCGAGGTCTGCGACCGCGCACGGCTGCAGCCGGGCCGGGGCATCGCCGCCCTGCTCCCCGACGGCCGCCAGGCCGCACTCTTCATCGACCGCGCGGGCCGCGCGTACGCGATCGACAACCGTGACCCGTTCACCGGCGCGGCGGTGCTCTCGCGCGGGCTGCTCGGCGCGGCGGGCGGACGTCCGTTCGTCGCGTCGCCGCTCCTGAAGCAGCGCTTCGACCTGGAGACGGGCCGGTGCCTGGACGACGACTCGGTGACGGTGGAGACGCATAGGGTGCGGCTTGCCTGATCAGGGCTACTTACGATCAGAGCTACTTGACCGAGCGTTCCAATATTGCTTAATCTCTCCTCGTGGCCAGGACCAAGGAATTCGATCCGGACGCCGCGCTCCAGTCGGCCCTAGAGCTGTTCTGGCGGCGCGGCTACGAGGCGACGTCGATGGCCGACCTCGTCGGGGCGCTCGGCATCGGTCGTGCCAGCATCTACGCCACGTTCGGCAACAAGCACGAGCTGTACATGAAGGCGCTCGACCGGTACGCCCAGTTCCAGAACCCCCGCCTGCTCGCCGAGCTCTCGCAGCCGGGGCCCGCACTGCCCGCCGTACGCGCGGTGGTGCGGCGCTTCGGGAGCGAGTCCGCCTCCGAGGACGCCCGCCTGAACGGCTGTTTCATCACCAATACGGCGGCCGAGCTCGGGCCGCACGACGAGGCGGCCGCCCGCTGCGTCGAGCGCAGCTGGGAGCACATCGAGACGCTGCTGCACTCGGCGCTCGTCCGCGCGCAGGCGCAGGGCGAGCTTCCGGAGGACCGCGATCCGCTCGCCATCGCGCGCATGCTGCTGACCCTGATGCAGGGGCTGCGCGTGGTCGGCAAGGCCTCGCAGGATCCGGCGCGGGTGCGGGACGCGACGGAGCAGGCGCTGAGCCTGTTGGACTGAATGCCCGACTGAATGCCCGACTGAAATTCCGGCGCACCCTCTGGCCCCTTTTTATGCCCTCATACTGAACCGATCGTTCAAGAAAAGAGCTCTGTCATGACTTCAGGACCGCGCACCCGCTTCACCGGCCGCACCGCCCTCGTCACCGGCGGCGGCTCCGGCCTCGGCCGGGCCATCGCGCTCGCCTTCGCCGCCGAGGGTGCGAACGTCGTCGTCGCCGGGCGCACGGAGGGCCCGCTCAAGGAGACCGTGGGGCTCATCGAGGAGGCCGGCGGCAGCGCGCTCGCCGTCACCGCCGACGTGACCCGGAGCGCGGATCTCGCGACCCTCGTCTCCACCACGGTCGAGCGGTTCGGCTCGCTCGACGTGGCCGTCAACAACGCGGGCGTCCTGCGTGCGGGGCAGCCGGTCGCCGATCTGCCCGAGGACGACTGGCGGACGCTGCTCGACATCAACGTCACCGGGGTGTTCCTCGCCCTGCAGGCCGAGGTGAAGCAGATGCGTACGCAGCCGGGCGGCGGGGCGATCGTGAACATCGCGTCGGTCCTGGGCACCCACACACGCCGTCCGGGCACCACGGCGTACGCCACCACCAAGGCGGCCGTCTCCATCCTGACCAAGGGCGCCGCGGCCGAGCACATCCAGGACGGGATACGGATCAACGCCGTGAGCCCCGGCTCGTCGGACACCAGCATGTCGCTGCTTCCGGGCGAGAGCGAGGCCGAGCGCACGGAGCGGATGAAGACCGCGACGCCGCTGGGCCGGGTGTCCACGACCGCGGAGGTCGCCGCGGCCGTGCTGTACCTCGCGTCGGACGACGCGGCGTCGGTGGTCGGGGCGGACCTGGTGATCGACGGGGGTGCCGCCGCCTGACGCACTGGCGTAGGCTCGCTCCCTCTCGGCAGCGGAGGGAGCTGTGTCATGGCGGGCTGGAACGCGAGTGACATCCCCGACCAGAGCGGCCGCACGGCCGTGGTCACCGGAGCCAACAGCGGCATCGGCTATGTCACGGCACGCGAACTCGCCCGCCGTGGCGCGCGCGTGGTCCTCGCCTGCCGCAGCGAGGAGCGCGGGTCGCGGGCGCTGGCCCGGCTGCGTTCCGAAGTACCGGGCGCGGAGGCCGAGTTCAGGCGACTCGACCTCGGAGATCTGGGCTCCGTACGGGAGTTCGCGGCGTCGCACGAGAGTGAGACGCAGGGCGGTCTCGATCTGCTCATCAACAACGCGGGGGTGATGGCGCTCCCGTACCGGCAGACGGTGGACGGCTTCGAGACGCAGTTCGGCGTCAATCACCTGGGCCACTTCGCGCTCACGGGACTGCTCCTTCCGCTGCTCCTGCGGACGCCGGGCGCACGGATCGTCACGGTGTCCAGCGGCATGCACGCCGTGGCGAACATCGACATCGACGATCTCAACAGCGAGCGGAGCTACCGGCGTTGGATCGCCTACGGCCGCTCCAAGACGGCGAACCTGCTCTTCGTCCACGAACTGGCACGGCGCCTCGCGGCCGCCGGCTCCGATGTGGTGGCCGCGGCGGCGCATCCCGGCTACGCGTCGACGAACCTCCAGGCGGCCGCACCCCGGATGGAGGGCCGCAAGGCGGCCGAGCGCGTGATGCGGCTCGGCAACGGCCTGGTCGCGCAGTCGGCCGACGCGGGCGCGCTGCCCACGCTCTTCGCGGCCACGGCACCAGGAGTGCGGCCGGATTCCTTCACCGGGCCGAGGATTCTGGGCTGGCGCGGGGCGCCGGCGAGGTCCTGGCGGGCGGGGTGGACGCGGGACGATGTGGGCGCGGGGCGGCTGTGGGAGGCGTCGGAGGGGTTGACCGGGGTCGAGTACGGGGAGCTGAAGGGTTGAACTCGGGGAGCTGAAGGGCTGAGTTCGGGGAGCTGAAGGGCTGACCAGGCGTTCCTGTCCCGCCCGCTAACTCCCCTGCTCGAGAAGGGACTTCAGCGCGGCAAGGCGGTCCTTCCAGAAGGACTTGTACGCCGCGACCTCCGCCGCGTCCCGCAGCTTCTCGTGGCCGACCCCCACCACCGTCTTCCCCGGCGCCTTCACCGTGAGCGTCACGGAGATGCGCCCGGCACCCCCGCCGTCCGCGTCCTTGAAGTCGGCGGTCACCGACTTGGCGGGGCGGTGCGTGCGCACCGTGAAGTCGACGTCCGGCAGCCATCGCGCCCGCAGGCCGTCGTCGGTGAACGCCTCGATCACCCGCGCCGCCGTGGCGTCGATCGTCTTGCTGCCGCTGGTCCGCCACTCGCCCGTGCTGCTCTGGCCGACCTCGCGAAGACCGCGCTCCTGTTCGTAGCCGACGGCCACGGACTGCGCGTACCAGCCGTCGACACCGTGGTCCTCGCGGACGTGGCGGGCGATCTCGGTGTGGTTGCGGGACGTGCCGCCCCAGGCGTCGAGCAGAGCGAACCACTCCTCCCACCCCTTGCCGGTCGCCTCGCGCAGCGCCTCGTCCGACAACTTCTCGGTGATCTTCTTGCCGGCGCTTCCGGCGATCTTCTTGCCCGCACCCGCATGGCTCGCGCTTCCGCTCATGGCGCCGACGCTAGGACCGGCGCCGCCCCGCTGCAAGACGGAACCGCAGTCGGCAGATGACCGCGTCCGTGTCGCGGCGCACCGCGTGCGCGAGGACCGAGCCGCGCTGGTTCTGCAGCAGCCGCTGCCAGACATGGGCGGGCTCCACCTCGGGGATCAGGACGGTGACGCGGGTGGTGGGGTGGTACGTGTAGATCTTCCGTACGTACGCCGACACCGGCCGCCCGACGGTGCGCGTCTGCGAGGGCAGCTCCACCAGGTCGACACCCGGGTTCCACAGCTCCCAGTCGCGGCGCAGCGCCTCGGCGGCGCGCCGGTCCTCGGGGTCGGCATGGGTGACGGTGACGGCGCGGACCTCGTCGCCGAGCGAGACGGCGGCGCCCAGCGCCTCGCAGGTGAGGCGGGAGAGGTTCGACACCGGGACGATGACCAGGGAGTGATCGCGGTGCGGGGGCTCCGGGACGCGCCCCAGACCCAGGTCGTCGCCGATCCTGAGATAGGCGCGGTGCACGGCCTCGAAGCAGAGCACGATCGCCGGCAGCGCGAGCACGATCAGCCAGGCGCCCTCGGTGAACTTGGTGGCCGTGACGACCACCGCCGAGATGCCGGTGAGCACCGCACCGAAGCCGTTGAGCAGGGCCTTCGCGGGCCTGCCCGCCTTGCGCCAGTGCAGCACCATGCCGGTCTGGCAGAGCGTGAAGCCGACGAACACGCCGATCGCGAAGAGCGGCACGAGGGTGTTGGTGTCGCCGCCGGAGAAGACGAGCAGCGCGGCGGAGACGGCGGCGAGCGCGAGGACGCCGTGCCGGTGGACCTGGCGGTCGGCCTTGAGGGCGAAGACGTGGGGCAGGTAATTGTCGCGGGCGAGCAGGCTCATCAGGACGGGCAGGCCGCCGAAGGACGTGTTGGCGGACAGGGCCAGCAGGATCATCGTCGCGAACTGCACGACGTAGAAAGCCCAGTTGTGGCCGAGCGAGGCGTCGGCGAGCTGCGCGAGGACGGTGACGCCCTCGACCGGCTGAAGCCCGAACCGCGAGATGAGCACGGAAAGACCGATCAGCATCACGCCGAGCAGCGCGCCGAGCGCGACCTCCGCGTGCTGGGCGCGCTTGACGCGCGGGGTGCGGAAGGAGGGCACGGCGTTGGCGATCGCCTCGACGCCCGTGAGCGCGGAGCAGCCCGAGGCGAACGCCTTGAGCAGGAGCAGCGCGCCGACCGTGGTGGCGTTGTCGGCGAGGACGGAGGCGTGCCCCTCGGCGGCGGCCGTGCTGACAGGACCGTCCCGGAAGAGCCCGGCGACGACCATCGCGAGTATCGCGCCGACGAAGATCGCGGTCGGCGCGATGAAGACCTTCGCGGAGTCGACGATGCCGCGCAGATTGACGCCCGTGACGACGACGAGCACCGCCAGACAGATCCACACCCGGTCGCCGTACAGCTCGGGGAAGGCGGAGGTGAGCGCGGCGACGCCCGCGGTGACGGCGACGGCGACATTGAGTACGTAGTCGAGGACGAGCGAGGCCGCGGCGACGAGCCCGGCCCGGCGCCCCAGGTGGGTCTTGGCGGCGGCATAGCTGCCGCCTCCGTCGGGGAAGGCGGCGATGACCTGGCGGTAGGAGGCGACGAGCACGGCGAGCAGTGCGGCGATGCCGAGCGTCACCGGGAGCGTGAACCCGAGGCCGTGGCCGCCGGCCGCGGCGAGCACCAGGACGATGGCCTCGGGGCCGTACGCGACGGACGCCATGGCGTCGAGGGAGAGCGCGGCGAGCCCCTGAACGGCGGTCAGCCGATGGCGGTCCGCGCGGGCCGACGCCGCCGCGTCGGTATCCGGGGGTTCCTCGACGGCGACGGCGACGGGGCTGCTGCCGCTGTCCGGCGACTCGGACACGGTGGTCATGGGCGTACCTCCAGGCAGGGGTGGCAAAGGAATGCCCAGCGTCTGGGCGCACGGCACGCCCCGCGCGCCGTCTTGGTGACTCCCTTGCGCGCCGGGCCGGGATCTTCACGCGTCGTTGACGCGGGAGTCTCGCGGGGGTCGCGCGGGGACCTCTCGGGGTCGCGCGGGCCACGGCGTGGCATCAGCGGTACGTCAAGGAGTACGACGGCGGAGTAAGCGGCCCGTCAACACCGCTGGCCTGACGCGGTGCCGGGCCTACGGTGCCGCACATGGGACATGACAGGACGACACGGGGCAGGGTGCTCGGCAGGGGCGTGGAGGCGTGGGAGGGCGCCGCGGAGGACACCGTGTCCGACCGGCGCTGGGCGGGCGACGTACGGGCCGCGGCCTTGTGCGCCCTCGCCCTTTTCCTCCTGGTCACGCTCGTCGACCTGGCCAACGGCACGCTGGACGCGGTGCGGGCCGGGCTGTGGGCGGCGCTTTCGGCGCTCCTGTACGTCATCCTGCATCCGGTGCGGGTGACGGCGGGCCCCGGGTGGCTGGCCGTCCGCGGACTGCTGCGCGGCCGTCACGTGTGTACGGGCCTGCTGACCGCGGTGCGGCACGAGCCGGGCGTCGCGGCGCGCCTGGTCCTGAGCGACTCCCTGGGCAACCGTGTGGAACTCGACCCCCAGGTGCTCGCGGAGAACCCCTTGCTGCTGCACCGCCTGGACTCGGGGGCGCGGGATGCGAAGCAGCGGGGGCTGCTGCGGACAGGCGCCGAGGTGCTCGCCGGCCT
Organism: Streptomyces sp. NBC_01381; assembly: GCF_026340305.1. Taxonomy (NCBI): domain Bacteria; kingdom Bacillati; phylum Actinomycetota; class Actinomycetes; order Kitasatosporales; family Streptomycetaceae; genus Streptomyces; species Streptomyces sp. NBC_01381. The sequence continues at coordinate 2,547,558 of NZ_JAPEPI010000001.1, read as the reverse complement.
GTCCGCCCGCCTGGACGCGGAGGGGGCGCGGGGGGTGTTCGAGGCGTCGGACCTGCGGTAGGGAAATCTCCAGCCCGTCCGGCGATTGAGGACGAACTCGCCGAAGGCGGTGATCTACGGCACGCAAAGCCCCCGCGCAGCGGCCCGCGGCGGAGCCGCGAATGTCACAGCCGGGAAGGGGCGGGGTTGGGGAGAAGAGCCCCGCAGGTCCACCGCCTACCCCCGCACCTCGAACCGGTACAACGAATACCCGTACTCCGTCTGCCGCTTCACCCCCTGCATCCGCACAAACCGCGCCGCGACCGACGGCAGGTCGACCACATCGACCCCCGCCTCCTCCCGCCCCCGCCGCTCAGCAACAGTCCGCCACCCCGACGGCCCCCCGTCCGCCGAGACCTGCACGTCATAGTCCCGCCCAGCAGCCGCCTCCCAGTCGAGAAGCACCCGCCGCACACTCCGCTCCTCCCCGAGATCGACGGCGATCCACTCACCATCGGTGTACTTCGAGGCCCACCGAGTCCCCGCATCCCCATCGACCGCGTTCTCCGCCCCCAGCGAAGCCGTCTCCGCGGAAGAAGCCGTCGCCTCCCGCCCCCGAGCCAGATCAGGCACGTCGAAAACCTGCACGGACCACAACACCCACCGCACCCGTCCGTTCTCCCGCCCCCGCACCCGGACGTACCGCGCCTCCACACCCCCGAACTCCAGCTCGTCCCAGCCGGCCCGCTCAAGCCCCCGCCGGGAGGCGACCCTCCGCCACGCGCTCCCATCGTCCGAAACCTCAACGTCGTACGAACGGCCGTGCTCCCGCCCCCAGTCCAACCGCACCCGCCCCACGTGCCGCACCGCACCGAGGTCGACCCGCACCCACGGTCCCCCCGCCTCGGCGGCGCTGGTCCAGCAGGTGACGTGGCTGCCGTCGGACACGTACGACGCATGCGCACCCGACGACGCGGTCGCGGCCGCACCGAAGGCGAGCTCGTCGGGATCGGCCAGTGTCGGGGTCACGGTGGAGAGCCCGGGGCCCCGCGCCCCGCGCCGCAGCAGCGCGGTGAACTCCCCGTAGGCGAGGCCCTGTTCGCCGCCGCTCCACATCTTCTGGGCAAGGGTGCCGTACGTCTTCTCGATGAGGCCGTGCACGTCCTGCTGGGTATACGTGGCATGCACGAGGTCGTTCCACACGGCGGACATGGCACCCCGCAGCTGCGGATCGCCGGGGTCCAGACTCTCGCTCCCCGGGAAGACGTGCGGCTCCCAACTGTCGTACAGATAGCGGCCGTCGAGGCCGTGCCCGTGGTAGTAGTCGGCGAACGGCACCACGTACAACAGCCCGTCGTTCGTGTTCACGATCTCGTAGCCGTCGGCCTTGGCGGCCTGCGGCCCGTACCAGCCGTTGTTCCAGCTGTGGATGGTGACGTCGCGGTCGTACCCGTCCGCCGAACCGGCCATCTCGGTCAGGCTCCCCCAGGCACGCGGATGCTTGCCGAGGCTCCGCAGATGCTCCGCCATGTCGTTGAAGTACGCGCGGTACTGGGCCTCGGGCCCGGTGTACTCATCGGCCCCGTAGTGCACTTCGGGACTGCGGAACCACGGCACGAACTCCTCGAAGACGGCCTTCATAAAGGCTGTGGTCTCGGGCTTGGCGAGGTCGAGGTGGTCGGAGTTGCCGCCGTCGAGCCCGAGCGAGGGCCGGAAGCGTACGAAGGAACGCGAGTGGGCCGGGGCATCGATCTCCGGGGTGAGCTGCACGGCATGCAGGGCGGCGGTGTCCTCGAAGGAGTCCCAGTCGGCGCGCGAGTACGAACCGTCGGGCGCCGCAAGCCCCTCCCACTCGGCGGCGTCACTCCGCAGCCGGAAGGCGTCATAGGCCTTGCTCCAGTCGCCGCCGGGAGCCTTGATCTCGTTGTCGTTGAGATGGAGCTGAAGATCATTGAGCTTGAACCACCCCATGACGCGCAGGTAGTCCCGCACGAATCCGGGCGTGAAGAAGCGCCGCCCGACATCCAGCATGAAGCCGCGCAGACGGTAGTTGGGCCAGTCCTGCGCGGTCCCGACGGGCACGCGGGAGCGCTGCTCGTCGTGGAGGAGAACCTGAAGAAGTGAGCGGGTGCCGTAGTAGACACCGCTGTAGGCGGGCGCGGTAAGGGTGACGGCATCGGCCCTGACCGCAAGTTCATACCCCTCGCGGGCGTAGAGCTCGCCACCCTTGGCGTGCCGGGCGGCCGCGTCGAGGCGCAGCAGGATCTCGCCGTCGGCGGCGCGGGAGCGGCGGACGGCGCGGGGCGCGGCGAGCTTCAGCCCTGTGATGTCGGCGATGTCCCGCGTCAACTGCTGTGCCAGGACGAGAAGTTGACCGGCATCCTGAGCGGGCACGACGACCCGAGACTCCGGGGTGAGCCGGTGGGCGCCGTCGCCGCCGGCCCATTCCTGGAGGGCGGGAATGACGGCCGGGCGGGCATTGCCCCGACTCGTGGCACCGGCAGGGGGCGCTCCCGCGCCCACGGCGTGAGCCGTGGGCGACGGAAGGGCGACGGCCGCGCCCGCGACGGCTGTCGCGGCGATGAGAGTGCGACGGGAGAGGTTCGTCATGGCAGTGGACTACACCACTCAACTCCCCAGTCTCACAAGGGAATCAACAGAAACAGGCAGAGCTCGCGACGTGATCGATGGCCCGCCGACAGACGCCGGCGGGATGGACCGCGCCACTCACACCCGCATCCGGAATGCGAGTCGTAGGACACCCCGCAAACGTGCTACGCATAGGGAATGCCCGATGAAGATGATCTGCACTTGGGGGCGTCGGAGGACCACGGCGATGCCGTCACCGCGGTTGCGGTCTCCCCGGACGGACGGATCGGCGCGACCGGCACGCGCTCCGGCGAGATCCGGTTGTGGGACCTGAGCCATGGCCTGCTGACCGCCTATGTGGGAAGGCTGCAGGACGGGCCGGTGGAGAACGCCGCGTTCATCGGCGACGCCGAGCGGCCCCAGTTGCTGACCACGGGCCCATCGGCCTCGCTGTGGACGGTGACGGCCGAGGCCCTGGATTGGCGGCAACTCCCGTGGGACGGCGGCCGGTTGCTCACGCACTCCGACCAGGAGGCGGTGCTCAGACAGTGCGGAGACCTTCGCTGGCTTGGCGTCTTCGGTCCCCTCTACGGACGCATCAAGTCGGACTCCCCGATGGCATTGGGACGCACCGCCTCCGGTCTGCTCGTCGTGAGCACCGACCAGGGCGGGATCGCCGCCTGGCGGCGACCTTCCGGGAAGACCTACGAAGACACCGAACTCGTGTGGGCCTTCGACGGACGCGATGCGGCGGATCAGCGGCTGACGCGCTGTTGCGACCTGGGGCGGCTCGTGGTGTCCCAGCGGCGCGACAGGGTGGTCGTACTCGACGCGGAGACCGGGTCGGCCGTGACCGCGTTCGCCCCGCCCGCCCGGCCGACGGCGGTCGCGGCGCATCCGGACCGACCGCTGGTGGTGCTCGGCGGACGGGACGGTTCGCTGTCGTGGTGGGATGCCCGCTCGGGACACTGCCTCGGGCGAGTTCAAGCGCATGGCGCCCGCGTCCGGGCGTTGGCGCTCGCCACCGGCACCGACCTGGTGATGTCGGTCTCCCAGGACGGAACTGCCGCGCTCTGGCGGCTGCACGACCACGCACCCGCCGCCCGCTTCGCGCCCCGCGCACCCTCCGGCCCCCGGGAGCTGACCCATGTGGCCGGTACGCCGGACGGGCAGTGCTGGCTGATCGGCGGGCGCGGCGGCCAGGTCCACGTTCTCCACTGGTCCGGCCATGCCGGGCTCGTGCCGCGACGCGTCGGCCGACCCTCCTGGGCGATGGACGGCAGTGACGTGGAGACCCTGCTCGACGACGTCCGCCACCACTGGGACGACGGCCCGGCAAGTGTGGCCGCGGTCCGTGAGCTGGCCTCCGGTAACCTCGACGGAGCCTGGCAGGGGACGGCGACGGACGCGCTGGCGACCCTCATCGTGAACGGTGCGGACCCGGCGGCCCGGGAGGCCGCGGTGATCGCGCTGGCGGAGATCGACGAGGGCCGGACCACCACCGCCCTCTACGAGATGTTCGCCCGCCACGACAGCCACGGCTCCGCCCAGCGGCTGCTGGCGCACTTCACCGGCGAGGACGATTCCACGACGGAGGACCTCATCGCGAGCCTGCCCGGGATCGGCAATTTCCTCGGAGTGCTGACCTCAGCCGCCTTGGGCGAACGGGGCGCTGCCGCGGTCCCGGCGGTGCACGCGGCACTCCGCGCGTTTCCCTTCCCGACCCGGGAGGACGCCGACCACTGGTTCCGCGACGAGTCGACCAAGTACCGCCTGCTGTACGCCCTCAGACAGGCGGGGGCGGCCGCGGCACCCGCGACACCGACGCTGCTGGCGGTCCTGGAGGACGATGAGATCTACCGGGACACCCGGCACCAGGCAGAGGTGACCCTGCAGGCGATCGGCCTCCCGGAGACGGCCGACGCGATCGCAGCCGAGATCCGGCGACGGGCTGCCCTCGACGTCGCCCACGTCGAAAAGAGTGACGGCGACGACGAGACGGAAGGCTTCAGCCTCCTACTCGACGTACTGCTGGGCATGCCCCCCGCAGCTCTGACGGCCTCCCTCGAGGTAGGACCGGCACTGGACGCGGTGCGGCGCCGCTTCGGCGACGGCATCAGGACGTACGAGGAGAATGGCGAGATCCACGAGTACACCCTCTTTGAGATACGCCTCGCCGACTGCATCGACGAGAAGATCGCCGAGCAGATCAAGGTCTCTGGGACGGATAGGCCCGCATGTTCAGGAGTCACGTATTCGCCATGATGCCGGTCGACCGTCACCCTGTGTCGGTGCTCTGCGGCATGATGACCGCCGTGAACACCGAGATACTGGTAGCCGTCTGGCAGCGGCTTCTCGCCGATCCTCGCAAGTCGTGGGTGCTGTTCGAGCATGGCACTTGTGTCGTGCTGACTGCTCCGGATGGAGAACTGGCTGAACAGGCCACCGAGATCCTGGGAGAGTTCGGCCCGGCGCATGCCGGAACTTCGGCAGGAGACTTTGGGGTGATCGACCTCAAGGATGCTGAGGGATGGGTCGTCACCGGGCACCACAACGACGTCCTTACCTATGTCGGCCCTGATGAGCCTATGGACGGGTCGGAGATCGCTGTCGGGCTGTTCGGACGTTCCAAGCGCCACCGGGACAGCACCGAACTTCACGTCGTCCACGTCGAGGACAAACGAGGCTCAGCGGACCTAGCGTGAGTACCCGCGCTCCACCGCGTACGACCCAACACCATGCGCGGCAGCCGCAGTTCGCGCGGCAAGGGCCCGAGGCTCGCGCAGTCAAATGGACCGCGTCGACGACTGCCCGCAACCGGGCCGGCCACCGCCCATGCCCAGCAGCACCCCTCGCCGCCGAACAGTGCCCCCGCACACCAATTCGTTAGGGTGGTCCCACCCTAGGGAGCCGGAGGACCAGCAATGCCCGAGACGGCGCGCCAGATCGCCGATGATCTGCGGGCACGCATCAGTTCCGGGGAGTTCAGGCCTGGCGCCCGGCTGCCGGGCGAGCCGAAACTCGTCCAGCAGTACGGCGTCGCCAAGATGACCGCGAGCAACGCGCTCAAGCTCCTGATCACTGAGGGCCTCGCCTACTCACACCCCGGATCCGGCACCTACGTACGCGAGTTCCAGCCGATCCACCGCGCGGCCAACAAGCGTCTGTCGGCGGCACAGTGGTCCTCCGGCCAGTCCGTCTGGGCGGCGGACACCGCCGACCGCTCCGTGGAAGTGCGCGACATCGAGGTGTATGAGACGGAAGCACCACGCTGGGCGGCCAAGGGGCTGAACCTGGCCGAGCAGGCACCCGTGATCGTGCGCAGCCGCCGCTTCTTCGTGGACGGGAAGCCCGTCCAACAGGCGACCTCCTACCTCCCGGCCGATCTCGTCCGGGAGACCCAGATCGTCCAGCCTGATACGGGTCCCGGAGGTGTGTACGCCCGGCTCGCCGAGATCGGAGCCGCGCCCGAGAACTTCACCGAGGAACTGCGCGCCCGAATGCCGAGCTCGGAGGAGTCCGAGCAACTGGCACTCACCGCAGGGACGCCGGTCGTCGAGATCTACCGCACGGCGCTGACCTCCGACCACCGGCCGGTGGAACTGAACCGGATGCTCCTGAACGCGGGGGCCTACGTGCTCCAGTACGACTTCACCAGCTGACGGCACCACCACTCACGCACACCTCAACTCACCTGCTGCACCGGACACTTCACTCGGAATCCTTGACCTCCCTAGGGAACTGTGACGAGAATCTCCCTAGGGAGATTCTCGTCTCCTGGCATCCCCTGACGCAGGGAGAGATCCCGTATGCCAGAAATCCCTCACGAATCACCTCGGCGACCCCCGCCTGCTCAAAGCCGGGGACACGGATTTCGGTTACTGCCCTGGTCCGGGCCAGGCGGGAATCCCGCCTATCTCTCGACCGACGGATCCGGACCCGTGACGCGACTGGCGGACAGCCTGGAAGCCGTACAGCTCGACATAGGCGTCAAACTCCTGGACCACTCACGGTCGATGCTGACCGAGCACCCGCTGTCGGTGACGGAGTTGCGCTTCCTGGCCGCCCGACTGACCGAGTCACTCGGAGACGTCCTGCGCATCGCCGAGAGCAGAGGGCGACAACTGCGGCTCTCACCGGAAGACAGCTACAAGGCGCTCCTCGACCACACGCAGGGCTGCGAACAGTGCGCCGACGAGCCCGCCCGTTGCGCCGAAGGCAGCGCGCTGCGGCGGACATTGAAAGAGGCACGACGGTGAGCGCGGCCGGACGGCCAGCCGAGAACGCCTCTGGTGCCGGAGGCTCGGGGCCCTTGCGGCGAGACGCCAACTGCAGTCGTTGTGCTCACCCATGAGGGCCGATCAGCGCCCCACAGGCCGTACCCGCGCTGCTCGGCGATGTCGTCGGGAGAGGCGTGTGTTCAACCGGCCCGCTCGCCACCGTGAGCAGCATCGTTCTGCTCTCCCGGTCGCCGCTGCCCGGGCTCGCCTGTGGGCCATGCGTCTCACCGAGCGGAGCCCCATCGTGGGCGTCACCGATAGCTTCAAGGACAAGGACATCACCGACGCGGCGACCGAGGAAGTAGACGAGAAGACCGACCAGTTGGGCCCCAAGGTCGACAATGCGCGCGAGCAGGCCCAGGACAAGCTCGGCCTCAAGAGCGACAAGCCGGACCAGCCGCAGTCCTAGACGCCAGGAGCTGGGCCCCCGAATCGCTCGCGGTTCGGGGGCCCAGTCATGTCAGGCCGCTTCGAAGCGGATCATTCGTTGCTCACGCCGTTCGAGCTGAGAACAGGGATGTCGTCGAGGATGTGAGAGATCGGCTCGTCGCCCTTGGCCTGGATGGAGTTGTCGGCACACTGCTGGGTCTGCGGAGCCGAGAGGACCGGGATGTCCTGGACCCCGATGTTCACCAGGCCGATGATGTTCTGGATGTTGGCCTTGATCGGGATGCCGAGACACAGCTTGTTGAGCGAGTCGGTGACCAGGGCGCCCTGCGGGCCGATGTCATCGCCGGGGGCAACGCGGTGGGCGGCCTTCAGAGGGTTCACCTCATCCGGCACGGCGACCGGCGGCTTCATGGGCGGGCGGGCCGCCGGATCAGGGCGTTGACGGGGTTGTTCGGAGCCTTGGCGATCTGCTCCACGCACCGCTCGGCGCCCTCGGCCCGCCAGCGGGCCAGGTCGTTCACTGTGAACGTGGTCAGCCCCGGCACGTTCTTCAGCGGGGCCTTGGCCGGCATCCCAGACACGCGGCTGTGGTCTCCGCCATCAGCCCGATCCGGGCTTCGCCCGCCCGCTTCTCCGCTTCAGCGGGCGGGGCTGCGGCGGCCGGTGCGATGGCCCCCAACACGCTGCCAGTGGCCAGGCCCAGGGCAATCAAGGTGGTACGAACGCGCATCGGTGTTCCTCCCATGGATCAAGGAGCGGGGCAGGCCCCCGCTCCTTGATTCATTGGCCCTCAGGGCGGCAACCTCGCGCAGCCAGTGATCCCCCAACCGGTCCCCCGCCTCAACCCGAAAGGGCAGCACCCCCGCACAGGGTGCTGCCCCTTCATCGTGGACCGGGACCGTCGCCGCATCGGTTCTGAGGGTCGGGGACACGGCGACGGTCCCGGGGCTTTACCGGTGGTCGCTGCCCGTGGAGTGGGAAGCGGCGCGGCCTGCCTCCAGGCGGGCCACCGGGATGCGGAACGGCGAGCAGGAGACGTAGTCCAGGCCCACCTCGTGGAAGAAGTGCACGGACTCCGGGTCACCGCCGTGCTCGCCGCAGACGCCGAGCTTGAGGTCGGGGCGGGTGGCGCGGCCGGCCTTGACCGCGTCCTTCACCAGCTTGCCGACGCCGTCCTTGTCGATCGTCTCGAACGGGGAGACACCGAAGATGCCCTTCTCCAGGTATGCCGTGAAGAAGGAGGCCTCGACGTCGTCGCGGGAGAAGCCCCAGACCGTCTGCGTGAGGTCGTTCGTGCCGAAGGAGAAGAACTCCGCGGCCTCCGCGATCTGGTCCGCCGTGAGCGCGGCACGCGGGAGCTCGATCATCGTGCCGAGGGCCAGCTTCAGGTCTACGCCCGTCGCCTCGACGACCTCCGCGATGACCTGCTCGGCCTCCTCGCGGACGATCTCCAGCTCCTGGACCGTGCCGACGAGCGGAATCATGATCTCCGCACGCGGGTCGCCCTTGGCGTTCTTCCGCTCGGCCGCAGCCTCGGCGATCGCACGGACCTGCATCGTGAACAGGCCGGGGATGACGAGACCCAGGCGTACGCCGCGCAGGCCCAGCATCGGGTTCTGCTCGTGCAGGCGGTGGACCGCCTGCAGCAGGCGCAGGTCGTTCTCGTTGGAGTCCTTGCGGGACTCGGCGAGGGCGACGCGGACCGAGAGCTCCGTGATGTCCGGGAGGAACTCGTGCAGGGGCGGGTCCAGGAGGCGGACCGTGACCGGGAGGCCGTCCATCGCCTCGAAGAGTTCGACGAAGTCGCGCTTCTGGAGGGGGAGCAGCTCCTTCAGGGCTTCCTCGCGCTCGTCGTCCGCGTCGGCGAGGATCAGGCGCTCGACCATCTCGCGGCGCTCACCGAGGAACATGTGCTCGGTGCGGCACAGGCCGATGCCCTGCGCGCCGAAGCGACGGGCGCGGAGGGCGTCCTCCGCGTTGTCCGCGTTGGCGCGGACCCGCAGGCGGCGTACCCGGTCCGCGTACGCCATGATCCGGTGCACGGCGGCGACCAGCTCGTCGGCGTCGTCGGCGCCCGCGTGCATACGGCCCTCGAAGTACTCGACGACCGGGGAGGGGACCACGGGCACCTCGCCGGCGTAGACCTTGCCGGTGGAGCCGTCGATGGAGACGACGTCGCCCTCTTCGACGACGGTTCCGCCGACCGTCATGCGGCGGCGCTTCGTGTCGACCTCGAGGTCCTCGGCGCCGCACACGCACGTCTTGCCCATGCCGCGGGCCACCACGGCCGCGTGCGAGGTCTTGCCGCCGCGGGAGGTCAGGATGCCCTCGGCCGCGATCATGCCGTCGAGGTCGTCGGGGTTGGTCTCACGGCGGATCAGGATGACCTTCTCGCCCGAACGCGACCACTTGATGGCCGTGTACGAGTCGAAGACCGCCTTGCCGACCGCGGCACCCGGTGACGCGGCGATGCCGCGGCCGAGCTGCTCGACCTTCGCGCTCTCGTCGAAGCGCGGGAACATCAGCTGCGCGAGCTGCGCGCCGTTGACGCGCTGCAGCGCCTCGGCCTCGTCGATCAGGCCCTGGTCGACGAGCTGCGTCGCGATGCGGAAGGCGGCACCGGCGGTGCGCTTGCCGACGCGGGTCTGCAGCATCCACAGCTGACCGCGCTCGATGGTGAACTCGATGTCGCACAGGTCCTTGTAGTGCGTCTCGAGCGTTTCCATGATCTGCATGAGCTGGTCGTACGACTTCTTGTCGATCTGCTCCAGATCGGCGAGCGGGACGGTGTTGCGGATGCCCGCCACGACGTCCTCGCCCTGCGCGTTCTGCAGGTAGTCGCCGTACACGCCCTGGTGGCCGCTGGCCGGGTCGCGGGTGAACGCGACGCCCGTGCCGGAGTCCGGGCCGAGGTTGCCGAAGACCATGGAACAGATGTTGACCGCGGTGCCGAGGTCGCCGGGGATGCGCTCCTGGCGGCGGTAGAGCTTGGCGCGGTCGGTGTTCCAGGACTCGAAGACCGAGCGGATCGCGAGGTCCATCTGCTCGCGCGGGTCCTGCGGGAAGTCGCGACCGGCCTCGGTCTTGACGATCTTCTTGAACTTCGTGACCAGCTTCTTCAGGTCCGCGGCCTCGAGGTCGGTGTCGACCGTGACCTTCTTGGCGGCCTTGGCGGCCTCCAGCGCGTCCTCGAAGAGCTCGCCGTCGACGTCCAGGACGGTCTTGCCGAACATCTGGATGAGGCGGCGGTAGGAGTCCCACGCGAAGCGGTCGTCGCCGGACTGCTTGGCCAGGCCCGTCACCGACTTGTCGGAGAGCCCGATGTTCAGGACGGTGTCCATCATGCCGGGCATGGAGAACTTGGCGCCCGAGCGGACCGAGACGAGCAGCGGGTCGTTGGCCTGACCCAGCTTCTTGCCCATCTGCTGCTCAAGGGCGTCGAGGTGTGCACTCACCTCGTCGCGCAGCTCGACCGGCTCCTCGCCGCTGGCGAGGTAGGTCTTGCACGCCTCGGTGGTGATCGTGAAGCCCGGGGGGACGGGCAGGCCGAGGTTGGTCATCTCGGCGAGGTTCGCGCCCTTCCCGCCGAGAAGGTCCTTGAGGTCCCTGTTGCCCTCGGTGAAGTCGTAGACGAACTTCACGCCCGCATCGCTCTGCGTCGCTACGTGGGGATCTTTGTTTTCCGACACGGGTCTCGACTCCTCGAGGACTCGGTGGCTGCCCTGACGGCGAGGAACATACCCAGATCGAAGGCACCTGGGTACGTCCACTTGTGCGTCATACGGCTGTAACCACCCGTCCGCCAGTAGATCGAAAGTAACTCGACGGTAGGTCCTCGCCCCATCGTGCGTTCAAGTCTTGAACGATCAACCCCTGTAGAACCTGGGATTTGCTCAGATGAGCAGAGAAATTTCAGATGTGAGTTCACCTTTTGAATGATCGAGCATTGGCACTGAGTGCCACCCCTTGGAGAAGTGCATTCGCCCACGATCCGCTCATCTGAGCGCAACCCCTATCAGGGGTGGCGAGAATCACGCTGTCCGGAGGGGCCCGATGTCAGCATCCGGACCCCGGTCCGGATGGTTGCGCCGCCGTCATACGCCGAGCGCCGCGAGCCGCTCCTCGGCCCGCCCCGGCGCGTACAGATGCTCCACCACCAGCGCACCCGCCCCGACCAGGCCCGCACGCTCGCCGAGCCGCGAGGTGACGATCTCCAGGTGAGCCGTGGAGCGCGGCAGGGCCCGCTGATAGAGGAGTTCGCGCACGCCCGTGAGGAAGGGAGTTCCGGCCAGATCTCCGGCGATCATCAGAACTCCAGGGTTGAGCAGCGTGACGACGGTCGCGAGCACCTCGCCCACCCGGCGCCCCGCGTCCCGCGCGAGCCCGACGGCCTCCGGGTGCCCGGCGTCCAGAAGTGCGCGCACATCCGAGCCGGACGCCGCGGGGACGCCCGCCGCGCTCAGCTGAGCGGCCACCGCTCGCCCGCTGGCCACGGCGGCCAGGCAGCCGTAGGACCCGCACTTGCAGAGGGCGGCGGCACCCCGTGTCCCGTCCATGACCCGTATGTGGCCGATGTCCCCGGCGCCGCCGTCGATGCCCCGGTACACCGCGCCGCCGACGACGACGCCCGCGCCGATGCCGGTGGAGACCTTGACCAGGGCGAAGGCCGAGCACTGCCGGTAGGAGGCGCGCTGTTCTCCGTACGCCATGAGGTTGGCGTCGTTGTCGACGAGGACCGGGAGGTCGACGGGGCCGCCCGTGTGCTCGGCGAAGGCTCGGCTCAGGCGGCCTCGTATGTCGTACCCGTCCCAGCCCGGCATGATCGGCGGCTGGACGACGCGGCCCGTCTCGCTGTCGACGGGGCCCGGCACGGCGAGCCCGATGCCGCACACCGTGTCCGGGGCCCGCCCTGCCTTGCGCAGCAGCTCGGCGAAGCGGGCGCCGAGCTCGCCGAGCACCGCGTCCGGGCCCTCCTCGATCGACAGCGGGCCCGCGTGCTCGGCGACGATCTCGCCGGTGAGGCCAAGGAGGGCGGTGCGGGCGTGCCGGGTCTCCAGGTCGGCGGCGAGCACCACGGCGTGGGCGTCGTCGAACTCCAGGCGGAGCGCGGGGCGGCCCCCGAGCGGTGACCCCCCAGGGCCGCCCGCCCCCTCGCGCAGCCAGCCCGCCCGGAAGAGCCGGTCGAGGCGCTGGCCGACGGTGGCGCGGGAGAGTCCGGTGACCTGCTGGAGGGCGCCGCGCGTGGTGGCACGGCCGCTGCGGACCAGGTCGAGCAGGTCACCGGCGCCGGCGTGGGGTCCGCCCGTGCGCCCTCCCGCAGCCTGCCCCATGTGCCCTCCCGCCGACTGCCCCGCACGCCCCGCACGATCCTCGCGAACCGATCTGCCCGGCATCCACTCTCCCCTTGCGCTCATCAACTCCACGTTACATATTGAGTTTTGCGTGTTAAGTAGACGTAACCCTATGCTGGATAACACCAAACTGACAGGGCGTCGAGCCCCTCGGGGAGATCCGCGTGGACCGCACGAACGTGAGCCGCACGAACGTGGGCCGCACAGCCCAGCTGACCGCCCGCCCCCTCACGCCGCCCTCGCTGCGCGAACGCGCCGCCGATGTCCTGTGGGCCAACTGGACAGGGGCGTCGACCGTCCCCTCCCGTGCCCTGTATCCGCACCAGTGGTCCTGGGACTCCGCGTTCATCGCCATCGGGCTCCGCCATCTCTCCCCGTTACGGGCCCAGTTGGAGCTGGAGACGCTGCTCTTCGCGCAGTGGAGCGACGGCCGCGTACCGCACATCGTGTTCAACCCCGCCGTCCCGCTGGACGCCTACTTTCCCAGCCCCGACTTCTGGCGCTCCACGACGGCGGGACGCACCGCCGGGGCGCCCGGTGCCGTGCAGACCTCCGGAATCGTGCAGCCGCCGGTGCACGCACTCTCCGCCTGGCTGGTGCACCGGGCCGACCCGGGCCTCTCCCGGGCCCGTTCCTTCCTCGCCCGCGTGCAGCCGCGCCTCGCCGCCTGGCACGGCTATCTGCTCGGCAGCAGGGACGCGGGCGGCGCCGGGCTCGCCTCCGTGGTGCACCCCTGGGAGCAGGGCATGGACAACAGCCCTTGCTGGGACGCCCCGTTGAGCCGGGTGACCCCCGCGGACCCGGCCGCCTACCGGCGCGCCGACCTGGACCACGGGGCCGCCGAAGACCGGCCGACCGATCTCGACTACGGCAGATATGTGCGCCTGGCCGCCGACTACCGCGACCGCCGGTACGCGGACGGGGCGGGCGAGTTCGCCGTCGAGGACCCGTCGTTCAACGCGCTGCTCATCGCCTCCGAGTACGCACTGGCCCGTATCGAGGCCGAGTTGGGCCTGTCGGACGCGGCCGCCGGGCGCGCGGCCCGCGCGGACACCCTGACCGAGGTCCTCGTGGAGCGGCTGTGGGACGCGGCGGAAGGCATGTTCTTCTGCCGCGACCAGCTCTCCGGGGAGCTGGTGCCGGAGCGCGGGGTCGGCGGTCTGATCCCGCTGATCCTGCCCGCGCTGCCGCCATCCGTGGCCGCCGCGCTCGTCCGCACCGCGCACGGACCGCACTTCGGGCTCGGCGGCGCGGCGCGCCTCGTGCCGAGCTACGACCTCACCGGGAGCGCCTTCGACGCCCGTCGGTACTGGCGCGGGCCCGCGTGGTTCAACACCAACTGGCTGCTGGAGCGGGGACTTCGGCTGCACGGCGAGCGGGCGCGGGCGGACGGCCTGCGGCGCGCGCTGCTCGATGTGGCCGGGGAGTCCGGGTTCGCGGAGTACGTGGACCCGTACACGGGGCGGGGCTGCGGTGCGCGCGGCTTCGGCTGGAGCGCCGCGCTCGCCCTGGATCTGCTGCTCGACGATCCCGCCGGGCGTGACCAGGGAGAGTTCGCGGATGAGGGAGGGTTTTGGGGATGACTGAGGGACATCAACTGCTGGTGCGCGGCGGCACGTTCGCCACCATCGGCGCGAGCGGCGACATCAGCGGGGTGCGCGGCAGCGGCACGGCCCCGGACGGGCTCTTCGTCCGTGACGCCCGGCATCTGAGCCGCTGGCAGCTGACGGTCGACGGGGCCGTCCCCGAGATCCTCACGCCGGTGTCGCGGGCCGACGCGGAGGCGGGCGCCGGGCGGTGCGTCCTGGTGCCGCGCGGCGGCCGGCAGGAGCCTCCCGCGTACACCGTCTTCCGCGAACAGGCGGTCACCGACGGCACGTTCGTCGAGTGCCTTCGGGTCACCAGCAATCGCGGGGTGCCGACGACCGTACAGGTCGCGCTGACCGTCGACGCCGACTTCACCGACCAGTTCGAACTGCGGGCCGACCACCGTACGTACGCGAAGACGGGCGCCGTCAGGTCGCGGCGGGTCATCGGCGGCGGCGGCGAAGGGCCCGTCCTGGGCATCGAGTTCGGCTACCGGCGGCGCGAGTGGCGCTCCTGTACGACCGTGACCGCCGAGCCCGCGCCGGACGCCGTCGAGGAGACCGGGACCGGTGCGCGGCGCCTCGTCTGGTCCCTCGGCCTCGACGCGCACGGCACCGCGGAGGTGGCACTGCGTGCCGCGGCGCGTCCGCACGGCGCGCCGGAGCCGGAGGTGCCGGACACTCCCGCGGAGGCGGTGCGGCAACTCGCGGCCGTCGAGGAGGACTTCATGTCCGGCGTGACGCTGCCCGGCGCCTGGCCCGAGCTGGCGGCCGCGTGCCGCCGTGGCCTCGCCGACCTCGCCGCGCTCCAGGTCCCCGCGTCGGGCCCGGACGGCGAGGCCCTGCGCGTCCCGGCGGCCGGCGTCCCCTGGTTCCTCACGCTCCTCGGCCGCGACGCCCTCCTGACCTCCCTCTTCGCGCTCCCCTATCTGCCGCGCCTGGCCGCGGCGACGCTGCCCGCGCTCGCCGCGACGCAGGCCACGGAGTCCACCGAGGGCGCGGTCGCCCAGCCCGGCAAGATCGTGCACGAGGTGCGGCACGGGGAGCTCGCCCACTTCGGGCAGGTTCCGTACGGGCGCTACTACGGCTCGGTCGACGCGACCCCGCTCTTCCTCGTGCTGCTCGGCGCGTACACGGAGCAGTCCGGCGACACCGCCCTGGCCCGCCGCCTGGAGCCGCACGCGCGGGCCGCCGTCGGCTGGATCCTGGACCACGGCGGGCTCACCTCGCGCGGCTATCTCGTCTACCGCGCGGACAAGGGCGGCCTCGCCAACCAGAACTGGAAGGACTCCCCCGGCGCGATCTGCTCCGCCGACGGGAGCCGCGCCACGGGCCCGGTGATGGCCGCGGGCGCGCAGGGATACGCGTACGACGCGCTCGGCCGCACCGCCTGGCTGGCCCGCACCGTCTGGGACGACAAGGTGTACGCCGATCTGCTCACGCAGGCGGCCGCCGACCTGCGGGACCGCTTCCAGCGGGACTTCTGGATGCCCGGGCAGGGCTTCCCCGCGCTCGCCCTGGACGGTGACGGCAACCAGGTCGACGCCCTCGCGTCGGACGCGGGCCATCTGCTCTGGTCCGGCCTCCTGGACAAGGAGTACGGCGAGGCGGTCGGCCGCCGCCTCCTGGAACCGGACTTCTTCTCGGGCTGGGGCGTACGGACACTGGCCGCGGGCCAGGCGGCGTACCACCCGCTGTCCTACCACCGGGGTTCGGTGTGGCCGCACGACAACGCACTGATCGCGCTCGGCCTCGCTCGCTACGGTCTACACGACGAGGCGCGCGCCGTGGCCCGCGCGCTCGTGGCGGCGGCGTCGACGGGCGGGGACCGGCTCCCGGAGGTGCTTGCGGGGTACGGGCGCGAGGCCTATCCGGGGCCGGTTCCGTATCCGCACGCCTGCGTACGGGAGTCCCGGTCGGCGGCGGCGCCGCTGGCCCTGCTCACCGCGGTGGGAGGGGTGTAGCGGCCACCGGGAGGTCCTTGCCGAGGCGGGCCAGTGGGGAGAAGGCCATGTACAGCGGGGACAGCGCGAGGGCGACCGCGGTCATCAGGAGGCCGGTGCGCAGTCCCCACTGGGCGGCGAGCAGGCCGCCGAGCAGCGAGCCGAGCGGGGTCAGGCCCATCCCGGCGAAGTTGATCGTCGCGACGACCCGGCCCTGCATCCGGAGCGGCGTGACGGCCTGCCGCACGGCCATCACGGTGACGTTGACGAGCTGACTGAACGTGCCGAAGACGAAGTTCACCGCCATGAGCGCGACGAGCGTGCCGGTGCCGGAACCGTGCAGTGCCGGTACGCAGAGCAGCGCCCCGTCCGCGGCGACCGCCGAGGACACGAGCACCACGCCGTGGCCGAACCTTCCCGGCAGCCGTGCGGCGAGGAGCGAGCCGACGACGGCGCCAGGACCCGTCGCCGCCAGTGCGAGACCCACCTCGGCGCCCGACAGGTGCAGCCCGCGCGGCAGGAAGAGCAGATAGACGGTCATCACGGCGGCGAAGGAGAACTGGAAGAGGGCGGATGCGATGCCCACCGCCCGCAACGAGCCGTCGCCGACGACGAGTTGGAGCCCTTCGCGGATCTGTCGCCGGACGGGAGGAGGCTGCAGGCCACTACGGTCCGGTATCGACTCATCGCGGCGGATCCGCCGGATCGAGCAGAAGGACAGCAGGAAGAAGAACGCGCCTGCCACCGCGGCGACCGGCGCGGACAGGAGCGTCACCAGCGCACCGCCGAGCGCGGGACCGCCGATCCGCGCGGCGGATCTGCTGCCCTCAAGGGCGCTGTTGCCGCGTATCAACTGATCGCGTCGTACGAGCCGTACGAGAGAGGCCTGGTAGGCCACGTCGAAGAACACGCTGAGCGCACCGACGGCGAAGGCGACGACGAGCAGCGCCGGAACGCCGAGTACGCCCAGTACGTACGCGACAGGCAGCGCGGCCAGGGCGACGGCGCGGGCGAGGTCCGCGGACACCATCACCGTGCGGGCCCGTCTGCGGTCCACCCACGCGCCCGCGAAGAGCGAGAGCAGCAGGATCGGCGCCTGTTCCACGGCGCGCAGGACGCCGAGCTGTCCCGGGCCCGCGTCCAGGGCGAGCACGGCGATGAGCGGCAGGATCACCTGGCCCGACTGTTCGCCGAGCTGGGATGCGGTCTGGCCCACCCAGAGCCGGCGGAAATCACGGTCACGCCACACAAAAGCCCCTGGAGATGCTGAAGACGGTGCGCGGGAAAGCTCGCCGTGCCGCAGCTCAAGGGCAGCACGCGATGACAGGTCGGTCGTGACCTACGAAGTCAGCGCGCGCTCGGGTGACCGGGCATCTCAGCTCCTGGGAGGGTCGGTTGCCGGGGCCAGGCTAGTCGCAGGGCGACCGGCCCGGCAGGGATTTACGCGGCGGCCTCCGCCTCCGGAAGCGCCATCAGCTCGCGCCGGTAACTCCCCGCGAGTGCCGCCGCCTTGGGGCCGCCGAGTGCGGCGACGCCGATCAGCCGCTCGTCCCGGTAGTAGCCGTACAGCACATCACTGTCGTACGACTCCGGGTCCCCCTGGAGGAGTTGGCACCGTTCGGCGAGCCCCGGCTGGCCGAACGACTGGATGCGCATCGCGAACTGGTCGCTCCAGAACGTCGGCAGCGGCGCGAACGGCCCCAGGCCGTGCTCCCCGCCGGTGAGCCCCGCGACCAGGACGCGGGCCGCGTGCTTCGCGCTGTCGGAGGGGATCGACCAGTGCTCGACGCGCCGCGCGACCGGCCCGTAGCGGGGGTTGGGGAAGCGCGCCACGTCCCCGACGGCCACCGCGTGGGGGAGGCCGCCGATGCGCAGATGCTCGTCGCAGAGGATGCCGTCGGTGAGGTCGATGCCCTCGGTGGCGGCCAGCCACTCCGTGTTGGGCAGTGACCCGACGGCCTCGACCAGGACGTCCGCCGGGCATGTGGCGCCATCGTCCAACACCACGTACCCGTCAGTCAGTTCGGCGACCAGGTGGCCCATGCGGAAGCGCACCCCGTACGCCTCGTGCCGCCCCCGCAGTACGCGTGCCAGGCCCTCGCCGAGCGCCAGGATCATCGGCTCGGCCTCCGGTGCGACGACCGTCACCTCGCATCCGGCCTTGCGTGCGGTGGCCGCCACCTCGCAGCCGATGAATCCGGAGCCGATCACCAACACCTGTACGTCTTCGTCGAGTTCGGTCCGCAGTCCGGCCGAGTCCTCCAGGGTGCGCACGACATGCCGGGGCGGTCCCCCGGTGAGTGGGAGTCTGCGTGGCCGCACCCCCGTGGCGGCCACCAGACCCTCGTACGCATGCGTCGAACCATCGGCCAGGGTGAGTGTGCGCGCGGCCAGATCGGCGGAGACGACCGCCGTGCCGAGCCGCCACTCGACGTCCTGGACGCTGGGTCGGTGACGCAGCGCCGTTACGGTCGCGGGCGCCTCGCCCGCGAGGACCTCCTTGGACAACGGAGGCCGGTTGTAAGGGAGATGGGGCTCGGCCCCGTACACGGTGATCGCTTCCTGCCAGCCCGCCGCGCGCAGTTGCTCCGCCGCGCGCAGACCGCCGAGCGACGCGCCGACGACGGCGATTCCCGCCGGGGCCACGGCGGGTCAGCCCTCGACCCGGATGGCCTGCAGCGGGCAGACGTCGGCGGCGTCCTCGGCGTCGGCGCGCAGCGAGTCGTCGGGCGTGGCGACGTACACGAGACGGCCGTCGTCATCGAGCGTGAAGACGTCCGGCGCGGCGAAGACGCACTGCCCGTGGTCCTGGCAGACCTTCATGTCGACGGTGATCCTGAGCATCTCAACTCCCTTCTGCACGTGCTTCTGTACGTGCTTCTGTACGTGGGTGGATCAGCGGCGCGGCGGCCGGACGCCGCGGAACTCCCAGTCGCCGCCGAAGGCCGTCGAGACGACCTCCTCGGACTCGGTGGGCTGGGCGCCGACGTCGGAGCGGATCGCCGTCGGCCCCGTGACGATGCGGTTCATGAGCCTGCCGAGACCTTCGGCCTCCACCTCGACGAGGTCGCCCGGCGCGACAGGACGGGAGTTGGCCGGGGTGCCGGACAGGAGTACGTCGCCGGGCTCCAGCGTGATCGTGCGGGCGATGTCGGCGACGAGATAGTGCATGTCCCACTCCATCTCGTCCGTCGAACCGTCCTGCACGAGCCACCCGTTGACGTACGTCCGCAGGTATTTGCCGTGGAAGTCCCAGCCGGTGACGAGTCCGGGGCCGAGCGGGCAGAGCGTGTCGGAGCCCTTGACGCGGAGCATCGAGCCGGCGTCGGTGTCGCGGAAGTCGTGCAGGCCGTAGTCGTTGGCGACGGTGTATCCGGCGATGTACGCGCCCGCGTCGGCGGGGGCGATGTTGCGGCACGTACGGCCGATGACGATGCCGATCTCGCCCTCGTAGTTGAGGTACTTGCAGCCGTCGGGGCGGACCACCGCACCGCCGTGGGCGTTGAGGGCGGAGACGGGCTTGTGGAAGAAGGTGGGAGCGGGCGGCAGGCCGATCCCGAACTCCTCGACCCTGCTGCGGTGGTTGAGGTGCACGGCGATGACCTTGGAGGGGCGTACGGGAGGCAGGTGGCTCGCTTCGGCCGCCTTGACGCGGCGGCCGTCGGCGGCGACCAGTTCATCGCCGTCGCGCACGACCTGGACGGCGGCTCCGCCGAGGAGGATCCGGCGGTATTCGGTGGTGGTGGTGTTGCTGCTGTCCGTCATGCGCTGGCCTCGGCCTCCATGTCGGGGACGGCCGTCCAGCCTCCGGCGGGGCGGTCGAACCACAGGTGCATCTGTCCGGTGCCGACCGAGTTCTCGTACGCGCTGTAGGCGCGACCGGCGGCAGAGCACTGCTCTCCTCCGAGAGCACCGATCATCATCAGGTAGTGGCCGAAGCGCGCCTCGGGCTTGTGGGTGAGGAACTCCGGCATGGTGCGCAGGACTTGCGCGTGGTCGCCGCGCTCCAGCCACGCGATGCGCAGCTCGTCGGCGGCCCGCGCCTCGGGCGTACGGATGTGGCTGAGCCCGCTCGACTCGTGGTCTCGCAGCTGTCGCAGCGGCCAGAAGGTGTGCGAGAGGGCGCCGGACGCGACGAGGAGCACCTTGCGGTCGGGCAGCGCGGCGATGCCGTCGGCGAGCGCGCGGCCGAGCCGCAGATGGTCCTCGGTGTCTCCGGTCTGACAGACCCCGATCGAGACCCATTTCCTGGCGGGGAGGCCTTCGCCCAGGTACTTCCAGAGATTGATGGTGGCGTAGTACACGGGCAGGAACGGGTCGTCGATCGGGGTGATCCAGGTGCCGTGCCGTTCGGCGAACTCGGCGACGGAGTGGGCGAGTTCGGGGTCTCCGGGATAGTCGTACGGCATCCGGCTCATGCCGCGCGGCAGCTCCTCGGAGGTGTAGAGCCCGGCACGCCGGTCCTGTGCCGAGACGACGAACTCGACGGTGGTCGCCCAGTGCGAGTCGAGCACGACGACGGTGTCGTACGCGAGCGTCTCGAAGACTTCCTCGCGCAGCCGCCGCAGGCCGGGGACGAGGCTGATCTCGCGGCCTTCGTTGAGCTCTTTGCGGGTCTCCTCGGGGAGCACGATGGTCGGCACGTGGGCGAGCAGGCCCGCCCCGACGATCTCACCCATGGCGGGCCCAACCCTTCGGCGCGGTTACGGTGTTCTTCAGGTCGCAGTAGAAGTCGAAGGACCAGTCGCCGCCCTCGCGCCCGATGCCGGACTGGCGGGAGCCGCCGAAGGGTGCGGAGAGGTCGCGTACGAAGAAGCAGTTGACCCAGACGGTCCCGGCGACGAGCCGTGCGGTGACCCGGCGGGCGCGGTCGTGGTCGCCGGTGGCGAGGGTGGCGGCGAGGCCGAAACGGGTGCCGTTGGCGAGGCGCACGGCTTCGTCCTCGTCGCCGTCGGGGAAGGTCTGGAGGGTGAGGACGGGCCCGAAGACCTCCTCCTGGACGATCTCGGAGTCCTGGGCGACGTCGGTGAGGAGGGTGGGGAAGTAGTAGTTCCCGCCGAGGCGCGCGGTCAGCTCCTCGTTGGGGCCGCCGCCTACGACGGCCTTGGCACCCGCGTCCAGGGCGCGCCGCACGAATCCGTCGACGCGCTCGATGTGCCGGGGGTCGATGTTGGGCCCGAGATCAGTGCTCCCGTCGCGCGGATCTCCCTGGGTCAACTTCGTTACCCGGTCAAGAAAGAGACCAAGGAAGGCATCGCGTACGGATTCCTCGACCAGGATGCGCGTGGCGGCCAGGCAGACCTGCCCCGCGTTGTCGAACTGCTCGACGGCGAGATCGGCGGCCAGCTCCAGATCGGCGTCGGCGAAGACGAGCAGCGGCGACTTGCCGCCGAGTTCGAAGCTGCACGGCACGAGGTGCGCGGCGGCCGTTCCGGCGATGCGCCGCGCGCTGGGCACGGACCCGGTGAAGCTGATCCGGCGTACGTCGGGGTCGGCGACGAGGGGCTCACCCACCTCCGCGCCGTACCCCTGCACGACATTGAGGACCCCGGCAGGAACTCCCGCCTCGTGCGCGATGTCCGCGAGGAGCGAGGCGGTCAGCGGGGTCCACTCGGCGGGCTTGAGCACGACGGTGGAGCCGGCCGCGAGCGCCGGCGCGACCTTCCAACTGGCCAGCATCAGCGGGGCGTTCCACGGCGTGATGAGGACGGCGGGCCCCGCCGGATCCCAGCTCACGCGATTGACGTGCCCCCGGGTCTCGAAGTCGTCGTGGGCGAGGGCGAGCAGGCGGTCGGCGAAGTAGCGGAGGTTGTGGGCGACGCGGGGCATGACGCCGCGGCGGTGCGAGCGCAGCAGGGCGCCGTTGTCGGTGGTCTCGACGATCGCGAGGTCCTCGGTGCGGGCCTCGACCCCGTCGGCGACGGCGTGCAGGAGCCGGGCCCGTTCGGCGGGCGGGGTGGCGGCCCAGCCGGGAAAGGCGGCACGGGCGGCGGCCACGGCGGCGCGCGCCTCGGCGGCACCGCCGCGGGCGATCTCGGCGAGCGGCGCGCCGTCGATCGGCGAGCGGTCGGTGAAGGTGGCGGCGGATGCGACGCGTTCACCGCCGATCCAGTGCCGGGTGTCGACGGGGACGCCGGCGACGATCGCGAGAGGTGTGACGGGCGCGGCGTCCGGGGCCTTCAGGGTGTTCGGGGCACGTGGGGCGTCGGCCGGTGGTCCGGGAGCGGGGGGAGCCATGGCATCCTCCAGTTCGCCAGTTCGTTTGAACCCAAACAACATTATGAGCGCGGAGTCGGGCGGGTCAACCCCTCGAAGGGAGCGCGGTGTTGGACTACCGTTTGAGACCAAACGAATTGCGCCACTCCCCCTCCGGAGGCATCCATGCCGGACGACGCCCTGTCCACCAGCAGCCACCAGGACTGGATGCGGCGGGCCGACGCGCTCGTCCCCGAGCTGCCCACCCGGCACCGCGTCGCGGGCGCCGATGCCGACGGTTCGGGCGGCGCGTTCCCCGTCGTCTCTCCCCGCGACGGCCGCACCCTCGCACTGGTCGCGGACGCGGGCGAGAAGGAGGTGGACCTCGCGGTCGCCGCCGCCCGCCGGGCCTTCGACACCGGGCCGTGGCCGCGCCTCTCCCCCGCCGACCGGGGCCGGATCCTGCTGCGGATCGCTGCTCTCATCGAAGAGCACCGCTCCACTCTCGCCCTCACGGTCACCCTGGAGAACGGCAAACCGATCTCCGAGTCGTACGCGATCGAGCTGCGCGCCCTGGCGAACACCTTCCGCTGGTACGGCCAGCTCGCCGACAAGCTGACCGACACGTCCCCGCACACGGAGCCCGACACGCTGGCACTCGTCACACGGGAACCCTCCGGCGTCGTCGGCGCGGTGGTCCCCTGGAACTTCCCGCTCACGCTCGCGGCCTGGAAGCTGGCCCCGGCGCTCGCGGCGGGCTGCACGGTGGTCCTCAAACCCTCCGAACTCACGCCCCTGTCCGCCCTGATGCTCGGCAGGATCGCCGACGAGGCGGGGCTGCCGCCCGGCGCCCTGAACGTCGTCGCGGGCGACGGCCCGACCGCGGGCCGCGCGCTCGGCCGCCACCCTGACGTGGACGTTCTCACGTTCACCGGCTCCACGGCCGTGGGCCGCCACTTCCTGCGCCACGCCGCCGACTCCAACCTCAAGCGGGTCTGGCTCGAGCTCGGCGGCAAGTCCCCCAACATCGTCCTGCCCGACGCCCCCGACCTGGCGGCGGCAGCGGCCACCGCGGCCTGGGGCGTCTTCTTCAACCAGGGCGAGATGTGCACGGCGCCCTCGCGGCTGCTCGTACACGATGCAGTGGCGGAAGAGGTGACGGCGGCGGTCGTCGAGCGGGCCGGGACGCTGCGGGTCGGCGATCCCCTGGACCCGGCCACGCAGATGGGGGCGCTGGCCGGTACAGCGCGGGTGGACTCCGTCCAGGAGCATGTACGCCGGGGCGCGGAGGCCGGCGCCCGGCTGCGCGCCGGGGGCACCCGGCTCGAAGTCGTCCCCGGCGGCAGCTACTTCTCCCCCACGGTCTTCGACCAGGTCACCCCGCAGATGCCGCTGGCCCGCGAGGAGATCTTCGGCCCGGTCCTCGCCGTCCTCACCTTC
Source organism: Streptomyces sp. NBC_01381 (assembly GCF_026340305.1). Lineage (NCBI taxonomy): Bacteria > Bacillati > Actinomycetota > Actinomycetes > Kitasatosporales > Streptomycetaceae > Streptomyces > Streptomyces sp. NBC_01381. Next base: position 2,523,805 of record NZ_JAPEPI010000001.1, on the reverse strand, counting down.
GGCTCGCTCGACGAGGCGGTCACCCTCGCCAACGACACGGCGTACGGGCTCGCGGCCGGGCTCTGGACCTCGGACCTGTCGACCGCGCACACGGTGGCGCGCCGGCTGCGGGCGGGCACGGTGTGGGTCAACTGCTACGAGGAGGGCGACGTGACGGTGCCGTTCGGCGGCTACAAGCAGTCGGGGAACGGCCGGGACAAGTCGCTGCACGCGCTGGAGAAGTACACGGAGCTGAAGACGACGTGGATCCAGCTTTGATGCACCGCCCGCTGATTATCCTGCCGCAGCGGTAAGCAAAGAGGGCGTGATCGTGCCTCGCGCGATCCTCGCCGAGCCAGACTGGACGGGGGTGGTCCCGCCCTCTCCCGATCCCACTGTTGAGCCAGCGAACGCCCGGTGCCGGGATGTCGCTTCCGAGGAGTGGCGACGCATCGTCCCCATTCTGGAAGTGGCCGCCGGTATCGGCGAGGTGGACCACACCACGGTCAAGGACCTGTGCATGTGCGTCGCCCGCATCGGCCAGGCGGAGCGGGACCTTTCACAGCGCGGGCTCATGGTGACCGCCGAACGGGGCACACCGTGAAGAACGGTGCAGCCAGCATGGCAGCACAATACCGTTCTCAACTAGCACGCTACATACGTGAGTTGGGCCTCTCGCCGAGTGCCAGCACTGCCATCACGGCACCCGAGCCGGACGATGGCGACTCGGACGCGTGGGACTGACCCGCAACCACAGAGCCCCGCGCCCGCCGCCCCACCAGGGCGGCGGGTGCGGGGGTTTCGTCGTCCCGGGCATTGTCTCAAGCGCCCTACAGCTAGGCCCTCTTGACGCTCCCCGCCACGAGGGTGATGGTCGTGCAATCGAGCGCAATCGGATCGACAGAGGGAGAAGTCATGAAGCTACGTTTCCTTGGGATCATCCCGAACACGCCCGTGGACGACTCGCCGACCATCTGGTTGGACGAGGACACGGGAGACCTGTTGATCCAGTCCTACAAGGCCACGGAAGAAGACGTGAAGGCGTGCCAGGAGATCGGCTCCATTCCCGGTCACTCCACAGACGTTCCGGATCACGAGACGACCATCCGGCTTCCGGCAGTCATGCTGAAGTACATCCCGCAACCGGAAGGCGACAACGGTGAAGTACCCCGTACGTGAGGGACTGGCAAAGACGCAGCGCTCCGCCGTGCATCTGGAGATGCGCGACAACTACACCCCGGATGACCCCGAGTTCGCCCGTTGGCGGGCTGGTCACCGGTGCGGCAACGATCCCGCGAAGCTGCCCGAGTGGTGGGGGTCCTGGCGGGACCTGGTGGGCGAGATGACGGCGCGCGGAGTGGTGATGCGCCGCGCTCGGATCGTCTCGGAGCCGGTCACCGAATACATCCGGTACGAGCATGACCTGACGTTCGCCAACGTGGCGGCGGGAGAACTGGTGCGTTGGCTGCCGCGCCGCAAGGCGGCCGATATCGCACTACCGGGTACCGACCTTTGGATGTTCGACAGCTCGTCAGTGCTGTTCACCTACTTCTCTGGGGACGGTGAAGTTGTGGACCGGGAATGGTGCACCGATGCCGCCGTTGTGGAGTTGGTCAGCTCGGCCTTTGAAGCGGTGTGGGAACGAGCCACGCCGCACGAGGACTACAAGCTGACCTGACCGCCCATGCCCGCTTCAGGATCATCGAGTGTTCAGCAAGCCCGGCGTCTTCTTGCCGGCCGTCTGAGGGAGTTGGTGAAGGACGCTGGGTTGGAAGGTAAGGACGTGGCCGCTCTGTGTGGCTGGCACCCGTCCAAGGTGTCCCGTATCTCGACAGCGAAGACCCAGCCAAGCGTTGACGACATTCGGGCCTGGTGCCGTGCGTGTGGCGCTGGCGATCAGGCGGAAGACCTCATCGCTTCTCTGCGAGCCGTTGAAGGGATGTGGGTGGAATGGCGCCGTATGGAGCGCTCAGGGCTGCGACGGGCGCAGGAGGCTGTTCTACCTCTCTTCGAACGTACTCACTGGTTCCGCGCCTACTCCTCATGGTTGGTGCCTGGCCTACTTCAGACTCATGGGTACACCGAGGACGTGTTGCGTGCTGTCCAGCGGCGGCGGGTCACAGTCGATGACGTGGCCGACGCCGTGGCAGTACGCATGGAACGTCAGCGCGTCCTCTACGAGGGAGACCGGCGCTTCGCATTCCTGATTGAGGAGTCGGTTCTGCGGAACGGGCTCGGGGAGTCAGACACGCAGCTTGAACAGCTTGAGCACCTGCTCACGATCGGCTCGCTTCCCAATGTCAGCTTGGGCGTGGTACCCACCCGCCTCAGCCGATCAAGGATGCCGGTTGAGGGCTTCTGGATCTACGACAGGGCGCAGGTCAACGTCGAACTCATCTCGGGCTATCTCACGCTCACGCAGCCCAGCGAAGTAAGCGCCTATGCAGACACGTTCAGCATGCTGGCCGACATGGCGGTCTATGGCACGAAGGCTCGGGCGCTGATCACAGCGTCAATCAACTCGCTTGAGTGATTGCCCTGCAATCACGTGCAATCCGCTGTGATTTGCGGCAGGCAGGTTCCTAGCGTTGTCACCCTAAGGACGACGCAAGGGGTCCACCCATGACTAACCCGACGACGTATCCCAGTCCGCCCGTAGAACTGCCCTTGAGACTAGAAGGCGACCCTCACCCAGCGCCCGGCTGCGACGTATGCGGGGCACTGAGCGGAGAGCGCAGCGAGGCACGGACCGCGGACAACATGTCCAAGGTCTCAGACCTGAACGTCGAGATCCGGAATCATCCGCACAGAAAGAGGCGGCGCGCATGATTCCCATGGATCAGTACAAGAGCGCGCGCACAGAAGCTGACCACATCGCGGGGCTCATGCGAGCCGCCCTTATCCGTGCCGGGCTCTCCGAAGACGACGCGTCACGGGTTCGTGGTCTGGTCACCGGCAACGGGCGCGCGTACGTGGAAGTCGGCGTTCTCCGGGTAGCCGCAGCAAACACGCTGCTCGAAGCTCTGCCCCTGGCACGGGCCTCTCACACGAACGCCGACGATCCCCCCACACTCCCCGCTGAGAGCTTCTGACCTCAAGCCCTCTCGCTGGGGTACAACCCTGGGCGGTGTGGGAATCCGCTTCGGATCCGGAGAAGCCGAAGCCTCTTTTGCAGCCCCGTCCGACGACGGCGATCCAGACCCGTCGGACGGGGCTACTCGTCGTCGGGGGCGCTGCGGCCTCGAACGTAGGTCCCCCGGTTCGGCACGGTGTAGACGAGTCCATTTTCCCTGAGTACGGAAATCGCTGACCGGACCGTATTCCGGGCAACCCCGTATCGGTCCGTGAGCGCCTTCTCCGAGGGGATGGGCCGGTCGGCGACGAGCTCACCCCGCTCAATCTGCCCCGTCAGATCGGCAGCGATCTGCCGGTACGGGGGCTCCGGTGCCTGGTGATCGATTTCAAGCGCTGCCATGACGTGAAGCGTAGACAACCGACCATTCCTGTACCGGACTGCACCGACCTAGACGGGGCTATACCGGTTGCTCTAACGTCAGGCATGAAAACGCCCCGACAGACCGCTTTGGACCGGTCCGCCGGGGCTCCGCCGAACAGCTTTCTAGGAGCTGAACGACTATGCGTGATCGTATCGCCCGAGCCCTCGCATGGACCCTTTCGGTCCTCGCCCCACGTCGCCCCGGACGGCACTCCGCCGCATTCCTCGCGGACCAGGCCGAGCCGACCCCCACACCAGTCAACCCGTGGGCACGTCCGTGGACCGGACCGACCAAGGAGGAAGCCGCAGCGTCCTTCCGGCAGCCTTCCGAGACCGCGATGGAACTCGGACTCATCCGGGAACGTCGCCGCGCTGCCGTTCTTGCGACCATGGGCGTGGACTACCCATACAGCTATCCAGGGGCCCCGTTCGGCCCGTCCGCGTTCGCCGCTGTGGGGGCGTCGGCATGACGAGCGAGGGACTGACCGCCGCAACGCCTGTCGTGACGGTGGCGCTCTGCATCCTGTGCAAGAAGAACACCAGCGCGCCCGTGGCTGTCCGCTGGATTCAAAGCATGAGCGGCCCCGGAACCACTCTGTACGCCTGCCCCGAGTGCGCCCCTGAGCTCGGAGCCGGACCAACCCCCGACGACGAGATCCCCACCCTGTAGTCACAGGCGCAGGAAAGAAGATGTCCCGCCCGGTCAGATGCCGGGCGGGACAGAACACCTACTTACGAACATCGGGAAGGGGCGGGTTGGGGAAAGATCACCCCTTGGCCCGCCTGCCGCTCCGCCGGGGAGCCGGCTCGGCCCCGTCAAGGAGCTCGACCCTCCGCTCCTCCCCCTTCTCCTCCGTCCGCACCACGATCTTCCGGAGGAGATCCGCCAGCGTCCGGCACTCCGCATCCGTCAACCCGTCGGCGACGAACGCCTCCTCCGCGTTGAAGGCAGGGAAGACCTTCTCCATCAGCCGCTCCCCCTCCCCCGTCAGCCGCAGCAGCGCGAGCCGCCCGTCGTCCGGGTGCCCCCGCCGCTCAAGCAGCCCCCGCCCGGCGAGGGTCCGCGCGACGCCCGTCAGCGTCCCCTTGGAGATCCCGGCCTCCTCCGCGACGTGACGGGTCTCCATCTCCCCCCAGATCCAGACCACATACAGCACCACGAACGACGTCCACGTCAGCTCGGCGCCCCGCAGCACGGAGTTCTCGAAGTGCTGCCGCACGGCCGCCGCCGCGCGGTAGATGTTCGCGACGGCGGCCATCTGCTCGTACTTGACGGGCGTGCCGCCGAGTTTGGCCCGGACCGCCTTCTCGGTCTCGCGGATGGAGCGGTAGCCCGTCACGTGCGTGTCCCCTCGTTCTCGTGTGTCCGGCCGTCGTTCCTGTGGTTCCGGCCGGCGGCCCCAGTCTCCCAAGACCGGGGAGCGGGGTGGCAGCCCTACAGCGCCCTCTCCAGCAACGTCCCCCCGTTCCAGACCACCCCCACCTGCCGGTAGTACGCCCCGATCGGCTCCTCGACCGTCAGCGCGGCGAGCTCCTCCGTCGGCACGTCGAAGAGATCAAGCTCGGCGTCACCGACCCACGCCTGGCCGCCCTCGAAGGACGCTGCACCGGAGGCGACGAGTTCATCCAGTGCGAGCCCTTTCCCGTCGATGGCGGGGAGTTGGCGGTGGTGGGCCATGGGGTGGGCGTTGACGAAGCCGTTCGTCTCCGAGGGTTCGCGCAGGGTCACCACGGCCTGCGCGATGCGCCGGTCGGCGGCGGCGAGCGTGGCCCCGAACGCGGCGCCCGCCGCGATGCGGGGGGCGGGTCCGTAGGGGTGCGGCCGAGTCATATGGATGGACCCGAGCTTCTTCGGATACCCCTGGTGGATCCCCCTGGCGACGGCGAAGTCCTTGTCGACCCAGATGAAGACGCAGCGCGAGTACGTACGTCCGCGATAGCCGCAGCGCACGACGGCGAAGCACTCCTTGTACTGGGCGCGGACCGGGTCGAGCAGCTCCGCCCCGGCGTCCCCGCAGGACTGCCAGTCGGCCCAGATGAGCGCGACGGCACCGGGATCCTCGGGCGCCAACTCCAGCATTTCCGGCAGGAGTTCACGAACCTTGGCCGGGTCGGTCCGGTACTCGACGGTGAGAAGGTCGCCCGAGTAGCGCCAGGGCGGCGCGGGGATGAGGGCGGAACGCCCCGTCGCGGTCCGGGGCGGGAAGAATCCTTGAACTCCGGCCATGGGAGGGCTCCTTGGGCGTACGCGGGCACACTTGTTTGACCCCGTACGATATGCCTTTCCGGCGACACTGTCAGCCCGGCCTCTCGCACGAGGGCTGCGATGCCAGGAGCGTTCCAGTTGGCACCGTCCGCCAACTGGAACGCTCAGCGAGGGGCGAGGAGGTCCTTGATGACCGGCTGGCAGACCAGGCCGGCTATCGGAGGTGGGCAGCCTCGACGCGGTGCAGGTGAATGACTACGTCGTAGGAGTGGGCCAGGGCGGTCTGGGGGTCCTTGTCCGACCAGTAGAGGCCGTAGGAGCGGGTGGAGCGGGCGGTGTTGAGCCAGGAGCGGGCCGCTGCCGGGGCGGTACGCAGGTCCAGGGCGAAGTCGCTGTGGCGGACCTGGTCCAGGGTGTGCTCGTTGTAGCCGGCGGGGGCGGGGTCCACGGTGTATGTCTGCGGCTGCTGTGCGGTGTAGTCGGGGAGGGCGTTGATGGTGCCCCGATCGAAGGTCAGGCCGATGTTCACGTACTTCGTGCCGAGTTGCTTGTGGAGGAACGCTCCGACGGGCTCGGGGAACTCCTGCGGGTTGTCGCTGGCGTAGGCGACGTGGCCGTTGTTGGAGGCGAGCAGGATCTTGCCGTTCGTGTGGGCCAGCCACCAGGCGGTGTTGTCGGCCATGACCCGATCGCGGTAGCGCATCCGCTCCGGGAACTCCTCGTCGGGGAAGGCGTACCCGGTGAAGCTCTGGGCGACGGCGGTGGCATTCTGCACGGCCCAGTCGTAGCTCCGACCCCTGGAACCCTTGGGCCGCCCGGCCCCGCGCAGCAGGTCGAGGGCCTGCTCGGCGCGATCGGCCTCGGCGCGACGAGAGGCGAGGTCCTTGCCCAGCTGCTGCCCCATCCAGTCACCGGCCTGTGTCCCTCGGGGCGGGCGCAGGCCCGCGTACAGGGCGTCGATCCGTCCGGCCAGCTCGGGGCGGTGGGCGGTGACGTACGAGGTGACCTGCTCGAAGGCTTCGGCCCCCGGGTAGCCGAGGTCGTTGCCGACGAAGTGGAGCGTGGGCCGGTCGGGGTGGCTGACGTTGTACCGGCGCATCCAGCGGATGAGGTCGAGGTACTCGTCGGTGTTCCAGAAGACGTACTGGCCCTGGAACTCCTCACGCATGATCTGCTCCGGGTCGCCGACACCGTGTGTCACGTAGTTGTCCAGCCGCAGTCCGGTGCTCCAACTCGCCTCCAGGGCGAAGGTGGTGAAGCCCCGGGTGGCGACCAGCTTCTTGAAGGCGCGCGCTTTGAGCGTGAAGAACTCGTGGCCGCTGTGGCTGGCCTCGCCAAGGCCCACGATCCGCGCGTCGCCCACCATCCGGACGACGCCGTCCAGGTCGCTCAGGGGCACTGCGTGCTGCTGCAGTGAGTTGACCACCGGGTCGCTGTTCTTGGTGGCGGCTTCGGCGGAGGCGGCGCCGAGGGGCAGGAGGGTTCCCGCGGCGAGGGTGGCGGCGGTGTGGCTGATCAGACGGCGGCGGTTCATGGCAACTCCCGTGAGTTCCGTAGGTGTTGGTCGATGCGAACGGGACGACCTTAGCCAGGATTTGGGCAAGCGCGCAATACGCTTGTATAGATCGATCGTCTGAGGCGTATGCGCCGAGCGTCCGGTAGCCTCCGTGGCCATGGGGAACCGCGAAGACCTGCTGGCCGGAGCCCGACGCTGCCTGGACGAGAAGGGCTGGGCGCGCATCACGGTGCGCGACATCGCCGCGGCCTCGGGCGTGAGCATGGCCGCGATCGGCTACCACTTCGGCTCCCGCGAAGCCCTGCTGACCTCGGCCCTCATCGAGGCGATCGACGAATGGGGCACCCGGCTCGGCCGCACCCTGTCCGCGTACGGCACCGAAGGCGCGAGCGAGGCAGAGCGTTACGAAGCCCTGTGGGCCGCGGTCATCCAGTCCTTCACCGACGACCGCACACTCTGGCTCGCCACCCTGGAAGCCCTGGTGCAGGCCGAGCACTCCGACGACCTGCGCCGCTATCTGTCCGGGGGGCAGGTCCAGGGCCGCCGCGGGCTCGCAGCCCTGCTGCGCGGCGCATCGGAGGACGAGATCGACGACGCCACGGCCCGCACTCTGGGAGCCACCCAACTCGCGCTCTTCACCGGCCTGATGGCCCAATGGCTCACCGACCCACAGCAGGCCCCCCAGGCGCCCGACGTCATCGCCGGCCTACGCGCACTCACGCCACTCGTCGGCCCGGGGAGATAAGAAGGCGTATCCGTATCCGTATCCCTATCGATCATGAGCGCGATGTGATCGAAAACGGGAGTGGGGGCGGGGACGCGGACTTCACCAACGCTGATCTGCGTGGCGCAAGATTCCAGGATGCAGACCTGACCGGGGCAGACTTCACCAACGCCGATCTGCGGGAAGCAAACCTGATCGGAGCCAATCTGCAGGACGCGAGCCTTGTGAACGCCGACTTGCGCCGAGCATCGCTGCACAGCGCGAACCTGAGCCAGGCGGCTGTCGCCGGCCCTGAGACCTCTTTCTCGGGCGCCAAGTTGAACGCTCGCACCTGCCGGCCGAAGGGGTTGGAACCCGAGCAGCTCAAGCCGTAGGAATGGCGCCCCATGGACAACCCGTAGCGGCCGGCCACGATGCGCTTGCCGCGTAGCCATTCCCGCAGGCCGGGCCTGTCATACGCCTTGCCGGCGTGAGGGCGCCGGGGTTTGAAGTAGCGGGACTCAGGCGGACGGTCGGGCGGACAGGCAATTCCCCACCCGCCCCCACAAGCACCCCGAAGCACCCCGAGTCACGGGTGGGCGGGCGGAAAAGGCTCCTACGGCAAGTGCACCCCCGCCGCACAAGACAACCCCCACCGCCAATCCCCCCGGAGGGCCTTGCGCAGCCCCGCACGGCACCTTACCGTTTGGATTCAAACGACAGCCGCGCGAAAGGCTGGACCACGGGTGAGTGAAGCAACCGCAACACCCCGCAACCAAGCCGCCGGGAACCCCCAAGTCGCCGAAACGGTCGACGCGCTCCGCGCCCAGGGCACCGACATCGTCCGCGTCATCTACCCCGATCTCATCGGCGCCGACCGGGGCCGCGACATCCTCGTGAGCCAGCTGCCCGGCGCCTGCGGGCACGGCCTCTCCTTCTGCCGCGCCGTCTACCACACCACCCCGCGCGGCGACGTCGTCCCCGTCACGGGCGGCCTCGACGCGGGGCTCCCCGACGTCTCCGTACGGCCCGATCTGGACACCCTGCAGGCGCTCCCCTGGGAGCCCGGGGTCGCCTGGTGTCTCGGGGACACCTTCGATCCCGCCACCGGCGAACCCACCCCGGAGTCGCCACGCGCCTTGCTGCGGCGGGTACTTGATGCCGCCGACGAGTACGCGGGCGGCGCCGTCACCCCGGTCGTCGGCCCCGAGCTCGAGTACTTCCTGTGCGACGCCGACCCCACCACGGCCGCCGGCTGGTCGGCGTACGGCGGCGCCACCGGGAACGTATACAGCGCGGGACGGCGCGGCGACCCGGACGGTCATCTGCTGTGCACCCTGCGGCAGTTGGCCGAGCTCGGCATCGGCGCGATCGCGGGCAACCACGAATTCGACGGCGGGCAGTTCGAGATCAACCTGGACCACTCCGAGGCCCTGGACGCCGCCGACCGCGCCTTCCGCTTCAAGGCCGCCGTCAAGGAGACGGCCCGCCGCGATGGACGGCTCGCGACCTTCATGGCCAAGCCGTTCAACGCGCTCGGCGGCTCCGGCTTCCATCTGCACATCTCGCTGGTCGACGCCGCGGGACGCAATGTCTTCGAGGACGCCGGCGCCCCCGACGGGCTCTCCGCGACCGCCCGGCACGCCATCGCCGGGCTCCTGGCACACGCACCCGCCCTCAGCGCCCTGCTCAACCCCACCATCAACTCGTACAAACGCTTCGGACCCGACACCCTCGCCCCCTGGTTGATCGACTGGGGCCTCGACAACCGCAGCGCGATGCTCCGGATCCCGCCTGAGAGGGGATCAGGAACCAGGCTGGAGCTGCGACTTGGTGATGCGTCGGCCAACCCTTACCTCGGCATCGCGGGCGCCGTGGCGGCCCTCCTCCTCGGCATCCGCGACAAGCCGGAGCCGCCCGCACCGCTGGAGGGCTACGGCTACCAGGAGGACTCCGCGCCCCGCCTCCCCGGCACGCTCGGCGCGGCCCTCGACGCCCTGGAGGCCGACGAGGCGCTCACCGGGCTGCTCGGCGACGGCTTCACCGGCGCCTTCCTCACGTACAAGCGCAACGAGATCGAACGCTTCCAACAGCACATCACCGACTGGGAGTTCACGGAGTACGCCTTCCTCATCTGAACCCGAATCCGATGAGACCGACCGCACCCACCGTCAGTAGGAGTACGTCCCATGAGTACGGTCACGAGCGCCGCCGCGCCCCTAGCCCTCTCCGACGTCGACCTCGCCGACAACGACCGCTTCACCGACGGCACCCTGCCCTGGCGGATGTTCGACGTGCTGCGCCGCGAGGACCCCGTCCACTGGCAGCCCGAGCCCGCGCCCAACTCCGGCTTCTGGGCGGTCACCCGGCACGCGGACATCGTGCGCGTCGACCGTGACCCGGAGACCTTCACCTCCGAGCGGTTCACCAACCTCGAAGAGGTCGACGAGGACTTCATCGCGCTTCGCCGCTCCCTCCTGGAGACCGACGGCCTGCGCCACCGTGCGCTGCGGCTGATCCTGCAGAGGCAGTTCACCGCGCGCGCGGTCGCGACGTACGAGACGTTCCTGCGCGGCCTGACCGCCCGCACCCTGGACGCCGCGCTGCCCAAGGGCACCTTCGACTTCGTCAAGGAGGTCTCCGCCGACTTCCCGATCAACGTCCTCGCGCGGATGCTCGACGTCCCCGAGGAGGACACGCAGCAGCTCATCGACTGGGGCAACCGCATCATCGGCAACACCGACCCGGACTACGCCGACGTACTCCTGGAGAGCGCGGAGAGCGAGCGCTACCGCAATCTGCCGTTCCGCTCCCCCGCCGCGCTCGAAGTCTTCGCGTACGGAAGGGAGTTGGCGGCGAAGCGGCGCGGCGGCGACGGGACGGACCTGGTGAGCACGCTGGTCAACAACTCGCCCAAGGACGGCGTCCCGCTCTCCGCCACCGACTTCGACAACTACTTCCTGCTGCTCGTGGTGGCCGGGAACGAGACGACGCGGCACGCGATCTCGCACTCCATGCTCGCGCTGATCGACCACCCGGACGAGCGCGCGAAGCTCACCGCCGACCCCTCCCTCATCCCGGGCGGCGTCGAGGAGTGCCTGCGCTGGGCCTCGCCCGTCTACCACTTCCGGCGCACGGCCACGCGTGACGTCGAGCTGGGCGGCAAGCTGATCAGGGAGGGCGACAAGGTCGTGCTGTGGTTCGCCTCGGGGAACCGGGACGCGGATGTCTTCCCGGATCCCTACCGCTTCGACGTGACGCGGCAGAACATCGACCACGTCACCTTCGGCAAGGGCAGCCCGCACTTCTGCCTGGGCAACTCCCTTGCCCGCCTGGAGATGCGGGTCATGTTCGAGGAGCTGCTTCCGCGGCTCGCGGACATCGAGGTGACGGGTGAGGTGCGGCGCGTTCGGTCGAACTTCGTGAACGGCATCAAGGAGCTTCCGGTCACGGTGACCCTCCGGTGAGGCTCAGCCTCCGGACGTGTCCAGCTCGGCGTCCTCGCTGATGCCCGCGCAGTCGTAGGGGTCCTTCAGCCAGCCGTCCGGCAGGACGACGCGGTTGTTGCCCGACGTGCGCCCGCGCGGCCCGTCGGCACCGACCGGCCACGGCTGGTCGAGGTCCAACTCGCCGAGCCCGTCCTCCAGTTCGGCGAGGGACGAGGTGATCGCGAGCCGCTTGCGCATCTCCGAGCCGACCGCGAAGCCCTTCAGGTACCAGGCCACGTGCTTGCGGAAGTCGATGACGCCGCGCGCCTCGTCGCCGATCCACTCGCCGAGGAGGGTCGCGTGCCGCAGCATGACCTTCGAGACCTCGCGCAGGTCCGGGGCCTTGGGAGCGCCCGTCCCCTCGAAGGCGGCGACGAGATCACCGAAGAGCCAGGGCCGCCCGAGGCACCCACGCCCCACCACGACACCGTCGCAGCCGGTCTCCTTCATCATCCGCACGGCGTCGGCGGCGGACCAGATGTCGCCGTTGCCGAGCACCGGGATCTCGGGGACGTGCTCCTTCAGGCGGGCGATGGCGTCCCAGTCGGCGGTGCCGCCGTAGTGCTGTGCGGCGGTGCGGCCGTGCAGCGCGATGGCGGTGACGCCCTCCTCGACGGCGATGCGGCCGGCGTCGAGAAAGGTGATGTGCTCGTCGTTGATGCCCTTGCGCATCTTCATGGTGACGGGGATGTCACCCGCGCCGCTGACCGCTTCCTTCAGGATCGCCCGCAGCAGGGGCCGCTTGTACGGCAGCGCGGAGCCGCCGCCCTTGCGGGTGACCTTGGGGACGGGGCAGCCGAAGTTCAGGTCGATGTGGTCGGCAAGGTCCTCCTCCGCGATCATGCGGACGGCCTTGCCGACGGTCGCCGGGTCCACGCCGTACAGCTGGATGGACCGCGGCTTCTCGGTCTCATCAAAGTGGATCAGCTGCATGGTCTTCTCGTTGCGCTCGACCAGCGCCCGCGTCGTGATCATCTCGCTGACGAAGAGACCCTTGCCGCCGGAGAACTCCCTGCACAGCGTCCGGAACGGCGCGTTCGTGATGCCCGCCATGGGGGCGAGCACGACGGGGGGCCGCACGGTGTGCGGGCCAATCGACAGCGGCTGCGGCGGCTGGGACATCGGGGATCTCTCCGGGACATACGGACGACGGGGCGGGGGGGGGCAAGCATCCATTGTCCCTCACCTCACGCACCGCCTGCCCTCACTCCCCGGACAGCTCCCCGGACAGCTCCGCGAGCCGCTCGAGCCGCTCGTCCGTCTCGTCGTCGGCCGGCACGTACGCGATCAGACGGTGCGCCTGCATCAGCGGGGCCATCCACAGCATGCGGTGCTCAAGGCGCAGCAGCCCGACCTGAGGGTGCTGGTAGCGCTTGACGTGCGGGGACATCGTCGCCACCTCGTGTCGCTCCCACAGCTCGCGGAACTCGGCGGACGCCGCGAGCAGCCGGTCGCGCAGCTCCTTCCAGGCAGGCTCGGCGCCGTGCTCGGCCATGGCTGCCCGGAACTTGGCGGTCAGGTCGGGCAGCATCTCCTCCCGGTCGAGGAAGGTCTCGCGCCAGCTCTCGCTGGTGGCGAGGAGCCACAGGCAGTTGCGGTCCCGCGGCTCCATCGCATCGAAGTCGCCGAAGACGTGTGTCCAGGAACGGTTGTGGGCGAGGACGTCGTAGCGGCCGTTCTGCACGACGGCAGGGTAGGGGGCGATGCGGTGCATCAGCCGCCGGACCGGCGCCGAGAGCGCGGTGCACTCCGCCTCGGGGCGCGGGTCGACGGCACCCGCGAGCGCGAAGAGGTGGGCGCGCTCGCTCGGGTCCATCAGGAGCGCGCGGGCGATCGCGTCGATGACCTGCGCCGACACTTTGATGGGCCGCGCCTGTTCCAGCCACGTGTACCAGGTGACGCCCACTGAGGAGAGCTGTGCGACCTCCTCGCGGCGCAGCCCCGGCGTGCGGCGGCGCGATCCACGGGGCAGGCCCGTCTGCTCGGGTGTGACGCGCTCGCGGCGGCTGCGGAGGAAGGCCGCGAGTTCCTGGCGACGGATGGTGGCGCCGGAATCGGGAACGGGGCCGAGGGCTCGGTCAGAGTGGCAGCCGGTGGCGTCCGGCACTGCGGTAACGGTCACCCTTCAAGGCTGCCCCATACCGCAGCCTGCTTCCAGGTGCGTTTGGTACCAGGATAAGGAGACTCTGGTACCCCTGTGAGCGCCGGATCATCGTCGTACCCGTGACTCTCACACCCCATGACACCCACGGCCGTACGTCTCCCACCGCCGGGACATCCGTCTCCGCGCCGACCGCCCTCACCCCCCTCGGCCTGATCACGGTCCTGCTCGGCGCCTCCCTCTCCAGCATCGACTTCTTCATCGTCAACGTCGCCCTGCCCAGCATCGAGCGCGACCTGCACGCGTCCCCCGCCACCTTGGAGATGGTCGTCGCCGGCTACGCGGTCGCGTACGCCGTGCTGCTCGTCCTCGGCGGGCGGCTCGGTGACGCCTACGGGCGCAGGAAGCTCTTTCTGTGGGGCGTGGCCGCCTTCGGCGTGACGTCGCTGGCCTGCGGGCTCGCACCCGGGGCGTGGTGGCTGGTGGGGGCTCGCGTCGCACAGGGGGCGGCCTCCGCGCTGATGCTGCCGCAGGTCCTCGCCACCATCCACGCGACGACACGGGGCGAGCGGCGTGCCAGGGCCGTCGCGATGTACGGCTCGGTGAGCGGGCTCGCCGTGGTGCTCGGGCAGGTCCTCGGCGGGGTCCTGGTGGCCGCCGACGTGGCGGGCACGGGCTGGCGCATGGCCTTCCTGGTGAACGTGCCGGTCGCGGTGGCCGCCCTCGTGTGCGCGGTTCGCGCCGTGCCTGACAGCCGCGCGGAGCAGCCACGGCGCAGCGACGTCGGCGGCACGGTCCTGTTCGGTGCCTCACTCACCGCCCTGCTGCTTCCCCTGTCCGAGGGGCGGGCCGCGGGCTGGCCCCTGTGGCCGGTCGCGCTGCTCGCCGCGGCGCCCCTGCTCGCCGCCGCCTTCGCGTACGTGGAGCGGCGCGCCGAACGCACCGGCGGCAGCCCTCTGCTGCCCCCGTCGCTGCTGCGCGAACCCGGCGTACGCAAGGGGCTCGTCCTGGGTGTGCCGATCTTCGTCGGCTTCAGCGGCTGGCTGTTCGTGACCGCGGTGGCCCTGCAGCAGGGTCTGCACTACAGCGCTCTGAAGGCCGGTCTGACGCTGGTCCCCATGGGCGTCACGCAGTTCGCGACGTCCATGCTGGCGCCACGGCTCGTCGCACGGCTCGGCAGCCGCGCGATGACGGCATGCGCGCTGGTACACGGTGCGGGCCTGGTGGTCCTCGCGCTGACGGCCCTTTCGACGCCGTGGCCCGGAGTGAGCCCGCTCGCCCTCGCTCCCGGCCTCGCCCTCTGCGGCCTCGGCCAGGGCGTCCAACTCGCCCTGTACTACCGCATCGTGCTCGCAGCGGTCCCTGCCGCTCGGGCGGGCGCGGGCAGTGGGCTCGCGGCGACGGTGCAGCAGGCCTGCCTGGCTGTCGGCGTCGCGACGCTCGGCTCGCTCTTCCTGGCCCTGGTGCCGGACCTCGGGATGCGGAACGCGTTCGCGATCGTCCTCACGGCTCAGTTGGCGGGGCTGATCGGCCTGGCCCTGCTGAGCTTGCGGCTGCCCCGGCGGCTGGGTTGAGGGGACGGGCGCGTACGGGCCCGGGGGCGCGTGTGGGGCCCAGTCGTGCGGAGCCGCACACGCGCCACCCCGCCCCCCTCCGAGATACCGTCGAACCCATGCCCCAGCAAGAGCTCACGCACCGCCGACGCATGCTCGTCCTCGCGATCTGCTGCATGAGCCTGCTGATCGTCAGTCTCGACAACACCGTCCTGAACGTGGCCCTGCCCTCCATGGCGCGCGAGTTCGACACCGACATCTCCGGCATGCAGTGGACGATCGACGCGTACACCCTGGTCCTCGCCGCGCTGCTCATGCTGGCGGGCTCGACGGCGGACCGGGTGGGGCGCCGCCGGATCTTCAAGGCGGGCCTGGTGATCTTCACCATCGCCTCGGTCCTCTGCTCGCTCGCCCCCAACCTCGAATCCCTCGTGGCGTTCCGCATGATCCAGGCGGTCGGCGGTTCCATGCTCAACCCGGTCGCGATGTCGATCATCACGAACACCTTCACGGAACCCCGCGAGCGGGCCCGCGCCATCGGCGTCTGGGGCGGCGTGGTCGGCATCTCCATGGCGGCGGGCCCGCTGGTCGGCGGCGTGCTCGTCGACTCCGTCGGCTGGCGCTCGATCTTCTGGATCAACCTGCCGGTGGGCCTCGCGGCCCTGCTCCTGACCATGCGGTACGTCCCCGAGTCCCGCGCCCCGAGGCCCCGCCGCGCGGACCCCGTGGGCCAGCTCCTGGTGATCGTCCTGCTCGGCGCCCTGACGTACGCGATCATCGAGGCGCCGACGGCGGGCCTGACGTCGCCGCTGATCATCGGCTTCGCGGGCGCCGCGCTGCTCGCCCTGCTCGGCCTGCTCGGCTACGAACCCCGCCGCGCCGACCCCCTCATCGACCTGCGCTTCTTCCGCTCGGCGCCGTTCAGCGGGGCGACGGTGATCGCGATCTCCGCCTTCGCGGCGCTCGGCGGCTTCCTCTTCCTCTCCACGCTCTACCTCCAGAACGTCCGCGGCCTGAACGCCCTGGACGCGGGCGTGTGGATGCTGCCGATGGCGGCGATGACGCTGATCTGCGCCCCGCTGTCGGGCCGCCTGGTGGGCAGCCGCGGCCCGCGCCTTTCCCTCCTGATCGCAGGGGTCGCGATGACGGCATCCGGAGTCCTCTTCGCGGCCTTCGACGCCGAAACCACGAACGCGACCCTCTTCCTCGGATACGTCCTCTTCGGCCTGGGCTTCGGCTTCGTGAACGCGCCGATCACCAACACCGCCGTCTCCGGCATGCCCCGCGCCCAGGCGGGCGTCGCCGCGGCCGTCGCCTCCACCAGCCGCCAGATCGGCCAGACGCTGGGCGTCGCGGTGATCGGCGCGGTCCTGGCATCGGGGGTGGGGAGTTCGTCGTACGCCGCTGTCTTCACCGAGGCGAGCCGCCCCGCCTGGTGGATCATCACGGGCTGCGGCCTCGCGGTCCTGCTCCTCGGCGCGCTGACCAGCGGCAGGTGGGCGAGGGAGACGGCGCGACGGACGGCGGAGCGGCTCGACGCCGGCCCGGAGGGCTCGGAGGCAGTGGGTTCCGAGGGCTCGGAGGGCCTGCCCCGCACTACGCTCGCGCCGTGACTGCGACTTGGGAACCCACAGCGCCTGGCGTACTACGACTCCCCTCGGGCCGGCTCGTCCGCGGCCGGGGCCTGAGGCACCCCCTCCCCGAGGGGCCGACCCCCGACTTCGCGCTCTACCTGCTGGGCAAGGAGCCGCCCGCCGTCGCCTGGGAGGCCCGCTGGGTGCGCTGGCCCGACTTCCGGTTGCCGGCCGACCGCGCGGAGGCGGCGTCCGCCCTGCGCGAGGCGTGGGAGCGGGCGGAGGAGGAGCGCGTCGAGGTCGCGTGCGGTGGCGGGCAGGGGCGTACGGGGACGGCGCTGGCCTGCATCGCGGTACTTGATGGGGTGCCGAACGGCGACGCGGTGGCGTATGTGCGGGAGCACTATGCACCGAGGGCGGTGGAGACGCCTTGGCAGCGGCGCTTTGTGGCTCGCTTCGGCTGAGGGGGAGCAGCCGACTAACGAATGACAGATGACAGATATTGAAATCTGTCATCTGTCATGGCATGGTGAATGCATGCGCACACTCACCCTCGGAACCACCGGCCCCCACACCTCCACCATCGGCCTCGGCGCCATGGGCATGTCCGCCCTCTACGGCGAAGCCGACCGCGCGGAGTCCATCGCGACCATCCACGCCGCCCTCGAAGCGGGCGTCACCCTCATCGACACCGGCGACTTCTACGCCATGGGTCACAACGAAATGCTGATCGGCGAAGCCCTGCGCACCGCGCCCGCCGCGCACCGCGAACATGCCCTCACCAGCGTCAAGTTCGGCGCCGTCCGCGACCCGGACGGCGGCTGGTCCGGCTACGACGGACGCCCCGCCTCCGTCAAGAACTTCGCCGCGTACTCCCTCCAGCGGCTCGGCGTCGACCACATCGACGTCTACCGCATCGCCCGCATCGACCCCGACGTGCCGGTCGAGGAGACCATCGGCGCGATCGCCGAGCTCGTCGAGAAGGGGTACGTCCGCCACATCGGGCTCTCGGAGGTCGGCGCCGACACGATCCGTCGCGCGGCGGCCACGGCACCCATCTCCGACCTGCAGATCGAGTACTCGCTCATCTCGCGCGGCATCGAGGACCAGATCCTGCCGACGGTCAGCGAGCTCGGCATCGGCGTCACCGCCTACGGAGTCCTCTCCCGCGGCCTGATCTCCGGCCACTTCACCCGCGACCGGCAGCTGGCCGCGAACGACTTCCGCGCCATGAGCCCCCGCTTCCAGGGCGAGAACCTGGACCGCAACCTCGACCTCGTCGACGCCCTGCGCAAGATCGCCGAGCAGAAGGGCGTGAGCGTCGCGCAGACGGCCATCGCCTGGGTGCTCGCCCAGGGCCCCCGGCACGACGCAGCCATCGTCCCGCTGGTCGGCGCCCGCCGCCGCGACCGCCTGACCGAGGCGCTCGGCGCACTCGACGTGACGCTGGACGCGGCCGACCTCGCCGCGATCGAGCAGGCCGTCCCCGCGGGAGCCGCATCCGGCGCGCGTTACCCGGAGGCTCAGATGGCACACCTCGACAGCGAGCACTGATCCATCCCAGGTACGGTCAATGTCATGGCAACCGGCACCCTGACCCCCGAGCGCATCCTCGAAGCGACCGAGGACATGCTGCGCCGCCACGGCGCGGCAAAGGCCACGGTCGTGGACGTGGCCCGCGCCCTGGGGGTCAGCCATGGCACGGTGTACCGCCACTTCCGTACGAAGGCGGAACTGCGGGAGGCGGTCACGAAGCGGTGGCTCGACCGTACGACGGGCGAGTTGACGCTGGTCGTCGAGGATCGCTCGGTGCCCTCCGACGTCCGTCTCCGCCACTGGTTCTCCGCGCTGTTCGCGGCCAAGCGCCGCAAGGCGGGGGACGATCCGGAGCTGTTCGCGACGTATGAGGTGCTGCTCGGCGAGAGCAGTTCCGTCGTCGAGCAGCACATCGGTGAGCTGGTCGGCCAGCTTGAGGTCATACTCGAAGAGGGCGTCCAGCAAGGCGAGTTGACGTCACCGCTCCCCGACCTGGCGCTGACCGCCCGCGCAGTCTTCGACGCCACGAACCGCTTCCACGACCCGGCCTACGCCCCCCAGTGGTCAAGCCCAGAAATCGACGCGGCCTTCACTGCCGTACTGGACCTGGTACTGCGCGGCTTGCGTCCCTAGTGATCTGACCGAACCAGTCGCCGGGAGAGGGCCAGCCTGCGTCGTTCTCGGTCGATCTCGGTGATGACGACCGTGAACTCGTCGCCGACCTGGACGCCGTCCAACGGTGCTTCCACAGCCGCGCCTTCGAGTTCTCGCAGGTGGACAAGGCCTTCGATGCCATCGGCGACTTGGACGAAGACGCCGAACGGGACCAGCTTGGTGACCTGTCCGCGTAGTTTCTGTCCCACCGCATGGCGGTCGGCGTATGCCTGGAACGGATCGGCCTGCGTCGCTCGCAAGGAGAGTCTGGCCTCCAGGTTCCATGTGTCGAACTGGAGGAACTCGCAGGAGACGCGCTGTCCGACCCGTACGACGTCGGAGACCGCTTCGAAGGACCGCCAGGACAGTTCGGGGATCGTGATGAACCCGACGCCGGGGAAGACCGGGTGGTCGGGGCCGGCGTCCAACGCCACGAAGACGCCGAACCGTTCGATCGCTGCGATGGTGCCGGAGAGGAGTTCGCCGCGGTGCAGTGATTCCAGGAATGCCCAGAGCTCCGGGTTCTCAGCCGACGTCAGGTCTCGGATCGTCACTCGTTGCTCGCAGGTCGAAACTCGGAAGTCGTAGGGGTGTTCCGGAGAGGCGGAGCGTCACGGCACCGAAGGATCCACCGTGGCCTGGTGCTCCTCGGCGAGGTGTTCCTCCGCCTTGAGCCACGGGAGGAACTGCACCCGCTTTTCCCAGCCGCACGTGTCGCAGCTCAACTGGCGTTGGACACCCGCCTTTTGCACGTGCACGACGTGTTCGCGCCCGTGCTGGTCCCATCTGCTGACCTTGCTCGTGGTCATCGAAGGCATGGCGAACAGTGTGCAGCAGAAGCCCCCGGTTCCGTACCTGGAACCGGGGGCTTCTTTCAAGCTTCACTCAGTGAACGCCAGAACGGCGTCAAGGCTCAGCAGCCCACCAGGCGGCTGGCCAGGTAGCCCTCGATCTGGTCGAGGGAGACGCGCTCCTGCTTCATCGAGTCACGCTCGCGCACCGTGACCGCGTTGTCGTCCAGGGTGTCGAAGTCGACCGTCACGCAGTACGGCGTGCCGATCTCGTCCTGGCGGCGGTAGCGGCGGCCGATGGCGCCCGCGTCGTCGAACTCGATGTTCCAGTTCTGGCGCAGGGCCGTCGCCAGGCCCTTGGCCTTCGGGGACAGCTCCGGGTTGCGGGACAGAGGCAGCACCGCGACCTTCACCGGGGCGATGCGGTGGTCGAAGCGCATGACCGTGCGCTTCTCCAGCTTGCCCTTGGCGTTGGGGGCCTCGTCCTCGATGTAGGAGTCCAGGAGGAAGGCCAGCATGGTGCGGCCCACGCCCGCCGCCGGCTCGATGACGTACGGAGTCCAGCGCTCGCCGGCCTCCTGGTCGAAGTAGGACAGGTCCTGGCCCGACGCCTTGGAGTGCGCGGAGAGGTCGTAGTCCGTGCGGTTGGCGACGCCCTCCAGCTCGCCCCACTCGCTGCCGCCGAAGCGGAAGCGGTACTCGATGTCAGCGGTGCGCTTGGAGTAGTGGGAGAGCTTCTCCGCCGGGTGCTCGTACCAGCGCATGTTCTCCTCGCGCAGGCCCAGGCCGGTGTACCAGTTCCAGCGCTGCTCCATCCAGTACTCCTGCCACTTCTCGTCCTCGCCCGGCTTGACGAAGAACTCCATCTCCATCTGCTCGAACTCGCGGGTCCGGAAGATGAAGTTGCCGGGCGTGATCTCGTTGCGGAAGGACTTGCCCATCTGCGCGATGCCGAACGGCGGCTTCTTGCGCGAAGTCTGCTGGACCTGGGCGAAGTTGGTGAAGATGCCCTGCGCGGTCTCGGGACGCAGGTAGGCGACGGAGCCGCTGTCCTGGGTGGGGCCGAGGTGCGTGGCGAGCATGCCCGAGAACTGCTTGGGCTCGGTGAACTGGCCCTTCGTACCGCAGTTGGGGCAGTTGATGTCGGCGAGGCCGTTCTCCGGGACGCGGCCGTGCTTGGCCTCGTACGCCTCTTCCAAGTGGTCGGCGCGGTGCCGCTTGTGGCAGGAGAGGCACTCGGTGAGCGGGTCGGAGAAGGTCGCGACGTGGCCGGAGGCCTGCCAGACCTCGCTCGCCAGGATCACCGACGAGTCGATTCCGACGACGTCCTCGCGCGAAGTGACCATGTAGCGCCACCACTGGCGCTTGAGGTTCTCCTTGAGCTCGACGCCGAGCGGCCCGTAATCCCAGGCGGCACGCTGGCCCCCGTAGATCTCACTGCACGGGTAAACAAAGCCACGGCGCTTGCTCAGGCTGACGATGCTGTCGATCTTGTCGGCGGCCACGGTGCTCTCTTCATTACGACGGTGGGCGAAGCGAATGCTTCAGGTTACCGGCGGCCTTACCCCCCTAATCAAATCGGTTCCCGAGTAGAGCCCGCAGCGACCGCTAGTTGACAATCGTTTCCAGATTTGTTGAAAATGAGTGTCATGAACGTACGCCGACTCATACCCACCGCAGCCATCGCCTCCGTCACCGTCCTCGGCCTCACGGCCCTCTCCGCCTGCTCCTCCTCGAACGCGGCGGACAAGGACGGCGACGGCAAGCTGAACGTGGTCGCGTCGTTCTATCCCATGCAGTTCCTGGCCCAGGAGATCGGCGGCGACCACGTCTCCGTCGACACCCTGACCAAGCCGGGCGTCGAGCCGCACGACCTGGAGCTCAGCCCGCAGCAGACCGCCTCGCTCGGCGAAGCGGACATGATCCTCTACCTCAAGGGCATCCAGCCCGCCGTCGACGACGCCATCGGCCAGTCCGGCGTGAGCAACACCGTGGATGCCGCCGAGCTCACCAAGCTGGAGAAGCACGGCACGGGGGTCGGCCACGACCACGGCCATGAGGGCGAAGAGCACGGCCACGAAAGCGAAGGCGAAGCCGGTGCCGACCCGCACATCTGGCTCGACCCGGTGAAGTACGCCGAGGTCGCCGAGGGCGTCGGCAAGGCGATGGAGAAGGCCGACCCGGACCACGCGGCGGCGTACAAGAAGAACACCAAGGACCTGGTCAAGAAGCTGGACGGCCTGAACACCAAGTTCGAGGACGGCCTGAAGAACACGAAGACCAAGACCTTCATCACCACGCACTCCGCCTTCGGCTACCTCGCCGAGCGCTACGGCCTGGACCAGGAGAGCATCTCCGGCATCGACCCCGAGTCGGACCCGAGCCCGGCCCGCATCAAGGAGCTCCAGGGCATCGCCGAGGAGGACGACGTCTCCACGGTGTTCTTCGAGACGCTCGCCAGCGACAAGACCGCCAAGACCCTCGCGAAGGACACCGGCCTCAAGACGGACGTCCTGGACCCGCTGGAGGGAATCACGGGCAAGTCCAAGGGCGATGACTACGTAGAGGTCATGGAGTCCAACCTCGCCGCGCTCGAGAAGGCCCTCGGCGCGAAGTGACCGCACGGCAGTCGGCAGCATCGGAGGCACACGCCATGGAAGCCACGGAATCCATATCCGGAGCGGACACCCCGCCCGTCATATCCGTGCGGGCGGCCACGGCCACTCTCGGCGCGCGCCCGGTGCTGCGCGGCATCGACCTCACCGTCGGACGCGGCGAGGTCGTCGCCCTGCTCGGCGCGAACGGCTCGGGCAAGTCCACCGCCGTCCGCTCGGTCATCGGCCAGATCCCGCTCACGGGCGGCGACATCAGCCTGTTCGGTACGCCCCTGAAGCGCTTCCGGCAGTGGTCCCGCATCGGCTACGTCCCGCAGCGCACCACGGCCGCCAGCGGCGTCCCCGCCACGATCCGCGAGGTCGTCGCGGCCGGGCGTCTCTCGCGTACGAAGCTGGCGCAGCTGGGGTGGACGACCAAGGCGGACCGTGCGGCGGTCGACCGGGCCATCGAGCTCGTCGGGCTCGCCGACCGCGCCAAGGACTCCGTGAGCGCCCTCTCCGGCGGCCAGCACCAGCGGGTCCTGATCGCCCGCGCGCTGGCCTCCGAGCCCGAACTGCTGATCATGGACGAGCCGATGGCGGGCGTCGACCTGGCCAGCCAGGAGATCCTCGCCCGGACGCTGCGCGAGCAGGTCGCGGCGGGCGCGACGGTCCTCCTTGTCCTGCACGAGCTGGGCCCGCTGGAGCCGCTGATCGACCGCGCGGTCGTGCTGCGCGACGGCTGTGTGACGCACGACGGCCCGCCCCCGAAGGCGGTCGGCCAGCACGCCCTGCCCGGCCACGACCACGTACATCCGCACTCGGCCGACGAGCACGAGCCGATCCGCACGGGACTGCTGACCTGATCATGGAAATTCTCCAGACCGCATTCATGCAGCGGGCGCTGATCGCCGCCGTCCTCGTCGGCATCACGGCCCCCGCCATCGGCATCTACCTCGTCCAGCGCCGCCAGGCCCTGATGGGCGACGGCATCGGCCACATCGCCATGACGGGCGTCGGCCTCGGCTTCCTGCTCAACTC
The DNA here is from genome assembly GCF_026340305.1 of Streptomyces sp. NBC_01381. Lineage (NCBI taxonomy): Bacteria > Bacillati > Actinomycetota > Actinomycetes > Kitasatosporales > Streptomycetaceae > Streptomyces > Streptomyces sp. NBC_01381. The sequence continues at coordinate 2,500,573 of NZ_JAPEPI010000001.1, read as the reverse complement.
GAGCCCCGTGTGGATGGCGACGCTGATCGCCGTCGTCGGCGCGGTGACGATGGAGCTGATCAGGGCGTACGGGAAGACGCGCGGCGACATCGCCCTCGCGATGCTCTTCTACGGCGGCATGGCGGGCGGTGTCCTGCTGATCAACCTCTCGGACACCGGCTCCAACGCGAACCTCTCCTCGTATCTCTTCGGCTCGCTCTCGACGGTCTCCGACTCCGACGTCACGGCGATCTGCCTGCTCGCGGCGTTTGTGGTCCTGGTCACGGTCGGGCTGCGCAAGCAGCTGTTCGCGGTGAGCCAGGACGAGGAGTTCGCGCGGGTGACGGGGCTGCCCGTGCGTGTGCTGAACCTCCTCATCGCGGTCACGGCGGCGGTGACGGTGACGGTCGCGATGCGCGTCGTGGGCCTGCTTCTGGTGAGCGCGCTGATGGTGGTGCCGGTCGCGGCGGCCCAGCAGATCACCCGCTCCTTCAAGGTGACGTTCGTCCTGTCGGTGGTCATCGGCACGGCCGTCACGCTGTCCGGCACGGTCACGTCGTACTACGAGGACGTGCCGCCCGGGGCGACGATCGTCCTGATGGCGATCGGCGTCTTCGTGGTCCTCACCGCCCTCGCGACGCCGCTCGCGAGGCGCCGGGCCAGGACCCTGGCGACGGCCGAGGCCGCGACCTGCACGGCGGAGGTCCCCGATGCCCGGCGCTCGGCCGACAAGGCCATCGTCTGAGAGCGAGCTGGCACAATGGCCCCACGGGATATGACAGATGTGCGGGCGATCGTGCGAGTTATCAGTTGAGGAGGCACCTGTGACAACAGCTGCGGGACCCCCGGTACGAGGCCGGTCCACCAGGCAGCGCGCCGCGGTGGCGGCGGCTCTGGGCGAGGTGGACGAGTTCCGCAGTGCGCAGGACCTGCACGACATGCTCAAGCACAAAGGCGATTCGGTGGGCCTGACGACGGTCTACCGAACGCTCCAGTCCCTCGCCGACGCCGGCGAGGTCGACGTGCTGCGCACGGACGAGGGCGAGTCGGTCTACCGCCGCTGCTCCACCGGCGACCACCACCATCACCTGGTCTGCCGGGTGTGCGGCAAGGCGGTCGAGGTCGAGGGCCCGGCCGTGGAGCAGTGGGCCGAGACGATCGCGTCCGAGCACGGATATGTGAACGTGGCGCACACGGTGGAGATCTTCGGTACGTGCGCGGAGTGCGCGGAAGCGAAGAAGAAGTAGCCGTACGAAGATGTAGCCATACGGCGAGGGGCCCGCACCGTCAGCGCGACGGTGCGGGCCCTTCGTCCGTGTAAGGCCGTGTACGCCTAACTCTCTGCGATCTGCTGCTCATTGGGGATCGCCCCACCGAAACGGCGGTCCCGCGAGGCGTATTCGAGGCAGGCGCGCCACAAATCACGACGGTCGAAGTCCGGCCACAGCACGTCCTGGAAGACCATCTCGGCGTAAGCGCTCTGCCACAGCAGATAGTTGGAGGTGCGCTGCTCGCCGCTGGGCCGCAGGAACAGGTCGACGTCCGGCATGTCCGGGTAGTACAGATACTTCGCGAAGGTCTTCTCGCTCACCTTCGAAGGGTCGAGCCGCCCCGCCTTCACGTCCTCGGCGAGCGCCTGCGCGGCATCGGCGATCTCGGCCCGCCCGCCGTAATTCATGCAGAAGTAAAGAGTCAGCTTGTCATTGCCCTTGGTCTGCTCCTGGGAGATCTCCAGCTCCCTGGCGACCGACTTCCACAGCTTGGGCATACGGCCCACCCAGCGCACCCGGATACCGAGCTCGTCGAGCTGGTCGCGGGTCTTGCGGATGAAGTCGCGGTTGAAGTTCATCAGGAACTTCACCTCGTCCGGGGACCGCTTCCAGTTCTCGGTGGAGAAGGCGTAGAGCGAGATCGCCCCGACGCCCATCTCGATGCCGCCCTGCAGCACGTCCAGGACGCGCTCGGCGCCGACCTTGTGCCCCTCGGTGCGCGGCAGGCCGCGCTCCTTGGCCCACCGTCCGTTGCCGTCCATGACGATGGCGACATGCTTCGGCACCAACTCGCCGGGGATCTTCGGCGGCTTGACGCCCGTGGGGTGCGGCTCGGGGGTCTTGTACTCACGGCGGGACCGCCCGAGGATTCCGCGTCGTGACACTGCCATGGGGGGCTCTCTCCTAGCTAGCTTCAGTTCTTCTCTACGTACCGCAGTGAACGCAGTCCGCGCTCCAAGTGCCAATGCAGATAGGCGGAAACAAGTCCGCTGCCCTCCCTGGCGTGCCGCGCCTCACACGCGTCCGCCGTGTCCCAGTCGCCGGTGAGCAGCGCGCCGAGCAGCGCGAGCGCCTCCGCCGACGGCACGACGCTGCCGGGCACCCGGCAGTCGACGCAGATCGAGCCGCCCGCCGCGACGGAGAAGAAGCGGTTGGGTCCCGGCATGCCGCACTTCGCGCAGTCCGTGAAGCTCGGCGCGTAGCCGTTCACGGCGAGGGAGCGGAGCAGGAACGCGTCGAGGATGAGATGCGGCTCGTGCTCACCGCGAGCGAGCGTCCGCAGCCCGCCCACCAGCAGCAGATACTGCTGCACGGCCGGCTCACCCTCATGATCGGTGAACCGCTCGGCGGTCTCCAGCATCGCCGTACCGGCGGTGTACCGCGCATAGTCGGTCACGATCCCACCACCGTACGGAGCGATGGTCTCACTCTGTGTGCACAACGGAAGCCCGCGCCCGATGAGTTCGCTGCCGCGCGCGAAGAACTGCACGTCGACATGGGAGAACGGCTCAAGCCGCGCCCCGAACTTGGACTTGGTCCGCCGCACGCCACGGGCAACGGCCCGCACACGTCCGTGACCGCGTGTGAGCAGCGTGATGATGCGGTCCGCCTCACCCAGCTTCTGGGTGCGCAGCACGACGCCGTCATCACGGAACAGGCTCATGGGTTCATTCTCGCGTACGGGGTCGGCGGCCGGGGCCGGGGGCGCCGATCGCCCCTACTGGCGGCTGATCGCCCGTGTGACGCCCGCCGCGATCGTGGTCGCCAGGGTCCAGCCCATGACGATCAAGGCGTACGAGAGGGACTGGTACGCGCCCTCTGCCGCATACGCCTGCTCCTGGCCGAAGCCGATGATGGGGAGCAGCAGATCGAGCGTGTAGAAGAACGGGTCGAAGTCGGGTGCCTCGGCCGGCTTCAGTGCGCGCGGGTGGTGCAGCGCGTACGTCACGGAGCCGATCAGCAGCAGAGAGAGCAGCCACAGGGCGGCGCGCGCGGGCCGGAAGCCGTAGCCGACGGTGATGTCCTGGAGGTACCCCCAGGCCCTGGCCCACCAGGAGAGCGTCCCGCGGTGGCGGCGCAGTTTGGCGAGCTGGACGGTACGGGCGGCCGCGTCGTCGCCGATGTGACGGTAGGCGACGGTGAGTTGCTCGTAGGCGTACGGGACGTAGCCGTCGGTGTCGCGTTCCAGGACCTGGAGCCGGCGCTCGGCGGGCTCGTGCGGGCCGAGCCTCATGTACGTCAGACCGTCGAGGCGGACCTCGTCCGGCCATGTCTCCGGGGCGATGTTCAGGAGTTCGAGCTGACAGCCGCGCAGGGTGACGGTGCCCTCGATGGGCTCGGCCTGAAGCAGATCGAGCGTGCCGCCGACGAGGCCGCTGGCGCGCAGGGCCGTGCCGCCCGGGTTGGAGAGCCGGGCGCCCTCCAGGTTGAGCTGGCCGGGGATGCGGGCACCGGGCATGTTGATCCGGCCGTGCGCCGTCAACCGCATCGCGTGCAGACCGGTACCGGCGCTGAGGCTCGACGCGTGCAGGGCCGTGCCGCCCGGATTGCTGAGCACGGCGTCGTCGAACGTGATGTTCCCGGCGATGACGGCACCCGCGAGGCGCACCAGGCCGTGCGCGGTGAGGCCCCCGTCGGCCTGGAGGTCGTCGTCGATCGTGACGCGGTTGAGCGCGAGGACCGGCTCGGTGAGCCGCACGCCCGCCTCGCCCAGTTCCGCCCCGTCGAGGAAGACCGCCCCCGAGATCCGCGCACCGCCGAGCCGGACGGGCCCCCGGACGCGGCACCCGCTCATCCGCAGCGAGCCGTCGACGCGCAGGGTGATGGCGTGCAGGCCGGGCAGTACGGACCTGCCGAGGTTCAGCTGCCGGAGCTGCGCCCCGTACAGGTCGAGTTCCTCGTCGAAGTAGCAGGCCCACAGATGGATGGGCGCCGCCACCTCGGCGTACTGGAGGTCGAGTCGCCCGCTGATCCGCGCACCGGTGAGCCGGAGCAGCGGTGTCTCGCCCGCCTGGCGTGGCGCCTCCAGGAGCAGCGCACGGAGCACCTCGGCGCGCACGGTGCGTTCTGGCCCCCACTGCGCCCCGGAGTCGGCGGCGGCACCGTCCGTCGGCCGGAGGTCGACGGTGCGGCCGCGCGCGTACGCCTGCCACACGCGCGCTTCGGTGGCGGTCAGCTCCATGTTCTCCATCGGCGTGACGATGACGCGGGCCGTCAGGGGTGTCAACTGCCCTTTGCCGAAAGACTGTTGCACCCCAACCCCTGGCACAACCGCCCACACCTGACAAACTGCCCGCATGAAGAGTGACCTGTTCTCCACCGAGCACATGGTGCAGCCGTCCGCCGTCCCGGGGATGACCCTGCAGAACGCCAAGTCGATCAAGTACGCGGTGAACGGCGAGATGCACGCCAGGCAGGGCGCGATGATCGCCTACCGCGGCAGCCTGCAGTTCGAGCGCAAGAGCCAGGGCATGGGCGGCATGCTCAAGCGGGCGGTCACCGGTGAGGGGCTGCCGCTCATGGCCGTGCGCGGCCAGGGCGAGGCGTGGTTCGCGCACGAGGCGCAGAACTGCTTCATCGTCGACATCGAGCCGGGCGACGCCCTCACCGTCAACGGCCGCAACGTCCTGTGCTTCGACGCGACGCTCTCGTACGAGATCAAGACCGTGAAGGGCGCGGGCGTCACCGGCGGCGGCCTCTTCAACAGCGTGTTCACGGGAGCGGGCCGCCTCGGGCTCGTCTGCGAGGGCAATCCGCTGGTGATACCCGTCTCGCCGCAGCAGCCGGTGTACGTCGACACGGACGCGGTGGTCGGCTGGACCGCAGGACTCGACACCTCGCTGCATCGCTCGCAGTCGATCGGTTCGATGATCAGGGGTGGTTCCGGGGAGGCGGTCCAGCTGATGCTGAAGGGCGAGGGGTACGTCATCGTGCGGCCGAGCGAGGCGACTCCCGCGAAGCCGCAGCAGCATTAGCCCCGGCGTCGCGGCCTGTCCGGGTTGCTGATCGCTTCCCAGGGGGCGAGGTTCCACGGGCTCGTGCGGTTCGCCGGGTCCAGGAGGGACCGAAGGTGGGCATCCGACACCGTCTGCGGGGCGGGGAGGCCCTCGCCGTCACCGCGGGCGGCCTCCAGGTTGTCCCGCCACACCTGCCGGCCCAGGAGGTAGTGGTCGGCGTACTCCTGCCAGGACGCGTACGTTCCGGCCACCGCCGGGACGATGTTCTTGAGCAGCGTCCAGGTGTCGGGTTCGGTGAGCATCCCGCACGCGAAGCCGCGCCGTGAGATGTCCACGTAAAGCGCGACATCCCAAGCGAGCGGGGCGACGCCCAGACGCCGCTGGGCCATCGCCCGGTACCCGGTGTTCGCGAGGCGGCCCAGGCGCCCGAGCAGCTGCTCGGGCGCGGTGATCTCCCACTGCTGGGCGAGCCAGGCCTCGGCCTTGGCGTCATCGATGCGGGTGAACGGATACAGCGTCGTACGCGAGGCGTCCTTGTCCCTGCTGACCGGCGCGCTCAGCGACACCATCCAGAGCTGGTGCATGGTGAGCCGCGCCGGGTACTTGGACTCGGTCTTCGGCCTGCTCCACTTCCTCCATATCGCCATGCGCCCGCACCCTACGTCACGGCACTTCGCCCCGGCTTCGGGCGTTCGCATACGCCGTCGCGGCGCGGAGGCGTTCGGATGTGGTGGCGGTGCGCAGCGCGTCGGGGGCGCAGTCCCACTCCCTGCCGCCGCCGAAGGGGCGCAGCTGGATGTAGGGGCCCTCGTGGCCCATGACTCTGCCGACCTGCCCGGTGCGGGTGTCCACGGCGTACGTACCGATGGGGAGCGCGTTGGCGTTCATGGCGCGACCCCCAGAGCGGCGGTCAGCCGGGCCGCCATGTCGACGCGACAGCCGCCCAATTCAATGAGCGGGCAGGGCGCTTCACGGGCAAAAGATGTGGGGTCGATCCGCAATGACGGCAACGAAATTCCCGCTCGCTGGAGTGCGGCGCGCAATTCTTTCATGGTTTCCTCCGCCTCTTCGACACAGACCGGCGCATGTGTCTTGTTCTCAGCCATCGGGTGGTTCCCCTTTGCCGTCGGATCTCACTCTTCGCATCCCTACGGTGACGGCATCCGCCTACAATCGGCAGGAGTCTGTCTCCTACAACTGCGGGGCAGGGACTGGGGGTTGGCCATGGCCAATGGTTCGAGGCAGGCGGCATGGGAGTTCTTCGGAGCGGAGTTGAAGCGGCGCCGAGAGGATGCGGGACTTACGCAGTCGGCGCTGGGGGTACGGGTTTTCGTATCCGGCGGATACATCGGCCAATTCGAACAGGCAATTCGTAAGCCACAGCTGGATGTCGCGGAGAGGATCGATGAGGTCCTACAAACCGATGGCTTTTTCGAGCGGATGTGCCGGAAGCTGATCGACGACAAGAGGTACGCGGATTACTTTGCGGCGGTCGTGGAGTTGGAGGCGCTGGCGACGCGCATCTGTGAGTTCGCGCCGACCCTGGTTCCGGGCCTCCTGCAGACCGCCGCGTACGCCCGCGCGGTGACCGTGGCGGCCAACCCGTTCGTCACCGACGAGTACGTGGACGAGAAGGTGACCGCCCGGCTGGAGCGGGCGCGCGTCCTCAAGGACGCTACAAGGCCCGAGTATTGGGTGGTGCTGCACGAGAACGCGCTGTACATCCCGGTGGGTGGACCGGAGGCGATGGCTCAGCAGTTGGACCACGTCGCGAAGCTGATGCGGGAGCGGCATGTGTTGGTGATGGTGCTTCCGTACGAGGCGGGGGCGCACGCCAACATGACCGGGGACCTGAGGCTCATGGAGTTCGACGACGCTCCCCCAACCGCCTATACAGAGACGGCGTTTTCGGGAACCCTCGTCGACGAACCGGCGGTGGTGGTGCGGGCCCAGCGCGCCTACGATCTACTCAGGGGCGCCGCGCTGCCGCCGAAGGCGTCCCTCGCCCTGGTCGAGTCGGCAGCTGAGGATTACAGACGATGTACGAGTACGACCTGAGCAACGCCCGCTGGCACAAGAGCAGTTACAGCAACGGTGAAGGCGGCAACTGCGTCGAGGTCACGTACGACTTCGTAGGCGTCCGCTGGCGCAAGAGCAGCTACAGCGGCGGCGACGGCGGGGAGGCCTGCGTCGAAGTAGCCGACGGACTCCCCGGCATAGTTCCCGTCCGCGACAGCAAGAACCCTCAGGGTCCCGCCCTGTTCATCCGCCCCGAAGCCTGGTCCGCGTTTGTCGCGGGGCAGCGAGCGGGATGACTCCCAGGCCCCCTGGAGGCGATTGGGGCATGTCCAGCCCTCCCCGTGAGGAACGGCTCTCGGCCGCGTTCGTCGACCTCGCCGACACGCTCGTACGCGACTTCGACGTCATCGGCTTCCTGCACACACTCGCCGAGCACTGTGTGGATCTCCTGGACGTGTCCGCGGCCGGGGTGCTGCTGACCACGCCGGCAGGCCAGGTGGTGGACGCCGCCGCATCGGACGAGCAGACCCGCGTACTGGAGATGAACGGCATCGAGTGGGACGAGGGGCCGTGCCGGGACTGTGTGCTCGGCGGCGGTCTCCACGTGCCCGACGTACCGCTCGACACCGACACGGCCCGCGATCGGTGGCCCCGATTCGCGCCGTACGCCGTGGAGTTGGGGCTGACCTCGGTCGTCGCGGCTCCGCTGCGGATGCACGACCAGGTGATCGGCGCGCTGAACCTGTTCCGGAGCGACCCCGGCCCGCTGGACGCGCCCCAGCTGCGGCTCGGCCAGGCGCTTGCGGACACCGCCACCATCGGTGTGCTGCAACAGCGGGCGGTGAGCGAGCAGATGGTAGTGGCCGCACAACTTCAGTCGGCCCTGGACAGCCGGATCGTGATCGAGCAGGCCAAGGGGTATCTCGCCCACCGCCGCCGGACCGGGGTGGAGGAGGCGTTCACGGTGATGCGGCAATACGCGCGCAGTCACAACGCGCGGCTGACCGATGTCGCCCGACAGGTCCTGGAGGACACGGCCGACCCCGTGTTACTGGACCCCGGACGCTGAGGGGTGAGGGCGGTGCCGCTGCACGCGATGGCGTCGTATCTGCGGGCACTGCACACTCACTCGGGTCCGGGGCTTGCCCCGCTGCCCCTGCAGGCGTGCTCTGAAGCGCTGGGCCTCGACGGTCTCGCGCTGCTCCTCGCCCACGAGGGCAGCACTCCGGAGCTGGTGCAGTCCTTCGGTGAACGCACCGGTGCGCTGGAGGATCTGCAGCTCACCCAGGGTCATGGGCCGAGCAGGGACGCCGCCGACGACGGCGCGCTGCTCCTGATGCCCGACATGGGCGATGCGACGGGCTTCGCGGTCGTGCGCTGGCCCGGACTGCCGTACTCGGTGGAGGAGTTGGGCGTCGCGGCCGTGTTCGCGTTCCCGCTGCGGATCGGGGTGATCGCACTGGGGGCGCTGACCGGGCACCGCACGACGCCGGGGCCGCTCGGCACCGATCAGCTCGCGGACGCGTTCGCGCTGGCGGACACCCTCTCCCAGGTCGTCATCACGCTCACCGCCCGTCCCGCCCCCTCCTCCGGTCTGCTCCTGGACGAGACCTGCCTGCACTTCGCGGAGGTCCACCAGGCGACCGGCATGCTCGCCGCGCAGCTGGAGATCCCCTGCGCGCAGGCGCTGATACGCCTGCGCGCCTACGCGTACAGCCACAACCGCCGGGTGCTTTCGTGCGCCCGTGACGTGATCCAGTACCGGTTGGACCTGGACGACAAGGACGACAAGGACTCGTGATCGCGGCGCGCGGCGTCAGGGCTTGCGGGCCCTGAAGCGCAGGCCGCCGCTCTCCGGATGGCAGTCCACGACCGGCTCGGTGAAACCGGCGGCCGCCAAGCGCGCAGGGAGGTCCGCCGGGGCCACGGTGTTCATCGTGTCGCGGAAGTGCAGAAGCCGGAAGCGGAGGCTGGGCTGGCCGTCGCTGCCCGCGAAGACGCCGCCGGGCCGCAGCACGCGGAACGCCTCGGCGAAGATGCGGTCCTGGAGTGCGTCGGTGGGCACGTGGTGCAGCATCGTGAAGCAGACGACGGACGAGTAGGTGTCGTCAGGGAGCGGCATGTCGGAGCCGTCGGCGTGCAGGATGCGGGCCCGGTCGCCCCACTGGCGCTGCAGAAGCCCTGCTGTGTCGCCGTCGATCTCGACGGCGGTGAGGCGGGGCACTTGGTCGACGAGTACGCGCAGATTGGCCCCGTACCCCGGGCCGATCTCCACGACGTCCTCGCCGAGTTCGACGTCTTCGAGGGCCCAGGGCAGGAGGCGGTCCTTCACGGCCTGGGCCCATTGCTGGGAGCTGCACAGCTTGCGGTGTGCTCGGTTCATCGGCATACGGCGACGCTAGGTCCGGGCCCGAGGTGTCCGACACGGGCTAGGCTGCCGTCCCATGTCGCAGACCGGACACTCCCCTCAAGGGCTGACGGCGATCTTCGTCGGCGACTTCACGATGCCGCGCGGTCTGCGCTTCGCCACGCACCACCACCTGCGGCATCAACTCGCCTGGTCGGCAAGGGGATTGCTCCGCATCAGAACCGCGACCGGCTCCTGGCTGCTGCCGCCCACGCTCGCGCTGTGGATCCCGGCGGGGCTGCCGCACGCGACGGAGGCGGCGGGCGACACGGTGATGCGCAGCCCGTACATCGAACCGGCGAGCTGCCCCGCGGCGGCGTCGTGGACGGAGCCGACGGTCCTTGCGGCGGGCCCGCTCCTGCGCGCCCTGATCGACCACTTGCTCCGCACGGATCTGGACGTGGCCGCACGGGCGCGCGCGGAGCGGGTCCTGCTCGACGTGCTCCACCCCGTCCCGGTGACGAGCATCTCCGTGACGGAGCCGAAGGACGCACGGGCGAGGGAGGTGGCGAGAGCCCTGGCGGCCAACCCCTCGGACGGCCGCCCACTGGAGGCATGGGGCCGGACGGCAGGCGCAAGCGCCCGCACGCTCGCCCGCGCCTTCTCGTCCGACACGGGCCTGGCGTTCGGCCAGTGGCGGGAGCGCCTTCGCATGCAGGCGGCGATGCCGCTGCTGGCGGACGGCATGACGATCGAGGCGGTGGCGGCGCGGGTGGGCTACGCCTCGGCGAGTTCGTTCGTGGCGGCGTTCCACCGCATCGTGGGTCTGACGCCGCGCCAGTATTTCCCGGTGCGGCAGGAGGGCGGCCGGGGCTAGCGTTCACGCATGCCCGAACTCCAGCGCCTCCGCCCCGACCACGCCCCGGCCCTGCTCGCCTTCGAGCAGGAGAACCGCGCGTACTTCGCCAAGTCGGTCCCTGACCGAGGCGACACCTACTTCACCGATTTCGAGGCCCGCCACACGTCCCTCCTCGCCGAACAGGCGGCCGGGGTCTGCCACTTCCACGTACTGGTGGGAGACGGCGGCGAGATCCTCGGCCGGGTCAACCTGATCGACGTGACACCGGACGGCGAGGCGGAGCTGGGCTACCGCATGGCGGAGAGCGCGGCGGGCCGGGGCCTGGCGACGCGCGCGGTACGCCAGGTGTGCGTGCGGGCGGCCGAGGAGTACGGCCTGCGCAGGCTGCGGGCGGAGACGACGCTCGACAACCCGGGCTCGCAGACGGTGCTGACGCGCACGGGCTTCATGGCGGAGGCCGAACTGCCCGACCTGGACGGCCGCCCAGGCATTCGCTACGTACGCAGGCTCCCTTGAGCCCCGCCGCCGAACGTTCGGCCAGTGGCTGACCAGAAGGTAAGCACTGAAGGCCTAGCGCGGTCCGGTACGGAAGTTGAGGGCGATGAACAGCCCGCAGGTGAGGGCCGCGAGTGCCGCCATGCCGGTGAGGATCGCGGGCGGGGAGAGCGGGCCGGCGCCGGACAGGAGCGTGACCGCGTACGGGGTGAACATGCCGACGTACGCCGCCGTCCAGAAGTACGCGGTGATGCGGGCCAGGCGCCGGGGCGGGGCGATGGCCGTGACCTCGGTGAGACCGTGGGTAAGGGCCAGGCCGTATCCCACGCCGAGTATCGCCGCGGCCGCGAGGGCGAGGAGCTGCTGGTCGGCCTTCACCGCCGGTACGGCCAGGGCGAGGCCCGCGGTGATGGCCGTCAGCGCGGCCACCGCCGTGGCCAGACGGTGCCTCGCCGCCAGGAGGCGGGCCGCCGGCTGGATCAGCAGACCGGCGCCGGGGACGACGGCGGTGGCCACGCCGGTGTAGACGAGGCTGCCGTGCACCAGGGCGGGGAGCGTGACGAAGCCGGTCGCGGGGGCGGCGAAGATCCAGGGGGCCAGCGGCAGAACGGCCCGCCGGAAGTGCCTCCCGGGGCGAGCGCCCTCGCCCGTCGGACTCGGTACGGCGGGGACGGCGGGGCGGCGCGGAACGGCGGGGCGACTCAGACCGGCGGGGCTGCTCAGACCGGCGGGGCTGCTCAGACCGGCGGGAACGGTCTCCGGGGACCTGCGCGCCGCCAGACCGGCGCCCGCCGCCAGCAGCACGTGGGGCAGATACGCCGTGATCAGCGGATGCGGTGCCCACTCTGCGATCAGCGCCGCCGCGAGGCCGCCCGACGCGAAGCCCGCCGACACGAAGAGGCCCGCCCGGCGGGAGGCCGTGGACGCGGGGCCGCTCTCGGCGACGTACGGCGGAGAAGAGAGTTCCTTGATCCACGCGCTGCCCGCCGCGAGCAACGCGCCCGCACTGACGCCCGTCAGAAAGCGACCCGGCGGCACCCACGCGGTGGCCCCCGCGCCCAGCATCAGCAAGCCGGTGGAAACGAGGTTCAGGGCCAGCGCGGTCAGGGCGACCGGGCGGCGGCCGATGCGGTCCGCCAGCGGTCCGCCGACCAGGAGGCCGGGGATGAGGCCGATGACGTACAGGGCGAAGAGGCCGGTCACCGCCGACTCGGAGAAGCCGAGCTCGGAGCGGTAGGCGCCGAGGAGGGCGGAGAACTGGTTGGCGCTCCAGCCGGAGGCCATCATGATCCAGCCCGTCCGGAGTCCATGGCTCGGGGCGGGCGCGGACGGCTGTTCCATCGGGGCGAGATGCGTGACGGTGGTGCTCATGAGGCCCAGTTCTATGGCTGCCCGGCGCCCGCCCGCCGCCTCCGTTCACGATTCGTAAATGCCGTGCGGCCGCCCACCATCACCTCACTTACGCTGGTCCGCATGCCTTCCGCGCCCCTGGACCTGCGACTCCTGTCGTCCTTCCTGGCGGTGGTCGAGGAGGGTCACTTCGGGCAGGCGGCCAAGCGCCTCTTCCTCTCCCCGCCGGCCGTGACGCAGCACGTCCGCCGCCTGGAGACGGAACTCGGCACACGGCTGCTCGACCGCACGGGCAGCCCCGTGGTCCCCACCCCGGCGGGCACCCGCCTGGCCGGGCACGCGCGCGTGCTGCTCGCCGCGTCGAACGCAGCGCTCGACGACATGGCCGAGGCGACGACGCCCGCTGCCGGGCGGCCCCTGCGGGTCGGCATCATGGGCCACGGCTCGGCGGAGCTGACCCCTGCGTCGATCAACGCGTTCCGCCGCGCACGCCCCGAAGTGGCCGTCGAGATCCGCCAGTTGGACTTCACGGAACACGTCACGGCCCTGACGGAGGACCGTGTGGACGTGGCCTTCGTACGCCCGGGCCCCGACGACGAACGGATCACCGCCGACGTCCTGACGACCGAGCAGCGCATCGTGGTCGTTCCGGAGGGCTCCGCCCTGGCCGACGCCCGTCTGACCGGCGCGACGGTGGCCGACATCGCGGACCTCCCGTTCATCCGCGTCCCCGGCCACACGCCGCGCACCTTCACGGACTACCTCTACTTCGACCACGAGGCCAGGCGCCGCAGCACGGCGTACGCGGTGACCCCGCAGGAGGTCCTGACCGGGGTGATCACCGGCACGGCGGCGGGCTCGGGCCTCAAGTCCTTCGCCCGCTACTACGCCTGGCCGGGCGCGGTCTTCGTACCGATCCTGGACGCCCCATGGGTGAGCAGCTACCTGGCGGTACGCGCGAACGACGACAACCCGGAGGTCCGCATCTTCCGCGCCCTGACGGTCGCCCTGTCCCACGACCCGACCCTGACGGCAGCCATCCGGCGTCCGCCATCGGACGTTGCGCAGCCGTTCAAGGCTGATGAGGAAACCTGCTGACATGCTGCATGAGATCAAGGACATCGAGCGGGAAAGGCTCCGCGTCGCCCAGCGCCCCTCCCCTCAGGGCACACCGCCGGTGCTGAGCTTCTTTGATGTGACACCGACGGTGCCGGCCGACGAGTACGCGGCCCGCCTGCGGCCCGTACTCGATACCGCGCTGACCCTGGCCCTCTCCGAAGACTTCGACACCGACTTGCCCGTGGACTCCGTCCCCCAGTGGTTCGCCACGGTCAGCGGCCCTCTGTCCGGGGATTCCCCTGAATTCGCGAGGCGCGGCAGAGAGCGCTACATATCCGCGTTCCAGGGTGCGCCCTGGAGGCTTCAGGAGTGGCTCTACGAGTTCGACCCCGAGTCCGAGTCCAGAGGCTGGGCCTGGTGGGATCTGACGCGGTCGACGGAGGGCA